>NZ_JCAXDU010000009.1:0-207758 GCF_059759155.1 Rhodococcus sp. GQ147
GAATCATCCCGGCCGCATTGCTCGTCCTGACCGTTACTGTCCTCGCGGCGTACATCACATTTCCTGCCACCCGAGCGAAGGAAACCTTGGTTGACGCTCTCTGGGCCGCGGCATTCGCCGCGAACTGGCGGTTCGAACAAGTCGGTACCGACTACTTCCAAGAAGGCCTTCCACCTTCGCCCATCCAGCACTACTGGTCTCTGTCGGTAGAAGAGCAGTTCTACTTCGTGTGGCCCGTGGTTCTTCTCGGCCTGTTTTGGATCACCCGCAGGTCGCATCGACGCAAGCGCAGCTCCATACGGCAAGGTGCGCTGGGCGCAGCAATGTTCACCATGGTTGCGACATCATTCATATGGGCCATGCTGCAAAGCTCCAATGAGCCCACGTCGGCGTACTTCTCAACCTTCACCCGAGTGTGGGAACTCGGAGTCGGCGCGCTTCTCGCCATCGCTGGTCCGGTACTGATGAAGCTCCCGGACCCGATACGTCCGGTGCTTGCGTACATCGGGCTGGCCGGTGTTATCGCGTCACTGTTCGTCATCACGTCCGAGACTCAGTTCCCGGCGCCGGGTGCAGCGCTTCCCGTCTTGTCCACTGCACTTGTCGTTGCCGCGTTCCACGGCTCACAGGTCCGGGGCGTTCCGATGCTCACTAACCGTGTGGCGCTGTACTTCGGTCGCACCTCCTACTCGCTGTACTTGTGGCACTGGCCGGTCATCGTGGTGCTTGCTGCGGTCATGCCGGAAGACACTGTCTACTTCGTGGTTGCTGCGATCGCCGCCCTCGTCCTCGCTCACGTGTCGTTCACGTACTTCGAGGACCCGATTCGTCGTTCCAAGTGGCTTGAGAGGCCTACGTCGGTCCGGGTGAGAACGTCGGAAGTGGAGCTTACCCCGTCTTTCTGGCGGACTACTGGATTCATCACGGCGGCTGTTGTGGTCGCCAGCGCGATGCTGATTCAGCTCTCGGATCGAACCAATCGCGCAGGTGAACAGTATGAGTCGCTCTACGTCGCCGGTGTGGAGGAGTCGATCGAGAATGCCGACCCGTGTTTCGGTGCGGCAGCAATGGTCAACAAAGCGCAGTGTGATCCGTCGGTGAACCTGGATTCGTTGACCCCTCGCCTGGATACCTTCGCGAAGGACACACAGGGCGCATATTCCTGCTGGCGCCAGAAGGACGGCCCCATGCCGACCTGCCGTATCGGCTCCACCAAGGACGACGCGCTGCGTGTAGCGCTCATCGGAGACTCCCATGCCGCAATGCTGCTGCCGGCACTCAGCCAGTTCGTAGTCACAGAAAATTGGAGCCTTCGGGCGTTCGTGGGCTACGACTGTCAGTGGGAGATCAGACCCACGGACAACTGCGGCTCCGTCATGGCCAGCATTCAAGAAGAACTGCTCGCGGGCGATCCTTACGACCTAATCCTCACGACCGCCTCTCGAAAGTATGGAGATGTCGAGGCCTTCCACGCGGCCTGGACCCCGGTGATCGAGCGCGGCAGCAAAGTCGTTGCGATCGCTGACAACCCGTCAATCTCCGAAGACGTCATTTCCTGCATGACGCGGTTCGGAGCGGATAGCGACGACATCGCTCAATGCGGCACACCAATATCCAGCGCTACCGAAAAAGCAGACAACCTGGTCACTGCCGCGAACGCTATCGCTGACGCTGCAGTGGTCGATATGACCGATCTGTACTGCAGCCACGGTTGGTGTCCGGCTGTCATCGGCAACGTCGTGGTCGCACGTGACACTGGCGGTCACATCACCGCTACGTATTCCAGGTCTCTAGCGCCTTACCTGCTAGAACGAATCCGACCTCACTTGCCTGCTGCTTGACAGCTCCGAATTAGCGCTGGTGGGGAGGGAATGGGGTCCCCTCCCCACCAGTGCATCCCCAAGGGTTGGTTCCTGTGGGCCGTGATGCAGCTCGGCTCCCTGGGGTTGTGCCGAAAGGTTCCCCGCTCGCATGGTTGAGGTCGTCGGCTAGGATCGTCCGCCAGCAGACGGACCGGGCCGGCTGGCTTCTTCGAGTGAATGATGCGAGCTCCGTGTAATCCGAACAGTGTCATGCGAACGGGTGAATCTGCAGGTGACTTCCTTACCCGGCAGTAACAAATCGGCGACTCGATACGTTGTTCGGTATGTGAACTGGGTTTTCTGGCTGATCGTCGGGTGGCTCGCCGTATCGGTGACCGTCGCGATCGTCTTCGGCCGTGTCATCCGCGCCCGCGACAAACGCGAGGCCCCGCCATCGCTCCACCGGGACGACGACGAGCAGTGGCGGGACGCCGGCTGAGCCTGCCGCGCCGAGGGCGGACAGCAGCAACTTTGACGGTGCCTGGATCGCCTGTGGTACGAGGCGTCGATGGAATCGAGCTACGTGAAGGCTCGACGGCCCACCTCAATGGTGGACGCCGTATCCCAGGGTTGAGGCTGAACAAACGAGTCGTGCGCGTCGGTGGGTATCCACCGACGCGCACGACGTCGTTCTGGAGGGTCAGACCGCGCTGCGTACAGCCCCTCCGTAAGTGTGTCCCCTGGCTGCCGAGATCGGCACGACCGAAGCAACGTCGGCGGAGGCTTCGGCCAGCGCTGCAAGGATCTGCTCGGGGCCGGCGCATGTGCTTGCGCACGTGACCCCTCGAGCCCGGAGCTTCTGAAGGGTGAGTGCTTCGGCGGTAGTGCAGTAGCCGTCGAGGATGTCCTCGGTGAGGATCGCGTAATCCACTTCGCCTTCGAAGGCAGTGATGGTCTCGATGCCTGCGAGATCGAGGCTCTCCTGCAGTTCTCTCCACCGGTCGAGTGCGACGGCATCGGAGGGAGTGCCGAGGAAAAGTACCCGCGCCGGTCGGTCGGAAGGCGATGATGTCGTCACAGGCTGCTCCAGGGTGCGAGTAGGTCAGGTGAAACCGAATAGCCACTCCCGGTAGGGAGTTACACCTTCACCTGCGAAATGTGTTGTTTCACACTGTGTACAGCACTGGTTCATCTGCCGCTACCTGGAGAACCATCAGGAAACACGAATGTGACAGAAGCCGTTACGGTTCGGACCACCCGGTGAGGACTTTGGTCCCGAAATTCTTCGTCAAACACGCGAAAGCGACAATGTCCTTCAGGTGAAGGCATCGGGCCACTTCGGAGCGCGCTACTTTCTCCGAGGAGTCCCCAGCACGACCGCACCTGACCCGATTCCCCGCGGCAGGGCCGCAAGAACCTCGACCACCGACCAGGCAGTGATCGCGGAGGTGCGCCCGTCCGACGCCGGGTCGATCGAGTTCTCGAACATCAACTCGTATCGGCCGAGCGGTGACTCCCACTTCACTATGTGACGTGTGCTGGTGGCATCCGGGTCGGCAAAGACCACCACCTCGACCCGATCGAGCCCGAGCGTCGCGAACGCGAGAGCCACCGACGAGTTCGAAGTTCGAGGGAAGGTCAGTGCTGCTTCTCTGGCGGATCCTCGGAACACCTCACGTTTCGCGTCCAGACCTTCTTCGATGCCGAGAGCACTGGGTCGTTTGATCGTGGTGTGAGTCAGGCGGGCGTCGCGTGTGCCTGCTCGTGCCGCCGAGGCCAGAATGTCGAAGCCACCGATCGCGCCCGTCGGGAGCAGCACACGTCCTGGTCCTGCCGCGAACGATCCCGCATCGAAGCCGCGCTCGGCGAAGACACCGCATGAGCAGACGACGATGTCCTTACCGCGTTGCACCGCGTCGGGCAGCAGGGTGCGGGCTGCGTCGACGGTGGCTGCTTCCACCACGACGTCGGCGGTGTCGAACGCAGCGTCGGTCTCCTCTGTACTGCTTCGTGAGGTGAGCACGGCCGCGAGGCTCACACCCGGCACCGTGTCGTCGCGCAGAGCGTCGATCACGGTCTGTCCGATCGTGCCGGCTCCGACGACGCACACTGCGATCGGTCGACGCTCGATTCCTTCGGGTGCCAGTTGCCTCACATCCTCTGCGGTATACCGCCGCTCGTACTCGTGACTACGGGCTCATGGTACCGAGGGAAAAGGTCCACGATGTCCGACTCACGACGTCACCGTGTCTCGCGCGACGCCGTCCGATGATCGGAATATGTTGCTATCACGTCGAATAGGGAGGCAGCGCGTTGTCGACGGCGGCGAGTGCGTTCACGCAGCCAACGGCATCGCTTCTTGGAACGGAGCGGTAATCCTGTGCGACGTCACCTGACGGCACGGGCACCGTACCGCGCGCCCGAGCTCGTCGTCGGGTAGCCAGCCGTACTCATCGCACCCACCGCACCGCGGTGGGAGTTTCGGTCGGGGTGGTTGCAGTGACTGCCAGACCGGGATCCACGCCGCCGCGGAACGAGCCGGATCCCATGGTCGATGACGTTCGAGCGCGGCACGGACAAGAGCCTCCACTCCATGGGTGTCGATGGATTGTTCGACGAGTGCGCGTTTCGCGGCCGACAAAGAACCGAACCGGGCAGTGAGGCCGGCCCGGCGGCACGCCGTGGCCAGTTGATCGAGGGAAGAGGGCTGTTGCGCTTCGGGTTCGACAGCGCCGGTGCGCTTCGACGCGTGGGGGAGTGCAGCAGGTTCATCTTTTGGTTCAAGGACGGTTCGGGTGACCGGGGTGTCACCCCGCTCGGTCGTTCCTGTCACCCCGTGACGCTTCGTCTTGTCACCTCGTTCGGAGCTGCGGGGTGACGACGTGTCACCCCGCTTCATCGACAGGTTGTAGAGGACGGGTCGGCGGTCTTCGCGAGGGATCGTCGCCGCGATCCGCTCTTGATCACCCCGGGAAATGAGGCCGAGGGTTGCGAGCGCCTTCAAGCAACGCTGTACTTGGCGTTCGCTGATGCGGGCGTACCCGGCGAGTGTCCGCACGGATGGATATGCGTCCGCGCCGTGACGGGACGCGTGATTGGCCAAGCCGAGCAGGACCACCGTCAGCGCTGGTGCCGAGGGCATCCCGGGCGGAGTCGGGGACGGAATTTCGGCGCGTTCGAGCGCCCAGATGATCGCTTCGATGCTCACGATGTCACCTGCGCATAGGTATGCTGACGCATGTTCGACTCCTGTTTAGTCGGACATCCGGCCCGTCGCGATGCCAGTCGCGGCGGGCCATCTGTTTTCAGTTTTCGCACACGCATTCGAGCGCGTGGTTGATCATCTTGGCACCCACGCGGAGGAGCGTCAACGCCTGTAGGGGTCTCCCAAGTAGCGCGAGCCCCGCTGGCAGGGGGAGGAGCCAGCGGGGCTCAGGTGCTGCCAATTCCCGGGGAGGGGAAGGGGCATGTTGCAGGGAGGCAACACACTTGAGAATTTAACCAGAATCGGTGCCATACGGCACATCGAAGCAAGGACCTAAGTCCCATCAATGTGATTCGATCGCACTTCGCTCAGTCGGCGTTAGAGGCGCCAAGATCAAGCCGCTCGTGGAGCCACTTGCGGAGTCCGTCGCCGTATTCGTCACTGTCGAGTGCCGCGTCGACGGCTGCACGGAGATATCCACCAGGGTTGCCAAGGTCATGGCGGGTCCCGCGGTGCACGACGACGTGGACCGGGTGACCTTCTTCGATCAACAGCGCAATCGCGTCCGTCAATTGAAGTTCTCCGCCGGCACCCGGCTTGATCCGGCGAAGGGCGTCGAAGATCTCACGATCGAGGAGGTAACGACCGGCGGCAGCAAGCGTGGAAGGAGCGTCGGCAAGAGCGGGCTTCTCCACCATGCCGCGAACTCGCAGAACATCCGGATTCGCGACGTCGGGTACTTCCTCGACCTCGAATACGCCGTACGAGCTCACCTGACTCTTCGGAACGTCGATGGCGCACAGTACGCTTCCTCCCCGCTTGGCGCGGACACGAGCCATCGTTTCCAGGATGCCGCTCGGTTGCACGAGGTCGTCCGGGAGAAGAACGGCGATCGCATCTTCGTCAGGCTCCAGAGCGGCTTCGGCGCAGCCGACAGCGTGACCTAGACCGAGCGGCTTCTCCTGAACAACCGATGCGACCGTGAGCAGATTCGGTGCGCGGCGTACCTTCTCGAGCAGCTCGAGCTTGCCCTTGGCCTCGAGGTGCTTCTCGAGGTCGAAGTCGTCGACGAAATGCGCGACAACTCCATCCTTTCCGGGAGCCGTCACGATGAGAAGTCGTTGAGCTCCCGACTGGGCGGCTTCCGTCGCGACGAGTTCGATGCCCGGGGTGTCGACCACCGGCAACAGCTCCTTCGGCACAGTCTTTGTGGCCGGCAGGAATCTGGTGCCCATCCCTGCCGCCGGTACCACTGCTGTGCGGAAAGCTATGCGCATTCCTACTTCTTGCATGGTTCTACCCTCGCCTCCCCTGTCGAGCGCATGACCGCGCCGGAATACCCGCGAATGCACGGTCAAAACGTTGAACAATGGTGATATAGATCTCACCTTCAAGTTTCCGACCGTCAATCCCGCATCACCTGAGGGGTCGGTAAGCGCAGTCTAGGGGCCGCCCTGCGGGTTCGCGAATCGAAGAATGCACTGAAAGTGCAAGATAGCAGGGAAGATTGCCTTTGACGGGGCTTGTAAACGCGGATCGCGTCGCCAACCGTAACTGCGCGGCACATACAAAAAGAAGGTTCGATCTGGACGACCGTTCAAGCTGCCAGATCTCGTAAGTAACGTTACAGTCTCAACGAGCGTTTTCGCATAGGAGCGACACGCGTACAACTGGAAGAACTGCGCCCGGCTGGGCACGCAACGGGCAGGTCACGCGACCGGGGAGGGTACGCGGATCGGGTCCGGCGTTGCTTGTTCGTGCGAGCAGTAGGTGTCTCGGGGAGGAGACAACGATGTGGGTGGTTGGGCTATGACCGCCGTCGGGGAGGCGAGTCACGGCGTACCCGATGCCCTCGTGGGGGACTACGCCAATTCCATTCGTGGACAGCGTCAACCGTCGGGTTCGGCGAACCGTAGAAACTGGCAGCAGTCCTACATCAGCCGATTGATCTGGTCCGACGTGATTGTGGTTGTGCTGGCCGTCGTTGTGGCACACACCGTCCGGTTCGGGCAGGGCGACCTATTTACAACGGAGCCGGTCTCCGAACTCAGTTACGCGTTGATCTCGGTGGGGCTTGCCGGTCTCTGGCTGATCACTCTCGCCTTGTTCCGCACGCGCTCACGGCGTGTTATCGGCGCAGGTCATAGCGAATATCAACGTGTCGTATCGAGTACCGCTCGACTATTCGGGTTCATCGCGATCATCGCACTCGTATTCCGCCTGGAACTGGCACGTGGATATTTGGCCACTGCCCTGCCGGTGGGTCTTGTCGGTTTGTTGCTTACGCGGTGGTTGTGGCGGAAGGTGATCGCGCGCAAGCGGGCTCGGGGTGAGTTCCAGACGTCGGTGCTGGTGGTCGGTGGTGCGCGGGCGGTGCGGCATATGACGCGCACCTTCTCCCGTAAGGACGGGGAGGGTTACCGCGTGGTCGGGGTGTGTGTGCCGCGTTATTCGGGGGCGCCGGGTGAGGTGATCGATGTCGACGGCCGGGAGATCACCATCTACGGCGACGAGCATTCGGTGGTCGACGCATTGAAGTTGTCGCGTGCCGACACGGTGGTGGTCACCGCGACGGAGACTCTGGGCAGCGAGGGTCTGCACGATCTGGTCTGGCAGCTCGAACCGCTCGAGACGGATCTGGTGGTCGCGACGGGGGTGGTCGATGTGGCGGGTCCGCGGATCGAGATGCGTCCGGTGGCCGGACTGCCGCTGATCCATGTGGAGAAGCCGAGTTATCACGGGGCGAAGCGGTCGGGGAAGCGGATTTTCGATCTCGCCTTCGCGGGCCTGGCGTTGGTGGTGTTGGCGCCGGTGTTCGCGGTGGTTGCGTTGTTGATCAAGCTCGAGGATCGGGGTCCGGTCTTCTACCGGGCCGAGCGGATCGGTCTCGATGGTGAGCCGTTCGGGATGGTGAAGTTCCGGTCGATGGTCACCGACGCGGACAGGTTGGTCGACACCTTGTTGGCGCAGAACGAGGGTGCGGGTCCGTTGTTCAAGATGAAGGACGATCCGCGGGTTACTCGTGTGGGGAAGGTGATGCGGCGGTTCAGTATCGACGAGTTGCCGCAGTTCCTCAATGTTGTGCGGGGGGAGATGAGTGTGGTGGGTCCGCGTCCGCCGTTGCGGCGTGAGGTGGAGGCCTACGACGGTCGGGTCCAGCGCCGGTTGTTGGTGCGTCCGGGTGTGACGGGTCTGTGGCAGGTCAGTGGCCGCTCGGATCTGTCGTGGGACGAGTCGGTGCGGTTGGATCTGTCGTATGTGGAGAACTGGTCGATGGTCTCGGATGTGTTGATCATCGGTAAGACCGTCAAGGCGGTGCTCGCCAGCGACGGCGCCTACTGAATGACCGAGATACTGATGATCTGTTCTTTCGACGATGTTCGTTGTTGCGACTTGCCTTATTTTTTATCGCATCACTCATCGAGTACCCAAACTATATGAGCCTCCGGATTTGGTCAAAGGGTCGGTGTCGTCGTGAACGGTCAGAACCTTAATAATCTCCAGCTTCAGTCGGTGGTGCGCGTTCGCGTCCCAGTTGGTTTTGGTTCCTCATCCGGGACATTTCGCGTCGTGGCGCCGATTCCTCGGCACAAAGTGAATCCGTGCGACGATTGCATGGTCGTCGAAAAGCCTCTGCCGTCGGAACCAATCCGCCAACCTAGTAGCTAGATATGGGAGTAATGACATGAGTCGTAGAATCGCAGTATTCGGTACTGGCTACCTTGGAGCCACACACGCGGCCTGCATGGCCGAACTGGGTCACGAAGTTGTAGGAGTGGACATTGACCCGGCGAAGCTCGCGAAGCTGGAAGCCGGCGAAGTTCCTTTTTATGAACCGGGCCTTGAAGAGGTCTTGCAACGAAATATTCAGAGCGGAAGACTGCGCTTCACTTCATCGTACGAGGAAGCCGCAGCGTTCGCAGATGTGCACTTCATCGGTGTCGGCACGCCTCAACGCAAGGGGGAGTTCGCCGCTGACCTGACGTATGTTAATGCAGTAATTGATCGGCTGGCACCTTTACTGACCGGTCCGTCCGTCATTTTCGGAAAGTCGACGGTTCCGGTAGGGACGGCCGAAGGCCTCGCGGAACGTGTACGGACACTTTCGCCCGCTAGTGAAGAAGTCGAGCTGGCCTGGAACCCAGAGTTTCTCCGCGAAGGATTCGCTGTGCAAGACACTCTGCATCCAGATCGTATGGTTCTAGGGGTCTCACGGAACAGCCGTGGACTGGCGGAACGGGTCGCTAGAGAAGTCTACGCACAACTTATCGAAGAGGACATTCCGTTCCTCGTCACTGATCTAGCGACAGCGGAACTTGTCAAGACGGCAGCGAACGCATTCTTGGCGACAAAAATTTCGTTCATCAACGCGATGTCCGAAGTGTGCGAGGCCGCAGGAGCCGACGTAGCATTCCTCGCAGACGCGATTGGCCACGACGTCCGCATCGGGCGACGCTTCCTTAACGCGGGTATCGGTTTTGGCGGAGGGTGTTTGCCTAAGGACATTCGTGCTTTCATGGCCCGCGCAGGGGAGATCGGTGCGGATGAAGCGCTGACATTCCTGCGCGAAGTTGACAATATTAATATGAGGCGTCGAGCACGTATGGTCGAGCTCGCCCGTGAAGCAGTCGATGGTTCGTTGATCGGGTCCCGAGTTGCGGTGCTAGGTGCTGCTTTCAAACCTGACTCCGATGACGTGCGAGATTCGCCCGCCCTGAACATTGCAGGCCAGATCCAGCTGCAAGGCGCATCAGTGACGGTCTTCGATCCAAAAGCGATGGAGAATTCGAGGACAATATTCCCCACGCTTAGCTACGCAACTGACATCAAAGAAGCATGCAGTGGCGCCGACGTGGTCCTTGTGCTGACGGAATGGCAAGAGTTCCGTGAGCTTGCGCCGACGAGCATCGAAGATCTCGTTCGCCGGAAGAAGCTGATCGACGGACGAAATTGCCTTGATGCCAGCAAATGGAGGGCTGCCGGATGGGAGTACCGCGCACTGGGCAGGCCTTGACAGGAGTGTGAATCCCGGCAGGGATCGACGACTTTATCGGCTATAAGCAACATTCTCCGAATAAGGGGCGGAACGAACCATGGAAATCGCAGAAAGTAGCAGGCGCTTGATCTTGGCAGCCTCTACTGGAGGACACCTTGAACAGTTGGTTCGACTAGCGCCGACTCTCGGCGCGACCGACGACTCACTCTGGATTACATTCGATTCACCGCAGAGCAGGTCGTTGCTTGCTGGAAAGAACGCGCTCCATGTTCCGTACATCGCGCCGCGGGACTACGTGGGCACATTCAGTGCATTCCGTACCCTGACATCCTACTTGCGGTCTACGAGCATCAAATACGACGAGGCGATCAGCACAGGGGCTGCCCTTGCCCTTGCAGCGCTGCCAGCCGCTCGATTGGCCGGCGTGCCGACACGCTACATCGAGAGTGTCTCGAGGACTGACGGACCGTCGTTGTCCGGGCGTATCCTACATGCGCTCAGATTCACAAAGTTGGAGGCTCAGCATAAGGAATGGGCTACTGGGCGCTGGAGTCACCGCGACAGTGTGATGAGCGCCTTCACGGCGGTTAGCAGTGATACTTCTGTTGACAAGCCGAGGCTCTTCGTGACGCTAGGGACCATCAAGCCTTTCAGGTTTGACTCTGCGATTGATGCAGTCCTCAAGACAGGCTTGGCTGATGAGAACACTGTCTGGCAGGTTGGCTGTACGACTCGTACCGATCTACCTGGCCAAGTCTTCGAAACCGTCGAGAGCGAGCAGTTCGGGAGCTTTGTTCAGGAAAGCGATGTCGTAATTACACATAGCGGTGTCGGCTCGATCTTGAACATCCTTGGAATGGGTAAGTATCCGGTAGTTCTTCCTAGAAGGAAGAAGCGAAACGAGCATGTCGACGACCATCAGTTGCAGATCGCTCGTCTGGTGGCGGACAACGAGATCGCGATTGCTGTCGATCCACTCGATCTGAAGTCAGAGCATCTTCTCGAGGCAAGCACTCGCCGGATTCTCCTCCCGGAGGCAGCACGATGATAGTGAGTTGGATCGATTTTCACGGCCGAAGCGCTGGTCTGGCAGAGGAACTCGGCGTCGAAGCAGTATTCTTGCCAGACGCGATTGCAAAGAAGCGTCACGTGTTCAAGTACCTGGCTGCAGCACGATTCACTCGAAGTGTCATTCGCGATCGTCGTCCCAATTCGGTTATCGTGATGCTTCCGCCCGCTCCGTTGCTAGTCGTAGCGGCGTTATCAAAGCCGCGAGGCAGCAAGTTGATCGCTGACTTGCATACGGGCTTCTTTTCGGATCCTAAATGGTCGTGGTTCTCCCGTATTGGACTGTGGATGCTGCGGAAAAATTCCGCAATCGTGACCAATGAACCCCTTGCTGTTCAGTGCCGAAGGGCAGGAGCAAAAGCATTTGTCCTGCACGATATATTAGTTGACCGCCGTGTCGGAAGTGTGGAGCGTGGCGCCGGAGCATACATCCTGTGCCCTCTGAGCTACGCAAATGATGAACCTCTAGATGCGCTAATCGAGGCTACCCGCCGTATGCCTGACCTGAATTTCGTTTTCACTGGAAACGCTCCAGCTTGGGTTCGGCAGTCTGCACCCGAAAATGTGAGCTTTCCGGGATTTGTGTCCGCAGAGGAATACAATCGATTGGTGCGCGACTGTCTGGCTGTAGTGGCGGTGACGGATCGTGACCATACGATGCAGCGAGCAGGCTACGAAGCACTGATGGAAGGTAAACCTCAGGTGACGGCGCATTTTCCGGTTCTCCGAGATTTCTTGGAGTGCGCAGCTGCATACGTTGACCCAAGTGCGCCGGAATCGATTGTGCGCGCAGTGATGGAAATATCAGACGATCCTCAGAGATTTATTGACGCAGCCAATGAGGTATTGCCACGTCGGATGTCCGAACAGCAGCATGAAATAAAGATGATCCGTGAATTTTTAGGATCCTGATGCGGGATCGTTTTCGTATGCGATTTATGTTAGCTCTTGGAGGGCGATGATGAGCCTTGTTTTAAAAGTTAGACGGCACGCAAAAAAGGTTAGAATGATACGGCAAGCGAGGTCGATCACACAGCTCGTGGGGTCATATGTATATGACGCCCGGAGGTTTATGCGGTTCTCAGGCATTGTCAATTCAAGCACACTCGAAGTGCTGGAGTCACATATTGTTATGGACTTCCATCGCGTCGAGAAGGGTTTGACACTGCCGGAACCGCGTCCGTGGTTTGGTCGCGAAACGGTTGAAAGGTTGCTCGCCAACTGCGCACGTTATGCTGCGTCCGATGGTCACGATAAGGCAATCCTGGTCGGAGCTCTGGGAGCGCTAAGCGAATACAAGCGCAAATTTCAATCGTCTCCGAACGAGTGGTGGTCGGCTATCGAGCCTGTATTCGAGGAATTGGCGAACTCGACACCGATTCTCGAAAACAGCGCGGGCGGCACCGAACCATTGTCGCCGTCCAGTAAGGAGATCGATGGATGGAATTTCTCGAAGTTCGCACGTTCTCGCAGCAGTGTTCGAAACTTCTCCGAACGTAGCGTCGAGGTCGACATAATCGAGAGCGCGATCGTGGATGCACAAACTACGCCGAGTGTTTGCAATAGGCAGGCCGCTCGGGTACGCATCTTCGCGCGAGGGGAGTTTGCGAATAAGGTTTTGCAGACCCAGAACGGAAACCGCGGATTCGGTCATACAGCGAGTCACGTTCTTGTTGTGACCTCAGATCTATCCGCGTTCTTAACGCCAGGTGAGCGTAACCAGGGGTACATCGATGGTGGAATGTTCGCCATGTCGCTGATTTACGCCTTACACGGTGCGGGTATAGGCAGTTGCCCTTTGAACTGGAGCACGGTAAAAAGTCAAGACTTGAGATTGAGGAACCTGATCGGATTGCCGGATGAAGAGGTGGTGATCATGATGATCGCAATCGGCTATCCGTCGGGCGATGCCGTAGTTACGGCGTCTCCGTTGCGGAACTTTGACCGGGTCCTATTAGGCAATGGTCAGGTCCAGACCACAACGCCAGGCTCAGCATGACGACCGCCGGTAGGGTCCGTCGAGGCCCGGATTTGAAAGCTCATATTGCGGGCGCCGCCTCGCAGATCCGCCACCCCGGGCTGCTTGCGTTCTGCTTAGCGCTGATACCCACGGTGTCAGGTACGAAGCGGGGGCTCCTCGTGCCCGGGCTACGGCTTTCCGAGGTATTGGCGATCGCAGTTCTTGCGCTTCTTCTAATTAACTTGCACCGTCATTTCAGGGTCGGGGGGGCCGTCTTCTGGGGTCTTCTTGCATATTCCGTAGTTACTGCAGTCGTCGTAGCATCCCATTGGTTCAACTCATCCGACCTCGGACCCAAAGACTTCATCACTTACGGGCTTGGTCCGATTGTTCTTCTCCTCACCTTTACAGCGTCATATGCTGCTGGCGCTGCGTGTGTTGGATTCTTGCTCAAGGTATGTCGATACCTCATCGTGTTTGCAGCAATAATGGGCGGTCTCGCTTTTCTTCAAATTGCCGGCGTAGCTGGCTCTCGAACTCTCGCATCGGTTCTAACCGGAAACCAAACTATTGTGAACATGCCGAACTGGAAGGTACCTCGCGGTATCGGCATCTTCCATTCGTGGCATGCGTATGCGGGCTATATGGCGCTTACGCTTATTGTGGCGATTGCACTTCTTGCACATGGCGTGCGTCTCTACGAAAGAGCGTTTGTGCTTCCAGTGTGCATGGCGCTAATAGGAGTCGGCCTAATATCGTCTTTTACTTTCGGTATGGCCCTGTTAGGGCTCGGTGGTGCCGCGTACTTCCTGCTGCGAAAGGGGAAGCGGATTGTAGCACTTCTCGGCGCTATTCTTGTGCTCGTAGTTTCGCAAACGAGCTTTGTCTCGGGTATTTTGTCCGAGCGAGTCAACAGGCAGTCGCAAGTTACAAATGAATATGGGTTTCTTCCTCAAACTGTTGCATTTCGCCTCGCTCTTTGGAAGCGAGACTTCATTCCGTTGGTCGCAGATAACCCGTTGACTGGACATGGGCCTATTCGTGCGTCAGACCGTGTGTTTCAATACGCTGAGTCCATGTACATCCTCGTACTGGTCACTACCGGAATCATCGGTATCGTTTCTTTCTTGGTTTTCGTCTTCCTTTTGATTGGGAGTCTCGTTCGACGGACGCGTAAATTTCATCCTGTCGATCCTGTGACCGCTGCAGTGGTTGAATCGGTTTTGTGTTTCATGAGCGGGCTACTGGTCCTCATGTTTATCCATCCGTACCTGAACGACGCTGGGTCCTCGGAACTACTCGTGATTCTGGTGGGAATTATTCTGGGATCGCGACACCTGGTTGGCGAACACGGTGCATTGGAGCTCCCCGAGGGGCCCGATCTGGGAACCGCTGTTGTCGGCAAAGCCGGAGACTGACTTGGGTGTCA
Organism: Rhodococcus sp. GQ147; assembly: GCF_059759155.1. Lineage (NCBI taxonomy): Bacteria > Bacillati > Actinomycetota > Actinomycetes > Mycobacteriales > Nocardiaceae > Rhodococcus > Rhodococcus sp. GQ147. The sequence goes on from NZ_JCAXDU010000009.1 coordinate 14,461, forward strand.
TAGAAAAGTCTGTCCATGCAGCAAGACGACTTGGATGGTCGGCCGCGGCGCAGGTGACGTCCAATGCGTCGAATTTCGTCCTGACCGTTCTTGTTGCTCGCGCCTTGGATGTTGCGCAACTCGGTGTCTTTGCACTCTTGATGGCTGTTAACGGAGTTGCGATCGGTGTCGTCCGGGCGTGGACGAGCGAGCCGATGATCTTCAAAGAGGCCGACACACGCCAATTCAATGAGTCGGACAGGCACTCTGCTTCGGTGTTCTCGACGGTTCTTGTGAGTGTGCTAGTCGGGCTCTTTTCTTCCCTTACTGTAGTCCTATTTGTTAATGACATGCGGTTAGCTATTGCTTTCGGCGTCGCTATATTCTTCGCGGTAGTGCAGGATTCGGTTCGTTTTGCTCTAGTGGACTCGGGTAGGGCCGCACAGGCGTTTGGTGTTGAAGCGCTATGGCTCCTTGTTGAGGTGCCGGTGATTCTCGCAATCGCGCCCACTAGTTTGTCGCAGTTTGTATCAGCGTGGGGCTTGGGCGCAGCGGCAAGCGTCCTGTGCGGATTCTTGATTCTCCGTCCCCGTCTCGATGCCCGACTGGCGGCAAGATGGCTCCATTCCGTTAAAGGTGTGGGTCCTGTATATTCCATTGATTACTTTGTCGCGGGCGGCCTAACCCCTGCGGCAACGTTTGTCGTTTCTGCGGTGTCCGGCCTTGACGCATCTGGATGGCTGCGTGCCGCCCAAATGCTGCTAATGCCCTTGTCGATTTTTACGATGGGTATGAATTTTGCCTTGATTCCGGAAGCGACTCGATTGGTGGCGTCTGGTAATGCACGTGCGTCTCGCCGGCTGCCGGCGTTGTACGGCGCTTGTGTCGTATTAGTCGCAGTACTCTGTATCGTTGTTTATCAGATATTGCCGTCCGATATTTCGGTAGCGCTTATGGGGGAGGCGGCAGAGGGAGGTTTGGCGGTTCTTCCGTTCACTGCCATCGCGCTAAGTGTCGCTGCCGTAAGTGTGGGCCCTGGATTAGTACTTCGTGCAATAGGCATGGTGCGGGCATCAATGCTGATTAAGATCTTCGCGGCGCCCGTAACGCTCATCGCGGTGGCGGTGGGCGCTGCGTGGGGTGGGGCGATTGGTTCCCAAATCGGACTAGCTGGTGGAACCGCCACTCGTGCTGTGGGGTCATGGGTTCTGATGTCCTCGTCGTTGAAGAGTAGAAGTGATTCTAGATCCGAGGAGACTGTGTGAAATTTTCATCAATGGTGAAATCGCTTGGGAAGTCCGTCATTGGGACGGGCGCCTTTGGGGTGATAATAATTGCCATCGATACCCTGGTTGCTGCTGTTGAGATTGCTCGTATGCGCCGCTCTCCACGTGAATTCGATGTAACTATAGTTGCTGCGCCTGGCGCTGGGAATATCGGTGATCAAGCGCTCTTGGAAGCGTGCCTCGATCAAGCTGGTGACGGGAAGATTTCGATCCTCGCAGGTGGTGCTGAAGCATTGAAAATTCCTGCTCGATTCCAGGAACGAGTAGATGTAGTTGCGAGTAGAGCTCTGCTGTACTCGATGGGCCCGAAAAGGTTTCAGGGTGTCCGCACGCTTGTCCGTCTTGCGCATCGGAGTAAGCGAGTATGGATTATTGGTGCGGACACCATGGACGGCGCGTATAATCCATTAGCGTCTGTGTCACGGTTTTCGGCTGCCTGGCTAGCTTCGATTGCAGGTGCGGAAACTCGAGTGCTTGGGTTCAGTTGGAACGATCGCGCTACTCGATCAAGTATTGTAGCCGCAAAATTCGCGCAGCGAAGGGCCCTGCTGTCCGTCAGAGATCCGATTTCGCTACGCCGTATTCGCGGGTCTGGGGTTCATCTCGCTACTCTCTGCGCGGATATTGTCTTTTCTCGCGCGGGCCGACATGTTGAGGATCCTCGTCTCGCGAAGTGGTGTGATGCACAGATGGCGCAAGGGCGCCGGATCGCCATTGTTAATGCGAGCGGCCTGATTTCCTCATCGTTCGATCAAGTCATTGAGTACGAGTATGTAGTGGAGAATCTGCTTCAAAAGGGATGGAGTGTGGTTCTCCTACCGCACGTGTCCCGACCAGGAAATGATGATATCGAGCAACTAGGCAAGATTTGTGTTGACCCAGTAGCGAAGGATCAGGTTTTTCGGATGCTGGAGCTGCTGAGCCCGGACGAGGTTATGTCACTCGCGGGACGTGCATCAGTGATTATTACCGGCCGGATGCATCTCGCTGTACTAGGAATTCTCTCTGGTACGTATCCTATTACAATGTCGACGCAAGGTAAGGTCGAAGGCCTTTACGAAGTGCTGAGGGCTCCTCATCTCGTCATAGAGCCCGAAGCAGGCTGTGGCAAGAAGATCTTGGATGCGCTCGGCGAGCTCAGCCGTTCCGATGGGGACGTCAGGAGGATTCATGAACTGGACATCGCGCGTTTGGTGAACCGGGCAGAGTTGGCCTTCCAGTGAGCGGCATCGAGTGATAGACCACTCTTGGTAGGACAGCATATCTGTGGTCTGTCGCATCGCGTTCAATCGCGCTCCGGTGGCTTAGCCTCAGTATTCGGTTCTCTGTTCGGTACCTTCGAGGGATCTGAAAGCGTCGCCGGACATTCGGCGTGCACGGTTCATCTTTGGTGAGAGTGGGTGCCGAGGTCATTTGCAACCTTGGCGCCCAGTCTCATGCGGCCGCGACTTGTTCCGAATTGCGTGCTGTCTCCGATTCGTCAGCTTGGCCATGATCGTCGACCAAGATCGTGCACAGTGACCGCCTTACGGTTGGACTAGTGTGACAAAGCTGTTGGTGATGGGGCTGAGCAGGCTTGAGTGGGGGCAATCGCTTTCAGTTTCCGGGCTGGCGTTGCGGGGGCTTCGTCCTTCTCACTTTTTTGCGCAGTCCGGTACGGTGATGTCTACGCGGGGGCTGTCCACGAGAGGTTGAATCGGGACGCGTGGCTCTCCGATTGCTGTGGGCTCCGTCAACTCGTAAACTATCTCAACGGTTTCGCCTTGCGGTACCGGAGCCTGGATGTTGAACAGAGGGTGGCCACGCTCCATTCCGGTGTAGCCGAATGTGGTGTTGCCGTTGACGGTCACCTTCTTCAACTTGGCGCCCTGGGTCGCAAGGAGCCCGACGTCGGTGAGATTTGTACCTATAGGAGCGCCTACCGGGTTATCGAACATGCCGGCGACGTAGTCGGTGTAATCGCCCGGAGGAAGGCCGTTGGTCAGTCGTACAGTTACCTTCGATTGACGTGTGTCTCCGTCACACGATCCCGCTGTGTACTCGATTTCGCGCTCCAAGTAATAATCCAACTTGTTCCCGCCGAGGTTGTTGATCACCACGTGCGCATATGGAGCGGGGTCATCGGGAACCACGTGGCCGAGCGGTGTCGTGGCCAGAACGTCCTGCTCTTCAGGGACGGAGCTCCATACGGCAAGTCGGCCCTCACTCGCGGCGCGCCCCAGCGCCTCGAGCAATGCCCGAGGCTTGGAAATGCTGCCGGTCAGCTTCTTCACCACGGTCTGCGCAACCGTTTCCAGATATGCCTTACGCGCCGTCTGGTCGTCGCCGAAACGCGAGTAAGCGGTGGACTCGGTCAACTCCACCACGTTCTCCGCGGTGATCTTCTCTCCGCCCGGGAGCGTGACGTCACCGACCACCTCCAGGACATAGCTCAATGCGACGGGGTCAGTCGCGATCGCTCCGTCCACGCGCTGGCCTGTTTCCTGCTGCCACATCGACTGCCAGATCTGGCCTGCGTACGGGAAGTGCGGACTCACATTGCTGTTGCGGAAGTCCTGCGTGGGGCGGCTGTGCCCGTAGGCACGCTGGAAATCGGGGCCGAGGTCGATCGGGTCGTAGTCGAACCGGAATTCCCGGTTGCTCGTTACGTCGTCGACGGAGACCGCTCCGTCATTTGCTCGGATCACAGTGAAGCCGCCGAGCAGTCCACCCGTACCGCGTGCCTCCGCGTTCGTCTGGAAACCGACGAAGTAACTACGCGGACCGTCTGCGCCCAGCATTGCCGGCGCGATCTGCGCCGCGAGCGACGTGTTGTTCAGCAGACCGGACAACTCGGACACCTGCTCCTGCAAGTCGACTCGTGCATCGTTGATCACGCCGAACCACGTGCTGTCCACATTCTGAGCCTGCTCGTCGAGATTGCTGATGGCCGCGGAAGTCGTCTCGAGGACGGGTGCGGCGTCCCGGAGGGCGGCAAGATTGATGCGTGCGCCGTCCAAAATCAACTGATCGGGAGAGACTGCACTGCCTGCGTCGACCGCCGGAAGGAGGACCTGCTCTGTGAGACCGCTCACAATGGTGGTCATCTGGCGAGTGGAATCGAACGGGCTCCCCAACAATGGGACGGCGCCAGCTATGCGCCACGGCACCGAGTCGACCGAACTCTGGGCGTCCTGGGCGTAACGATCGGCGTCGCCGGCGGCAATGCGAGCCTGGTCGGTATCGCCTGCGAGCAGAGCGTCTTTCGCCTGCGTCGCGAAGTTCTGCGCCTTTTCCAGATTCGATTTCGCCTGCAGGCCTTCGTAACCCAGCCAGCCGATGAATCCGACGACAACGAGTGCGCCTACGCCGCAGCCGATCTGCACGCGACGGCGCTTCGTGCGCTGAGCTGCGATCTCCTCATCGGACAGACGTCTCCGCACCTTGCGTCGACGCCGTTCGGGCGAATCTGACTCACCGGTAACATCGTTCACGCCGCTTGTGCCCCCTTCGTGGTTTCCGCTCGAGACGATAACCCGATTCTGATCTGGCCGACCGTTCAAGTGGTGGGTAACCGTGACTGTAAGTAAACTTCTGCACGGTGATCGTGACAGTGGAGTTGGGAGGCTCCGTCCACGATCGCACGATAGGGGAGGATTCTGCACGTCCCCTGTCCTGAATTGTGTCGGGCGAGGGCGAGGGGAGCGTGGTGCATCTACTTCCGCTGTCCCCTAGTCAGCGGGGTCTCTGGTACGCGCAAGCACTCCATCCTGATGTGCCCTTCACGATCGCCCAGTACGTAGAACTTCGAGGCGAGCTCGATCACGACCTCGTTCGTAAGGCATGTGTGCAGGGTGCACGCGACGTGGAGTCCGGCTTCCTTTTCCTCGTCGAAAAGGAAGGGCTTCCAGAGCAGGTCGTCGATGTCGAGTTCGACGACGACGTCCAGTACATGGATTTCCGTTCGTGCGACGACCCCGAGACTGCGGCCCACCGGTGGATGAGCGAGCGGTTCTCGCGCCCCATCGATCCGCTGCGCGACCGATTGATCGCGACGGCGCTGCTCCATGTCGCCGACGGCCGGTATTTCCTGTCCAGCTACGTCCACCACATAGCTCTGGACGGGCACGGCGCGATGATCATGCTCAACCGCTCGGCCGAGCTCTACTCGGCGTGGATTGCGGGGGAGGAGACACCGCCCGTCACCTCTATGCCCGTCGAAAAGATCGTCGAGTTCGAGGCTGCATATACGGGGTCGAAACGTCAGACCGCCGATCGTGCCCACTGGCTCGAGCGGCTTTCCGACCTGCCCGAACCGATTTCGCTCGTCGAGGGCGTCGCTCCGCCGAAGGTGCCGGCGCGCCAGGCCGGTACCGAGTTGTTGTCCGAGGTTGCCGACGCCGTGACGGCTCTGGCCCACGACGCGAATTCGACCGACGTCCCGGTCGTCGTCGCAGCCTTCGCCGCATTTCTGTCCCGCGCATGCGGCACCGACGACGTCGTGCTCACGCTTCCGGTCTCGGCCCGCACCACCGCGCCGTTGCGTCGCTCCGCCGGAGCCATCTCCAATGTTGTTCCGCTGCGGGTCCGCGTCGATCAGGCGGCGCCGGCCACCGATCTGATCCGCGACGTGCAGGTCGAACTCACCGGAGCCCTGCGTCATCAGCGCTATCGCTACGAGGACATGCTGGCCGACCTGCGCGAGATGGGCCGCGAGCACAGCGAGACCCGCAATGCGTTCGGTCCCGTCGTCAACCTGATGATGTTCCACCCGCAGATCGCGTTCGGCGACGTGATCGGCGACTACCACGTGCAGTCCACCGGACCGGTCGACGACCTGTCGGTCAACGTCTACCCGGGCATCGCCGGCCGCACGATGCGCGTCGACTTCGAGGCCAACCCCAATCTCTACAGCGGCGAACACCTCTCGTCGCTGCACAGCCGTTTCCTCGGATTCCTGAAGGAGTTCGTGCAGAACGCAGGCGTCGCGGTGGGCGATCTCGCCCTCGCCGAGCCAGCCGAACTCGACGGCCTGGCTCCCGCCCGCGGACGCACCGCGCCCGAACCGGAACTGCTGCCCGACGTCCTCACCCGCCACGCCGCGAGCGACACGGTCGCCGTCGTGGACGGACACGACAGCATCACCTACCGCGAACTCGACGCCCGTTCCGACGCGCTTGCTCATGCGCTGGTCGCCGCGGGTGCTGGCCCCGAAGAGCGCGTCGCGGTGCTGCTGCCTCGCTCGATCGATTCGGTGGTCGCCCTATGGGCCGTCGCCAAGACCGGTGCCGCCTACACCCCGCTCGACCCCGAACTTCCCGCCCGTCGCCTCGAGCAGGTGCTGCGCGACGTGCGGATCGCCGTCGCCCACGACCATCCGGTGCTGCCCGAGCACGTCGCCCGCCTCGCGCCGCGAGCCGACGGATCCGGCGAGACCTTCGCTGCCGAGCATCGCCTGCGGCCGCTGCACGTCGACAACACGGCGTGGGTCATTCACACCTCCGGTTCCACCGGCACCCCGAAGGCCGTCGCAGTGGGCCATCGCGGTGTGTCGGCGCTCGTGTCGACGCTGCGCGATCGCTACCGCGCCGACGAGACGTCGCGGGTGCTGCACCTCGCGTCGCCGTCCTTCGACGCATCGCTGCAGGAACTGCTCCTCGCCTTCGACGCCGGCGCGACTCTGGTGATCTGCCCGCCCGACGCCGTCGGCGGACCGGCGCTGGCCACTCTGCTGCGCAGCGAAGGCGTCACCCACGCGATCACCGCACCGGCGATCCTCGCCGTCACCCCCGACGACGGCCTGCCCGACCTGCAGGTTCTCGACGCCGGTGGCGAAGCACTGCCGCAGGCCGTGGCCGATCGCTGGTCCACCGGCCGCACCATGCTCAATGCCTACGGGCCCACCGAGACCACGATCCTCGCGACGCTCAGCGACCCGCTGCAGCCCGGCGCGGGCGTGCCCATCGGCCGGCCGATCGACGGCATGACCGCCGTCGTCCTCGATTCCCGCCTGCATCCCGTGCCCGCCGGCGTGATCGGCGAGCTGTATCTCGGGGGACCGGGCGTCGCGCGCGGCTACCTCGGCGCGCCGGCCCTCACCGCCGAACGCTTCGTCGCCTCGCCGTTCGGTGGGCGCATGTACCGCACGGGCGACCGCGCCCGCTGGACCACCGACGGCCACCTCGAGTTCCTCGGCCGCGCCGATCAGCAGGTGAAGATCCGCGGCTACCGCATCGAACTCGGCGAGATCGAAGCCGCGCTCGTCTCCTTCGACGAGGTGCAGGCCGCGACCGTCACCGTCCACGGCGAGCACATCGCCGCCTACGTCGTGGGCGACGTCGACCCCGCCGATCTCACCGTCCGCCTCGCCGACGAACTGCCCACCTATCTGCGTCCGTCGTCGATCACCGTGCTCGAGGCGCTGCCGCTCACGCCGGGTGGCAAGGTCGACCGGCGCGCGCTGCCCGCACCGGAGCGTGCCGTGGCCGTCGGATCGCGGCCGCCCAACGGCCCGACCGAGAAGATCGTCGCGGAGCTGTTCGCCGAACTCACCGGCATCGACGACGTCGGAGCCGACGACGACTTCTTCGCGCTCGGCGGTCACTCGCTCGGCGCTGCGCAACTCGCTGCCCGTCTCGGTGCCGCACTGGGCCGCGACGTGCAGTTGCGCGACGTGTTCGCCCACCCGACCGTCGCCCGACTGGCGGTCGCCGCGGCGAAGCGACCGGAATCGGAATCGCGACCCGTCGCCGCCCCCGACACCGGACCGTCGCCGCTCGCTCCCGCGCAGCGCCGACTGTTCCTGCTGGCCCGGGCACACGGCGACCCGGCCGCCTACCACCTGCCGTTCGCGCTGCACCTCGACGGCACCCTCGACCTGCCGGCGCTGCAGGCCGCGGTGGTGGACGTCCTCGACCGGCACGAAACCCTCCGCACGCTGTTCCGCCTCGAACTCGACGGCCCGGTGCAGGACGTGCTGCCGCTCGACCGTGCCGTCGCCGGTCTCGCCCTCGAGCCCGAAGCCGCCGACGGCGACGTCGAAGCGCTCATCACCGAGTGGGCGGCCGAGCCGTTCGATCTCACCGCGCAGATCCCGTTCCGGATCCGCCTGCTGCGCCTTGCCGACGACAAGCACGTGCTCGCCGTCGTCGCCCACCACATCGCGCTCGACGGTGCGTCGTTCGTGCCGCTCACCGCCGATGTCGCCACCGCCTACCTCGCCCGCACAGCCGGGGAAGCGCCCGCGTGGACGCCGCTGCCGCTGCACTACCGGCACTACGCGCAGTGGCACCTCGACCGCCTCGGCGATCCGGCGGCACCCGACACCCGCGCCGGTCGTGAGATCGACTACTGGACACGCACACTCGACGGTCTCGCCGACGCGGCGCCGCTGCCCACCGACCGTCCCCGCAACGGCGGCTTCGGTCCCGCTGCGGCCGTGGACTTCGCGGTGCCGGCCGACCAGGTCGCGGCCCTGCGGTCCGTCGCTGCCGCGCACGACGCCACCACCTTCATGGCCGTCCACGCCGCCGTCGCCGTGTGGCTGGCGGCCTGGACCTCCGGGCACGACATCGCCATCGGCACCGGAACGGCAGGTCGCGACCATCCCGACCTCGACGCCCTCGTCGGCATGTTCGTCGGCACCGTCACCCTGCGGACCAATGTCGACCCGGCGCAGCCGTTCACGTCGCTGCTCGCGCAGGCCCGCGACACCGACCTCGACGCCTTCGCGCACGCCACCGTGCCGTTCGACTACGTCGTCGACGCCCTCGGTTTCTCGCCCTTCCACGTGATGCTCGCCTACGACAACGTGGACGTGCCCGATCTCGAACTGCCCGGCCTCACCGTGCGGCCGCAGGAGATCGCCTCGTCGCAGGCACGATTCGACCTCGAGATCTCGCTGCGCGAACTGCGCGACGGATCGCTCACCGGCCGCCTCGTCTACGACACGAAACTGTTCGACGACGACACCATCGCCCGCTGGGTGACCCGCCTGAGCGGAGTGCTCGAGCAGGTCGCGCAGCATCCGTCGCTGCCCGTCGGCGACCTCGACCTCGGCACTCTCTCCGTCGAACCGGCCGAACCCGGCCCGGAGGCGACCTTCGCCGAGATCATCGACCGCTCGCCGGCCTGCGTGACCGAACCCGGGGGACAGGCCGTCGAGATCCGCACGGCGGCCCGCCCGCTCGCGTGGACGCTGCGCGAGCGGGGCATCGGCACGGAAGACCGTGTGGCCGTCGTGCTCTCGCGGTCGACGCGGTCGGTGCTCGCCGCCGCGGCCGTGGCGCTGAGCGGCGCGGCCTTCGTGCCCGTCGACCCCAACCAGCCCGCCGCACGCATCGCTCAGCTGCTCGGCGCATCCGGCGCGCGGTACGCGATCGTCGACGGCGACGTCGCGCTGCCCGCCGGGGTCGAGCCGATCACCTTCACCGTCGAGGGCGACACCCGCCCGATCACCAACGCCGATCGCGTGCGGCCGCTGCACGTCGACAACACGGCCTACGTCGTCCACACCTCGGGATCCACCGGCCGGCCCAAGGGTGTGGTGGTCGCGCATCGCGGACTCGGCCCTCTCGCGCAGTCGTTCGTCGAACGCTTCGACCTGCCCACCATCTCGGGCACCGCAACCGACGCACGGGTGCTGCACTTCGCCACCCCCGCCTTCGACGGCGCGGTGCTCGAATACGTCCTGGCGCTCACCTCCGGCGGCACGCTGGTGGTCGCGCCCGCCGACCTGTTCGGTGGCGACGAACTCGTGGAACTGCTTCGCGCCGAAGGCATCACCCACTGGTTCTCGACGCCCTCGGTGCCCACCCAGCTCGACCCCACCGGACTCGACGCCCTGCGCACCATCGCGATCGGCGGCGAAGCGTGGCCGGTCGGGACCGCCGAACGCTGGGCGCCCGGCCGCACCCTGCTCAACGTCTACGGCCCCACCGAGACGACGGTGCTCGCCACGTCGAGCGAACCCTTCGCACCCGGAGACCGGCTCACCATCGGCACCGGCCTCGTCGGCGTCACCGCGGTGGTGCTCAGTGAACGCCTGCGGCCCGTGCCCGAGGGTGTGACCGGCGAGCTGTATCTGGGGGGACAGGGCGTCGCCCGCGGCTATCTCGACGCTCCCGCGCTCACCGCCGACCGGTTCGTCGCCAACCCGTTCGGCGCCGGGCGCCTCTACCGCACAGGCGATCTCGTCCGTTGGACGGGACACGACGACGACCGCGCCCTCGAATTCATAGGCCGCAGCGACCACCAGGTCAAGATCCGCGGCTTCCGCATCGAACTCGGCGAGATCGACGCGACCCTGCAGAACCACCCGGGCATCGGCACCGCCGTGACCGTGGTGCGCGGCGACACCCTCGCCACCTACGTGCACAGCCGCAACGGCCGCCTCGACCCGCACGAGATCCGCGAGTGGGCCGCCGAGCGTCTGCCGCGGCACATGGTGCCCGCGACCGTCACCGCGCTCGACGCGTTCCCGCTCACCAGCACCGGCAAGATCGACCGCGCGGCCTTGCCCGAACCGGTGGTCACCGCGACTCGCACCGACGGATACCGCAGCGCCACCGAAGAACTCGTCGCCGGTGTCGTCGCCGACCTGCTCGACCTGCCGAGCGTGGCCGGATCCGACGACTTCTTCGCCGTCGGCGGCAATTCACTGCTCGCAACCCAGCTCGCCGCGCGCCTGCGGGGAGTCGCGGGTCGCCGGGTGGGTGTGCGCGACATCTTCGAGCACCCCACCGTCGCCGAACTCGCGAACCTGCTCGCCGAGGAACCCATCGGCGAGCACCTGCCGCTCGTGCACGTCGACGACGACAGCGACGCGCCGCTCGCCCCCGCGCAGCAACGCATGTGGCTGCTCAACCGGTTCGACGTGGCCGACGGCATCGACGGCGGCGACCACATCGCCTTCGCGTTCGATCTCGACGCCGACACCGACCTCGACGCCGTGCGCGCGGCCGCCGCCACCGTGCTGACCCGCCACGACTCGCTGCGCACGGTCTTCCCCGACAGCCCGTCCGGCCCACGCCAGCACGTGCTGCCGACGGTGACGCTCGACCTCGAGCCCGTCGACGCCGGCACCGACCTCGATGCGGAGCTGACCGACTTCGCTCGCGCGCGTTTCGATCTCACCGTCGACCCGCCGATCCGCACCCGGCTGTATCGGACAAACTCCGGCTACGTGCTCGCCGTGGTGATCGACCACATCGCCGCCGACGGCTTGTCGCTGCTGCCGCTCGGCCGCGACGCCGTCGCCGCTTACCGTGCCCACCGCGACGGGGAGACTCCGGAGCTGCCGGCACCGTCGGTCACCTACCGCGACTACGCGCGCTGGCACCGGGCCGTGCTCGGCGACGAGAACGACCCCGACAGCCTCGCGGCACGGCAGCTCGCCTTCTGGAAGCAGACCCTCGACGACGCGTCGCCGCTGCTCGCGCTGCCCACCGACCGTCCCCGCAGCGCGGCGACGACCGGTGCCGCGGGTCGCGCGAGTTTCACGATCCCCGCCGAACTGCACGCCGCGATCGACAAGCTCGCCCGCGCCCACGACGTCACGCCGTTCATGGTGATGCACGCGGCCTTTGCGATCTTGCTGTCGGCGCTCGCCGCCACTGACGACGTCACCATCGGCACGCCCGTCTCCGGACGCAGCGACGCCGCGGTCGATGACGTGGTGGGCATGTTCGTCGGCACCGTGCCGCTGCGGTTGCGGGTGCATCCGCGCCGCACCTTCGCCGACCTGCTCGCCGATACCCGTCGCGCCGACCTCGACGCCTTCGCTCACGCCGACGTGCCGTTCGATCGGATCGTCGACGCGGTGGGTGCCGGCACCGACGCGCACCACCCGTTGTTCCAGGTCATCCTGGCGTACGAGTCGTTCTCGCTCGACGAGTTCACGCTACCCGGCAGCTCCACGACGATCCGCGAAATCCCGGTGGGCACGGCCCGCGTCGACCTCGAACTGACCGTCCGCGAACGCCGTTCCGAGACCGGTGTACCCGCCGGTTTGGAAACGGTCCTCACGTACGCGGACGAACTTTTGGATTCGCACACGATTGTGCAGTGGCAGTCGTGGTTCGTGCGTATCCTCGAGGCCGTTACCGCCGACCCGGCTGTGTCGGTCGGCGGTATTGAGTTGGGCGACGCCGACCTCACCCCCGTCGGCGTCGCGCAACAACTTTCGGCAGAGTCGCTGCCCGAGCTGGTCGCGCAGCGCGTGGCCGACGATCCGGCGGCCGTCGCCGTGGTGGGGGACGGGTACTCCCTCAGTTACGGCGCGCTGTGGTCGCGTTCGGGCGCGCTCGCCAAACTCCTCCGCGAACGCGGCGTCACCGCCGAGGACGTCGTCGCCGTCGCATTGCCGCGCACCCCCGAGCTGGTCGTCGCGATCCTCGCCGTCTCCCGCGCCGGTGGAATCTACCTGCCCGTCGACGTCACGCATCCCGCCACGCGACTGCAGGTCCTGTTCGACGACGCGCAGCCCTCGCTGGTCGTCACCGACAACGACTTCACCGACGTCCGCGTGCCGACGCTGCGACTCGACGACCCGGAGGTGGCCGGCCGCCTCGACGACGGCGCCCTGTTCGACTTCCCGCTCGTCGCGGATCTCGGCGCCTATATCGTCTACACCTCCGGCTCCACCGGAGCCCCCAAGGGCGTGCAGGTCACGCACCGCAACGTGCTGTCGCTGCTCGCCGCGACCGTCGACGAATTCGGGCTGCGCGCCGACGACGTGTGGACGATGTTCCACTCGCCGGCCTTCGACTTCTCCGTGTGGGAGATGTGGGCACCGCTCGCCACCGGCGCGTCTGTCGTTGTGGTCGACCACCTCACCGTGCGCGACCCGGCCGCCTTCGTGGACGTGCTCACCAGCAACCGGGTGACGGTGCTCAACCAGACCCCCACGGCCTTCTACCAGCTCGCCGCCACCGATCACGCGCCGCTCGAAGACCTGCGGCTGGTGATCTTCGGCGGCGAAGCCCTCGACCCGGAGCGCGTGCGCCCGTGGGCCGCAAGCCATCCGCATGTGCGGACGATCAACATGTTCGGCATCACCGAGACCACCGTGCACGTGACCTTCGGAGACGCCACCGCGACCGGCATCGGTGCGCCGCTGCCCGGTCTCGCCGTGGATGTGCTCGACTCGTCGCTGCGACCCGCACTGCCCGGTGCGATCGGCGAACTGTACGTGCGCGGAGACCAACTCGCGCGCGGCTACCGCGGACGCCCCGGCCAGACCGCGACCCGCTTCGTCGCCGCTCCCGGTGGCACCCGCCGCTACCGCACCGGCGACCTCGGCCGCCGCGACACCAGCGGTGCCCTGCACTATCTCGGTCGCGCCGACCAGCAGATCGAACTGCGCGGCTACCGCATCGAACCCGGCGAGATCGAAGCCGCCCTGCTGCGCAGCGAAGGCGTGCGCCAGGCCGTCGTGCTGCTGCGCGACGACCGCCTCGTCGCCTATCTCGTCGGAGGCAACGCCATCGACGCCCTGTGCGACCTGCGACGCAGCCTGCCCGACTACCTCGTCCCGTCGGCCGCCGTGGCTCTCGACGCGCTGCCGCTCACCGCCAACGGCAAGCTCGACCGCGCCGCGCTGCCCACCCCCGACGTCACGGCCGATGGGGGAGCGGCACCGCACGGACCGGTCGAGGAACTCGTCGCGGACGTGTGCGCCGAACTGCTCGGCATCATTGCCGGCACCCTCGGCGCCGACGACGACTTCTTCCACCTCGGCGGCAACTCGCTGCTCGCCACGCGCCTGGCCGGTCGCCTGTCGGACGTACTGGACACCGATGTCACCGTGAGAGACATCTTCGAGAACCGGACCATTGCGTCTCTAACCTCATACATAACCAGTGGAAGCGATAAGCCCTCTCGCCGTGCGCGTCTCGTCGCCGACCCCGACGCACCCGCCCCGTTGTCGGCGGCCCAGCAGCGCCTGTGGTTCATCAACCGCTTCGACCCGGCCTCCCCGAGCTACAACCTGCCGTTCGCGGTGCGGCTCGACGGGAACCTCGACCTCGACGCGCTCGCCGCCGCCGTGACCGACGTGCTCGAACGGCACCGCACACTGCGCACCGTCTACCCGGCCGCCGACGAGTACACCGTGCTGCCCCCGGCACGCCCCGATCTCGACCCGGTGGCCGTGCCGGAGGACGCCCTCGACGAGTTCGTCCGCGACTACGCCACCACCGGCTTCGACCTCACCGTCGAACCCCCGGCCCGCATGCGGCTGTACCGGACGGCACCTGACCGGCACGTGCTGCTCGTCGTCCTGCACCACATTGCAGCCGACGGCTGGTCGCTCACGCCGCTGCTGCGCGACATCGCCGTCGCCTACGACGCCCGCCTCACCGGCGCTAGCCCCGAGCTGCCGGCGCTGTCCGTCCAGTACACCGACTACGCGCGGTGGCAGCGCAGCGTCGCCGACGAACAGATCCCGTACTGGCTGGGCGAACTCGCCGACCTGCCCGATGAGGTGACCCTGCCCGGCGACCGGCCGCGCCCCGCGCAACCCACCGGACACGGTGCCGCCCATACCGTCTCGCTCGACGCCGACCTCGTCCGCGGACTGCACACGCTGGCCCGTGAGGGTCGCGCGACGGTCTTCATGGTGCTGCACGCCGCACTCGCAGCTCTGCTCGCGCGGCACGGTGCCGGTCGCGACATCCCCATCGGCACCGCCGTCTCCGGTCGCGGCGACCCGCAGCTCGACGACGTCGTCGGCATGTTCGCCGGCACCCTCGTGCTGCGCACCGACGTCGACCCCGACGCCACCTTCACCGAGCTGCTCGCGCAGGTGCACCGCCGCGACCTCGCCGCCTACAGCAACCCGGACGCACCGTTCGAGACGCTCGTCGAGAAGCTGCAGCCCGCCCGCAGCGAAGCACGGCACCCGCTGTTCCAGATCGCGCTGTCGCAGGCACGACCCGTCGCCTCGACCTTCGCGCTGCCCGGCCTGAACGTCACCGCCGCGCCTGTCGACACCGAAACGGTCAACGTCGACGTGCAGGTCACCGTCACCGAGCAGCAGGACGGCATCGACCTCGAATTCTTCTACAGCACAGACCTGTACGACGCCGACACCGTCGCCGACTACGCCGACCGCCTGCGAACGATCCTGAGCGCGGCCGTCGCCGATCCGGACGTGCGGGTCGGGGAGATCGACCTGCACGGCGACGCCGGCCTGCCCACTGTCGGCGCTGTGCCGGGCGCACCCCGGTCGCTGCGCCAGTGGCTCGCGCAGGGCGCGGCTGCCGGCGGCGAGGAACTCGCGATCGTCGACGGCGACCGCGAACTGTCGTATCCCGAACTGCTCTACTATTCCGACGCTCTCGCCGCGCGTCTCCAGCTCGCCGGTGTGCGCCCGGGTGATCCGGTGGCGTGCGCCTACCCGCGCTCGCTCGAATCGGTGCTCGCGGTGTGGGGCATCATCGGCGCCGGCGCCGCACCGATGCTCGTCGACCCCACCGCCCCCACCACGCGTCTGGGCGAGATGCTCGCCGACGTGCACGTGGGAGTCGGTGAAGCGCCGACACTTCCGGCGACCGTGCAGTGGCTCGAGGTGACCTCCGACGACGAGGAGCCGCTCGCCGACGTCGTCGATCCCGCACCCGACGCCCCCGCCTACTTCGTCTTCACCTCCGGCACCACCGGACACCCCAAGGCCGTCACCGTCACCCAGCGCGCCGCGAGCGCGTTCGCCGAGGACATCGGCGAATACCTCGCAGCCTTCCCGGGCGATCGCGTCCTGCACGTCGCGGCACCGTCGTTCGACGCCGCGATGCTCGAGATGCTCACCGCCGGCATCTCCGGCGCGACGCTCGTGGTGGCCGACGCCGACAGCTACGGTGGCGCTGCCCTCGGCGACCTGCTCGACAGTGCCGCGATCACCCACGCGGTGATGACGCCGTCGACGCTCGCGACCGTGCCGGTGCGCGACCTGCCGGCCCTGCGCACCCTCGTGCTCGGCGGCGACCGGCTCACCCGCGAGATCGTCGATCGCTGGGGAGACGGGCGCACCCTCGTCAACAGCTACGGCCCGGCCGAGGCCACGATGTTCGCCACCAACTCGCAGCCGCTGCGACCCGGCGACGACATCGTCATCGGCACCCCGGTTCGCGGTGTCACGGTCGAGGTCCTCGACGAGCGACTGCGTCCCGTGCCCGCCGGCGTGGTCGGCGAACTGTACGTCTCGGGACCGCGACTCGCGTCCGGCTACCGGGATGCCGCCGCGCGCACCGCCTCGCGGTTCGTCGCCGGACCCGACGGCCGTCGCTACCGCACCGGCGACCTCGTGCGCTGGACCCGCACCGGCGCCCTCGAATTCGTCGGCCGCAGCGACAACCAGATCAAGCTGCGCGGCGTGCGCGTCGAACCCGGCGAGATCGACACCGCCCTCACCGCTCTCGACGGCGTCGAGCGGGCCGTGACCCTCGTGCGCAGCGGTCGCCTCATCTCCTACGTCACCGGCGAGAACCTCGACGGCAATAACCTGGACGACGCAGACCTGCGAGCGCAGCTGCGCACCCTCCTGCCCGCGCACCTCGTGCCCACCGCGATCGTGCCGCTCGCCGCGATCCCGCTCACCTCCCACGGCAAGGTCGACGCCGCCGCCCTGCCCGAACCTGCCGGCGGCGAAGGCAGCGAACCCCGCACGGGGACCGAAGCGCTCGTCGCCCGCATCATCGGCGACGTCCTCGGCGACGGCACCACGGTGGGACGCACCGACGACTTCTTCGCCGTTGGCGGCAACTCGCTGCTCGCCACCGTCCTCGTCGGCCGCCTGCGCGACGAGACCGGCACCGACGTGCCGCTGCGCACCGTCTTCGCGAACCCCACCGTCGACGCGCTCGCCGCCGCCCTCGACGCCGGTGGTTTCGACACCGACGCCGGACCCGTCGCGGTGTCGCCGCGCCCGGAACGGATCCCGCTCAGCCGCGCCCAGCGTCGCCTGTGGGGGCTGAGTTCCCTTGCGCCCGATGCCTACCGGCTGCGCAGCGAGGTCAACCTGAGCGGACCGCTCGACCTCGGTGCCCTGCAGGCCGCGCTCGGCGACGTCGCGCTGCGCCACGAGATCCTGCGCACCGATTACATCGTCGACGGCGACGGCGTGTACCAGCAGGTTCACGAGGCGCCGCGCAGCGACCGGTGGCGTGTGCGACTCGAACGCACCGGCCCCGATCAGCACGTGCTGTATCTCGACGTCGACCATTCGATCGCCGACGGCACGTCGCTGCGGCCGTTGCTGCGCGACCTGACGATTGCCTATCTCGCCCGCGTGAACGGTGCGGCACCGCAGTGGGAACCGCTGCCGCTGCAGTACGCCGATTACGCCCTGTGGGAAGCCGAACGCGGGATCCCCGAGCGCGACCTCGAGCACTGGCGACGCGCCCTCGACGGACTGACCGTCACCGAACTGCCCGCCGACGCCACCGGAACCGACACCGGTGCGCGCAGCGTCGACTTCACGGTGCCCGCCGAGGTGCGCGACGCGCTCGCCGACCTCGCCCGCGCACACGGCGCCACCGAGTTCATGGTGCTGCACGCCGCGCTGTCGGTGCTGCTCGCGCGGCTCGGCGGCAGCGACGACATCGCCGTCGCTGCCGTGGTGGGAGGACGCCGCTGGGCGCAGCTCGAAGACCTCGTCGGCCCGTTCCTCGACACCCTCGTGCTGCGCGCCCGCGTGGCCCCCGACATGTCGTTCGCCGGGCTGCTCGGCCAGGTCCGCGACTTCGACGTCGCCGCCTTCGACCACGTCGCCGTGCCCTACGAGCAGCTGCTGTCGGAGCGGCAGAGCGGCGCACCGCAGGTCGCGCTGGCGCTGCAGGACTTCGGCATCGATCCGATCAGCCTGGGAGAGCTCACCGTCGAGGCCCACGAAGTCCTCGACGACACACCGAAGTTCGACCTGCAGTTCACGCTCGCCCCGCGCCCCGACGGCTACACCGGCACGCTCGTGTTCGACGCCTCCCGTTTCGCCGGCCGCACCGCCGAACTGCTCGTCAGCCGTTTCGTCGCGCTGCTCGGCAGCCTGGCGAGCGCACCCGACAGGACCATCGGTGAAGTGGTCGTCGATGCCCCAGCCGCCGCCCTCGACGGTGGCGAACCGGCCCCGGCACACACACTCGCCGAGATGTTGCGCGCCACCGCCGCCGCTCATCCCGACCGGGAAGCCCTGCGCGGCGAGGGCGAATCGCTCACCTACCGCGAACTCGACGAGCAGTCCGACGCCCTCGCCGAGGAGTTGCGGGCCGACGGCGCGCGGGACGGGAAGATCGTGCGCATCGACGCACCGCGCAGCGTCGACTACATCCGCACCCTGTGGGCCATCACCAAGACCGGTGCGGCCTTCACACATTCGCGGCAGGCAGGGGAGACGTGCCTGCCCGGAACCGCCTACGTCGTGTCCACCTCCGGCTCCACCGGCACCCCGAAGCGGGTCGCGGTGACGCACCGCGGACTCGCCCCGCTCGCCGCCGAAGTGGCCGAGCGTTACCGGGTCGAGCCCGGACACCGCGTGCTGCACGGCTATTCACCCGAGTTCGACGCGGCACTGCTCGAACTGCTGCTCGCCCACACCACCGGTGCGACGCTCGTCGTCGCACCCCCGGACGTCTACGCCGGTCAGGACCTGCACCGCTACCTCGCCGAACAGCGCATCACCCATTACCTGTCGACCCCCACGGTGCTCGGCACCCTCGATCCCGAGGGACTGCCCGACCTGAAGGTCGTCGCTTCGGGTGGCGAATCCCTGTCGCCGTCGCTCGCCGCGCGCTGGGCCGACGGCCGCGTGATGCTCGACGCGTACGGACCGACCGAGGCCACGATCGTCGCGACCCTCGTCGACATCGAACCCGGCACCCGACCGAGCATCGGCAAGCCCGTGCCCGGCACCGTCGCCCACGTGCTCGACGCGCGCTTGCGTCCCGTGCCCGCCGGAGGCGTCGGCGAGTTGTATCTCGCGGGTGAGGGCCTCGCCGCCGGATATCTCGACGACCCGGCCCGCACCGCCGAACGCTTCGTGGCCGCTCCCGGTGGTGCCCGCATGTACCGCACCGGCGACCGCGTCCACCGCCGCGTCGACGACACCCTCGGCTATCTCGGCCGCACCGATCGCCAGCTCAAGGTGCGCGGCGTGCGCATCGAACCCGGCGAACTCGAAGCCACGCTGCTCGCCCAGCCCGGTATCCGGCAGGCAGCGGTGGTCGCGGTGAGCGGCACGCTCGTCGCGTTCGCGGCCGGACCGGACCTGTCGGCCGACGACATCACCGCGCGACTCGCGCTCGTCGTGCCGCCGCACCGCATGCCGACCCGCGTGCACGCGCTCGACCAGCTGCCCCTCACGTCCAACGGCAAGCTCGACGTCGCAGCGCTCGAACTGCACGACGCCGCGGCCCTCGACGACGACGCCGCCCTGGACCGTCCGCTCACCGACGCCGAGGATCTCGTCGTCACCGTCGCCGAGGACGTGCTCGGCGCCCGTCCGGCCGCGCACCGCGGGTTCTTCACCGCCGGCGGCGACTCGCTGTCGGCCGTCGTGTTCGCCGCGCGGCTGAGCGAGGCGTTCGGTACCGACGTGCCGGTGCGCGAGGTGCTCGCCGCCCCCACGCTCGCCGCGCTCGCCGCCCGCATCGAATCCGGCGACGACCAGCGCGTCGCGCTGCGGCCCTACGACGATGACACCCCGGCACCGATCGCACCCGCGCAGCGCCGCCTCGGCATCGTCGCGCGGTCCGAGACCGGCACCGCCGGCTATCTCGTGCCGGTCGTGCTCACGCTGAGCGGCGACCTCGACGTCGACGCCCTCACCGCCGCGGTGAGCGATGTCGTCGACCGCCATCGCGTGCTGCGCACCGCCTTCACCGACGACGTGCAGGTACCCGTCGACCCGCCGGTGCTCGAACACTCCGCGCCGGAGGACGTCGCCGCGGCCGTGACCGCCACGATCACCACGCCCTTCGACATCACGATGCAGGCCCCGATGCGGATCCGGTTGTTCGACGTCGAACCCGGCCGCTGGGTGCTCGCCGCCGCCGTGCACCACATCGCGTTCGACGGCGCGTCCGTCGGACCGCTGCTCACCGATCTCGCCGTCGCCTACGCCGCGCGTCGCGGGGCAGAAGCGCCGGTCTTCGAGTCGCTGCCCGTCACCTACGGCGACTACGCGCGCTGGCAGCACGAACTGCTCGGCGACCCCACCGATCCGGGCTCGCTCGCCGCCCGCCAACTCGACTACTGGACAACCACACTCGCCGGCCTGCCCGACGGCCCGCTGCCGCTGCCCGCCGACCGGCCGCGCCCCGCGCAGCCGACCCACCGTGGCGCGCAGATCGTCTCGACCCTCGACACCGAGACCCACCGACGCCTCCGGGACGTCGCGCGCAGCCACGACGTCACCGTGTTCATGCTCGTCCACGCGGTGCTCGCCGCGATGCTCGCGCGTCGCAGCGGACGCACCGACATCGCCGTGGGCACGGCGATCGCGGGTCGCACGGATGCCCGCCTCGACCGGCTCGTCGGCATGTTCGTCGGCACCGTCGTGCTGCGCACCGCCGTCGACCCGTCGCGGCCGTTCACCGACCTGCTGCGCGACGTGCGGGCCACCGACCTCGGCGCGCTCGCGCACGCCGACGTGCCGTTCGACGAGGTCGTCGCCCGCCTCGCGCCGCGGCGCGACCCGTCGTACAGCCCGCTCTTCCAGGTGCTGCTCACGCACCGCGTCGAGGCCGGCGAGGTGCTGCCGCAACTGCCGGATGTGCAGATCGCCGAGACCGACGCCGGGGAACCGGCCGCGCAGTTCGACGTGGTCGTCGAACTCGTCGAGCGCGAGGCCGGACTCGACCTGCGCCTGGTCTATGCGACGGATCTGTTCGACGACACTACCGGCGACGCGATGCTCACCGACCTCGTGGCGATGCTCGCCGCCGCCCTCGCCGAACCCGACCGCGCCGTCGGCGATCTCGCCGTGCCGGTGCCCGCACCGCTGTCGGCTCCCGCCGTCGCACCGCGCACCCTGCCCGAGATCTTCGCGACCGCCGTCGAGCAGCATCGCGGACGCATCGCGGTGCGCTCCGGCACCGTCGCCTGGACGTACGGCGGACTCGACGCCCGCGCCGACGAGATCGCCTCCGTGCTCGCCTCCCACGGCGTACGACGCGGAGACCTCGTCGCGATCGCCGTGCCGCGCAGCGAGTACTGGCCGCTCGCCGTCTGGGCGATCACGAAACTCGGTGCGGCATGGGTGTCCGTCGACCTCACCCAGCCCGACGCGCGCAGCGCCGCGATCCTTGCCGACTCCGGTGCTCGCATCGGCCTGACCGTCGGCTACCGCGAACTCGGCCACGTGACGTGGCTCGACCTCACCGCCGACCGCAGCATCGACTTCGACGCCGTCGAACCCCCGCGTCCCGCAGTCACATCCGGCGACCTCGCCTACACGATCTACACGTCCGGCACCACAGGCACGCCGAAGGGCGTCGACGTCACCCACCGTGGGCTCGCGGCGCTGCTCGACGTGCAGACCGCCCTGCTCGACCTCGGGCCGGAATCGCGCGTGCTGCAGGTCGCCTCGCACACCTTCGACGCCGCGGTCTTCGAACTGCTCTCCGCCCACGCGCACGGCGGTGCCCTTGTGATCGCCCCCGACCACACCTTCGCCGGGGAACCCCTGCAGGAGCTGATCGTCGACGAGCGCGTCACGCACCTCAACCTCACGCCCACCGTGCTCGGCACCCTCGACCCCGAGGCATTCGAGCCGACGACGATCGTCGCCGCGGGTGAGACCCTGCCCGGTGCACTGGTGGGCCGCTGGTCGCGGCACCGGATCGTCAACGGCTACGGACCCACCGAATTCACCGTCGCCGTCTCGTATTCCGCGCCGCTCACCGATGACGAGAAGCCGAGCATCGGCACGCCTGTCGCGGGAGCCACCGCCTACGTGCTCGACTCGCGTCTGCACCCCGTGCCGCGCGGCACCGTCGGCGAGCTCTACGTGACCGGTGCCAGCACCGCCCGCGGCTACCGCTACGAATACGGCCTCACCGCAACGCGATTCGTCGCGAACCCGTTCGTCGACGACGGGTCGCGGCTGTACCGCACGGGCGACCTGGTTCGGATCCTGCCGAACGGGGTACTGGATCACGTGGCCCGCATCGACGACCAGGTGAAGATCCACGGCATCCGCATCGAACCCGCCGAGGTCGACGCCGCGCTGCTGAACCGTCCGGGAGTCGCGGCGGCCGTGACCGTTCCGCATCCCGGACGTGACGGCGACACCGTGCTCGTCTCCTATATCCAGCCCGAGACCGGCACCGCACCCGACACGGCAGCATTGCGTCGCGCGCTCGTCGCCGACCTGCCGCGTCACCTGCGGCCGGTGAGCATCACCGTCGTCGACGCACTGCCGCTGATGGCATCCGGCAAGGTCGACCGCGCGGCGCTGCCCGCCCCCGACACCGCCGTCGACGAACCATATGTGGCGCCGCAGGGACGCATCGCGCAGACCGTCGCCGTGGTGTTCGCCCGCCACCTCGACCGGCCGATCGACGAGATCTCTGCTGACCGAAGCTTCTTCGACCTCGGTGGCAGTTCCATCGCGGCCGTCACCGTCGCCGGTGAACTGCGCGACGAGTTCGGCGCCGACGTTCCCGTCGAGTGGCTGTTCACCAGCCCGGATCTCGCGTCGCTCGCCGACCGCATCGACCACGGCCGCAGTAATGACGAACGCGACCCGCTCGGCAGCCTCGTCGAGATCGCCGGTCGCGGTGACGAGAAGCCGCCGTTGTTCTGCGTGCACCCCATCAGCGGACTCGCATGGATGTACGCCGGTTTCGCGCAGCATCTCGACGGCCGTACCCTCTACGGTCTCCAGGCAACGGGCTTCGACGACATTCCGGACAGCATCGGCGAACTCGCCGCGCGGTATGTGGCCGAAATCCGTAAGGTGAGGGCCGATGGTCCCTACCACCTGCTGGGCTGGTCGGTGGGCGGCACCATCGCACACGAGATGGCCGTGCAGCTCCGCGAGCACGGAGAGCAGGTCGGTGCGGTAGTGCTGCTCGACACGCTCACGCCCGAGACTGTGCCTGCCGAGCCCCACCCGACGGCAGAGAACGTACCCGACATCGCCGGGCTGCCCGAAGAACTCGTCGCCGAGGTCCGGCGCCGCACCGACGCCGCCGCGCAGGCCGTCGAAGACGCGGTGCGCCGACACACCCTCAGCGAATACGACGGCGACATCGACCTGGTGGTCGCCGAACCCGATCTCGACCGGCACCCAGATCTCGCCGCCACCTGGCAGCGATATGTGCGCGGTCTCGTCGTCGAACATCCGGTGCCGTTCACGCACTCGGAACTGGCCGATGCGGACGCGGTGCGTGCGACCGGCCCGGTGCTCGACAGCGTGCTCGAGCGCCACGACGACCCCCACACCGCGCCCGCCGGGTGCGCACGCAGTGTTACCGCAACGAGGGAGACGCCCTGATGGAAGTACATGATTACCTGCGAATTCTGCAGGCGAGGTGGAAGATCGTCGCCGTCACGACGGTGGTGGCGGTTCTTGCCGCCCTCGGCGCCTCCCTGCTGACCACGCCGCAGTACGAAGCCAAGACACGCCTGTTCGTGTCGACCTCGTCGGGCGCATCGGTGCAGGAGATCTATCAGGGCAACCTGTTCTCGCAGCAGCGAGTCACCTCCTACACCGAACTGCTCGAGGGCACCACCCTCGCGCAGCGCACCCTCGACAAGCTCGGTCTCGGCGAGATGTCGGCCGTCGATCTCGCCGGCAAGGTGACCGCCTCGTCGACCCCCGACACGGTGCTCATCGACACCGCCGTCACCGACGAGTCGCCCGAGCGTGCCCGCGACCTCGCCAACGCACTGTCGGACGAGTTCGTCGTCATGGCACGCGAACTGGAGACCCCCGAGGACGGCGGCCCGCCGACCGCCCGCGTGGTGGTCGAGCAGTACGCGGCCACGCCGTCGGCGCCGGTGACGCCGAAGACCACACGGAACGTCGCGCTGGGTCTGGCCGTCGGTGTGCTGCTCGGCATCGCCCTCGCGGTGCTGCGCGATCGCCTCGACAACACCATCAAGGACCGCAACGCCGTCGAGGAGCTCGCCGGCACCGGTGTGGTGGGTGTGATCCCGCTCGAGAAGGCCCGGCACGAAGAGCCGGCGATCGTGTTCGCGGACGCCAACAGCGGCGACGCCGAGGCCTACCGGGAGATGCGGACCAACCTGCAGTTCCTCGAGGTCGACAACCCGCCGCGCGCGATCGTTATCACCAGTTCCCTGCCCGGTGAGGGCAAGACCACCACGGCCGTCAACCTGGCCCTGGTGCTCGCCGAGGCCGGTCACTCCGTCGTGCTCGTCGAAGCCGACCTGCGCCGCCCGCGTGTGACCAAGTACCTCGGCACGCTCGGCGACGCCGGCCTGTCGAACGTGCTCGCACACACGGCTGCACTCGAGGACGTGCTCCAGCCCACGCGCTTCGACGGCATGTGGGTGCTCGCGGCCGGCGGTCTGCCGCCCAACCCGTCCGAGCTGCTCGGTTCCGCGCATGCGCGGGAGGTCATCGAGGACCTGCGGTCGCGCTTCGACTACGTCATCATCGACGCGCCGCCGCTGCTGCCCGTCACCGACGCGGCGATCCTCGCGAACATCGCCGACGGTGCGCTGCTCATCGCGCGTTACGGCAAGACCACCCGCGAGCAGTTCGCGCGGGCCGTCGGCAACCTGCGGGCGGTCAACGCGCCCGTGCTGGGCACGATCCTGGCGCTGACCCCGACCAAGGGACGCGGCACGGCCTACGAATACCGCTACTACTACAGCTCCGACAAGGACGGTGCTGCTCCGGCAGCCGCCCAGACGAGCACGCCGGCGACGCAGCGTGTCGGAGCGCCGGCACCGACCGCACCGGCCGCCGAGCCGGCTGCGCAGGCTCAGACGACCGCGTCGGCACCCGTCGAGGGACCGGCCCGGCCGCAGAACGGTCAGCATCATGTCGAGCCGCCGGCCACGCAGGCCCACCCGGCGCCGAGCAACGACGCCTACCACTACCGCGCTGCGGAGCAGTTCCCGCCGGCGCCGCAGCCGGCATCGGAGCGATACGGCAGCGAGCCCTACCAGGCGCCGCAGGCCTACTCCGCCGCCGAGCCGCTGTCGCGACCCGTGGTGCACGCACCGCGACGCCCGGTGAACGACTCAGGCTCGGAGAGCGGCGAGGAGAGGTAGCAACAGATCGGCGATCTCGGATCCGACCGTGACGAACGTCTCCTCGTCTCGGCCGATCGGGTCGACGATGTCCTCCGGCCCGGGTGCAGACATCTGCGCCCGGGCCGTCGTCAGTTCTGCGATGGTCCGCGCACCGGTGGCGTTCTGCAGCCGGGCGGCCTCGCGCAGCGTGAACGTCACCCGCATCCTGCGCGGTGCGAGCTGGATGACCTTGGCGCGGTGCCGCTCGCTCATCGTGATGATCATGTCGGAGTCCTCCGCGATCGGCGGGGTGATCCGACGCGCAGCGAATCCGTCCGGATCGCCTCCGAGCTGCTGCAACACGAGTGCCGCGGTGGGTTCCATGCCGTAACCGACCATCGCCCGGGTGCCGGCGCTGTGCGCCGAAAGGTCCTCGCGACCGGCCTCGGCCGCGTATGCGGTGGTCAACCTCTCTGCGGTGGGTGATCGGCAGATGTTTCCGGTACACACATAGAGAATCCGCATTCGGCGATCCTATGGGAGACGCTATCCAGGCGCTCAGGAGCCATCTCCGGGGTGCTCGGTCCCGGCGTACGTCATACGAACGGCCCTCGTGACCCGCCGGTAACGTTCTGTACCATCGTCGGTGATTTCGGGCGCCGGGGGAAGCTGACGCGGCTGGCGCATCCAACGTCGAAGGCGGCTGATGAGTTCTATTCTCGGTGTGACCGTGGGGGAGAGCGCCGTTCGGGTGGTGCGGCCGGTGGATCGAACGACCCCGACGGCGGGGTTCCAGTTCCAGGTGGTCGAAACCGGTAAGGACGATCCGGCGCGGCTGGCGGCAGGCACCCTCGGGGTGCTCTTCCAGACCGGTGTGGCGGGCGATCCGATCGAGCGGGTGGGACTGGTCTATCGCGACCAGGCCCAGGGCGAGCGCCTGCGCGCGGCAATGGCCGTCGAGCACATCGACCGTTACCTGCTCGTCTCCGAACCCGAAGCCGCCGTCACCTATCTGCAGGCCACCGGCGAGCTCGGCAGCAACACCGCCGTCTTCTACGACCTCGGCGACGCCGGGCTCACCGTCACCGTCGTCGACCTCGTCTCCCGCGAGGTGCTCGCCGAACGCACCGACAGCATCGGCGGCCGCGTCTTCGACAACGTGATCCGCGACCACCAGCTCGACACCAACGGTGTGTGGCGCCCCGACGACCCCGCCACCGACGACGAATTGTCGGCCCAGTGCCGCGAGGCCAAGGAGAAGCTCTCGCAGAGCGAGACCGTGGCCGTGCCGGGCGCGGCAGGGGTCGTGCTCATGTCGCGCGAGACCTTCGATCCGCTCATCGCGCAGTGCGTCGAGTCGTCGGCGCAATTCGTGCACCAGGTGATCTCCCGTGCCGGTCGCAACCCCGAGGCCGTGGTCCTGCTCGGCGGCGGCGCGCACATCCCGCTCGTGCAGGAGGTGCTGCGCTCCTGGCTCGGCCTGCCCCTGGTGGTGCCGCACGAGCCCGAACTCGTCCTCGCCAAGGGCGGGGCCCTGGCCGCCGCGCAACCGGCCACCTCGCAACCGGTGAGCACCCTCACGCGCATCGTGCCGGGTCAGCCCCCGTCGACGAGCGCCGACACCGAGCAGATCCCGGTCGTCGCCGCCGCGGCCACTGCGCCCACGGCTGCCGCCACCGGTGCGGAGTCCGCCGACGCGAAGAAGCCGTGGTGGTCGTCGCTGGCCGGTCGCGGTCCGTCGGTCAGCGGCAGGCAGATCTCCGGCGCCGGGATCGCGGGCACGGCTCTCGCGGTCGTCGCGGTCATCGGCGTGGCGCTGAGCACCGGCTTCACGAGTTCGTCGACCGACGAGACGAGCCCCACCCAGTCGTACATCCCGACGACCACCAACGCGCCGCGGCAGAACCCCGCGCCGGCGGTAGCGCCCACGCAGGTCACCACGACCACCACGGTCGAGCAGGAGCCGGCTCCGACCACCCATTCACCGCGCCCGGTTCCGCCGGCCCCCGAACCTCCGCCCGCTCCGGCTCCGACCATCCCGGGGCTGGGAGTGCCGGTCCCGACGCTGCCGCCGCTGCCGACGATCGAGCTGCCGCCGCTGCCGCAGATCCGGCTTCCCTGAGTCACCCGCTCACGCGCGTCGCGCGTGCCGGCCACCCGTCTGCTGTCCGGGGGCGTCGGTACGCGCGAGCACGGCGGCGATCGCCGTGGTGAGCGGCACCGACAACGTGAGCGCGATGCCGCCGACGCATGCGCGGACCAGCTCGATCGCCACGGCGTCGCTCGTGATCACATCGGTGATCGACCGCCCGGCCACCGAGAACAGCAGCAGGAGAGGCAGCGCGCCGCCCGCGTAGGCGAGGACGAGCGTGTAGACGGTGCTGGCGATGTGGTCGCGGCCCACGCGCATCGCCGCCGAGAAGATCTCACGACGCGACGACTCGGGATCGAGTCCGGCGAGTTCGAAGGCCGACGACGCCTGCGTGATGGTGACGTCGTTGAGCACACCGAGCGAGCCGATGATGAATCCCGCCAGCAGTAGGCCCGAGATCGACACGTGCCCGATGTACAGCTGCACGTCGGTGTTCTGTTCCTCCGACAGACCGGTCAGATGTGTCATGCGGATCGCGACGTAGGACAGCAGGGCGGCGACGACCATCGAGGCGAGCGTGCCGAGCAGCGCCGAACTGGTCCTCAGATTCACACCGTGCGCCAGGTACAGCACCGCGTAGAGGATCAGTGCACCGCCGACCAGTGCGACCGGCACGGCGGGTTTGCCGTCCAGGAGCGCCGGGAGCATGAACGCCACCAGCACACCGAACGCGACCACCAGGCCGATCAGGGCCCGCAGACCGCGCCAGCGGGCGATCGCGACCACCACGACAGCGAACACCGCGACCACCAGCGCGAGCGGGAAGCCGCGGGCGTAGTCGTAGAAGGAGTACTGGGTGGCGCCCGCCGGATCGGTCTGGCGGACGAGACGGATCTCGTCGCCGGCCTGTAGATCGGGCTGACCCGGGCCGGGGATCACCTCGAGGAGCGTCCGGGCACCGTCGTCGGGACCGGATTCGATGGCGACGATGCTGCGTTCGCAGTCGAAGGCGTTGCTCGAGGGAGGGGACGGCTCACCGGTGAAGACGCGCCCGAAGGACGCGCTGCCGCACGGGCCGGTGTTCTGCTCGACGACCGTTCCGGCCTCGGTGACGACCGCGCCGCCGCTACTCGTCTGAAAGGGGGCGGGGATGTCCACGGCACGGCTGCTCGGCCATAACAGGGCGGTGCCGAAGAGCACCAGGAGACCGATCGCAGCCAGCAGGCCGACCACGATCTTCGCGGCGATGGGTCCGAGTGGGATGGGACTTTCGTCCTGCCCGTGGCCGTGTCCGTGGCCGAAATGGCCGTGTCCGTGATTCACCCGGACAGGCTAGCCAAGAGGCGAGATGGTTGGGGCTGGTGGTGGCGGGGAGCAGGGGGGGTGTCCCCGCCACCGTCACCTGATCTCGCACAGGGGGGATGGCGATCGATCAGGGAGCCCGGCACAGTGCGTAGTGCTTTAGTGCCATAAGACAAATTACTGGTTCCGACCCCGGATTGGGGAGGGGTTGGCATGTGTCGATGGTCACGAAGCCGACAAACTGTCCGTTCGGGTAGGTCGACCGTGCCTCTAAACAGGGACTTTGGTCCCGAAAGGGGCAATGTAACTGTTCGGCAACGATTGCCCGCCCGGGGTCGGAAGCCCTGTTCCTACTGTTTGTAGGAGGACAGAAAGTTACCGATCCGCTCGATCGCCACCGCCAGATCGCGTGCCCACGGCAGCGTGACGATGCGCAGATGGTCGTGGTTCGGCCAGTTGAAGCCCGTGCCCTGCGTGACGAGGATGCGCTCCTGCAGCAGCAGATCCTGCACGAGCTTCTCGTCGTCGTGGATGTCGTAGACCTCCGGATCCAGACGCGGGAAGGCGTAGAGCGCACCGCGCGGCTTCACGCAACTCACGCCCGGGATGGCGTTGAGGCGCTCCCACGCGACGTCGCGCTGCTCGAGCAGGCGCCCACCGGGCCGTACCAGGTCCTCGATGCTCTGATAGCCGCCGAGCGCCACCTGGATGGCGTGCTGGGCCGGCACATTGGGGCACAAGCGGGTCGAGGCGAGCAGGTCGACGCCCTCGAGGAAGCCCTCTGCGTGATCCTTCGGGCCGGTGATGACCATCCAGCCCGACCGGTAGCCGGCGACCCGGTACGCCTTCGACAGGCCGTTGTAGGTCAGGCAGAGCAGGTCGGGGGCCAGCGACGCGAGGGAGACGTGCTTCGAATCGTCGTACAGGATCTTGTCGTAGATCTCGTCGGCGAGCAGCAGCAACTGGTGCTTGCGGGCGAGGCGCACGATCCCCTCGAGCACCTCGTGCGAGTACACGGCGCCCGTCGGGTTGTTCGGGTTGATCACCACGATCGCCTTGGTGCGGTCGGTGATCCGGGACTCGATGTCGTCGAGATCCGGGTTCCAGTCGTTGGTCTCGTCGCACAGATAGTGCACGGGGGTGCCACCGGCGAGCGAGGTCATCGCCGTCCACAACGGATAGTCGGGTGCCGGGATGAGCACCTCGTCGCCGTCGTCGAGCAGGGCCTGCATGGTGATGGTGATGAGCTCGGAGACTCCGTTGCCCAGGTAGACATCGTTGATGTCGAACTTCGGGAAGCGCGGCACGAGCTCGTAGCGCGTGACGATCGCGCGACGGGCGGAGGCGATGCCCTTGGACTCCGAGTAGCCCTGCGCGTGGGGCAGCGCCGCGATCATGTCCTGCACGATCGTGTCGGGCGCCTCGAACCCGAACGGTGCGGGGTTGCCGATGTTGAGCTTGAGGATGCGATGCCCCTCGGCCTCGAGCCGCGCGGCGTGGGCGTGCACCGGCCCGCGGATCTCGTAGAGCACGTTCTGGAGCTTCGACGACTGCTCGAGCCGACGGCTGATGTGATGGTGAAGTTGGCCTTGCTCCTCGATAGTCACGGCTTACATCGTGCCACCGTGCCGCAACAGGATTTCATCCGCGTTTTGCCGGTTGCGGTAACGAGTTGGGAAACAAGGCGCGACGAATGTCCGGATCAATGCGATGATCGAGGTCCATCTAGGCCTCACGTCGGGGTGACGTGGGGGAATGCAAGGAGCAAGTGGTATGGCGCAGGGCACTGTCAAGTGGTTCAACGCGGAAAAGGGCTTCGGCTTCATCGAGCAGGATGGTGGGGGAGCAGACGTTTTCGTCCATTACTCCGAGATCCAGGGTTCGGGCTTCAAGACCCTGGACGAGGGGGCACGAGTCGAGTTCGAGATCGGCCAGGGGCAGAAAGGCCCGCAGGCTCAGGGTGTGCGCGCCATCTAGGTCGCACTCTTTCGAGAATTCCGCGTTCGACGGCGTCGCACTTCCGGTGCGGCGCCGTCGTCGTGTGCTCTCTGTCACAGCCGGGAGGCGTAGGCCTACCCGTCGGTAAGTACTGCTTGTAAGGTATATCCGGTTCGTGGGGTAACAGTTTGTTTTCTCCGGTTCGTGGGGATTCGTACCGGACGGTTTTTCCTTCCTGGGGGATTGGTGTTTGTGGATTCGGCTACTCCTCGCAGTGCGACACACGATCGATGGACCGACCCCAAGAAACGCCTCTGGCTGTACGGACTCGTCGTCCCCCTGAGCCCCTTCATCGCCTACTTCCTCGTCGAATACCTCCACCTCGGCGTCTTCTGGGCCACCGGTGCACTGGTCATCGCCGTCGTCTGCCCGTTGGTCGACGCGTTCGCGAGGCTGGACACGAGCAATCCGCCCGAGAGTGTGATGCGGACGCTCGAGAACGACCGGTACTACCGCTACTGCACCTATCTCTATCTCCCACTGCAATACGCGGGCCTGACATTCGGGTGCTGGATGTGGGTGTCGCAGCCCATGGGCGGCGCCGAACGATTCGCGATGGCCGCCACACTCGGCATCGTCGGCGGTGTCGGCATCAACGCGGCGCACGAACTCGGACACAAGCGCACCACCATCGAGCGGCGCCTCGCGAAGATCGCGCTCGCCCAGTCGTTCTACGGCCACTTCTACGTCGAACACAATCGGGGGCACCACGCCCGTGTGGCGACCCCGGAGGACCCGGCCACCGCCCGCATGGGAGAGAGCTACTGGCGCTTCCTGCCCCGTTCGGTGTTCGGCAGCCTCCGTTCCGCGATCCGTTACGAGAAGGGCCGGCTCGAACGTCGCGGCACGTCGTTCTGGAATCTGCGGCACAACGACATCCTCAACGCATGGGCGCTGAGCGTCGTCCTCTACGCGGTGCTCATCGCCGTGTTCGGCTGGTCGATCGCCCCGTGGCTCGTCGTCCAGGCCGTCATGGCGATCATGTTCCTCGAAGGCGCCAACTATCTCGAGCACTACGGGCTGCTGCGCGAGAAGCGACCGGACGGCAGCTACGAACGCGTGCAGCCCCAGCACAGCTGGAACAGCAACCACGTGTGCTCCAACCTGTTCCTCTACAACCTGCAACGGCACAGCGACCATCACGCCAATCCGCTGCGCCGCTACCAGACCCTGCGGTCGATGCCGCAGGCGCCGCAGCTACCCGCCGGTTACGCGGTATTGATCATCCTGGCTCTGTTCCCGCCGCTGTGGCGGCGCATCATGGACCCGCGACTGCTCGAGCACTACAGTCACGATTTCTCGCGAATCAATATTGAGCCTGAGAAACGAAATGCGATTCAGGCACGATACGGTGGTCGCAGTTAGGCGCCATGTCGGGGAGACCGCGCCGTTTCTGTGATGCGCACACCCGTGCGGATCATGCGCGCCCGGGGAGATAAGTGGAACAGCAGTATGTGCCTGCATCGTCGCAGTTCGGGGAGGCCGGCGACGGTTTCCCGCTCTCGTCGGCCCAACGCGGGATCTGGTTCGCCCAGCATCTGCTCGGCGACATTCCACTGACCATCGCCCAGTACGTCGACGTCCGAGGCGAATTCGATCCCGAGATCTTCGCGGACGCCGGCGCCGCCACCGCCCGCGAACTGGGCACCGGCATGCTCCGCATCTTCGAGGTCGACGGCCACCCCCGTCAGGTCATCGACCACGACCTCGAGGACCGCGCCACGATTCTCGACCTGCGCGACGAGGACGATCCCGAAGCAGCGGCCATCGCCTGGATGCGCGCCGAGTACCGCACGCCCCTCGACATGCTCGAGGACCGGCTGATCGTCTGCGCGGTCCTGCGAATCGCCGACGACCGCCATTTCGTCTACACCCGGATCCACCACATCGCCCTCGACGGCTACGGGGCGACCACCTTCGACACCCGCACCGCCGAGCGTTACAGCGCCGCGGTACAGCAGCGCGAACCCGCCCGCTTCGACGTCAGTCCGCTGCCGGAGATCGTCGAGGACGAACAGCGCTACCGCGTCTCGGCCCGGTTCGAGAGCGACCGCGCCTACTGGGCCGACCGCATCCGCGACCTGCCGCACCCCATCAGCCTCGCCGGTCGCGCCGCGCCCGTCGGCCCGCACCCGGTCCGGTTCAGTGCGCCCCTGCCCGAACGTGTCGAGGCCGCGATCGACCGGATGATCGCCGAGCGCGAGAAGACCACGACCTTCGCGACCGTGGTCGCAGCGGCCTTCGCGGCCTTCCTCGCCCGCGTCACCGGTGAGACCGACGTGGTCCTCAGCCTCCCGGTCTCGGCGCGCACCACCGTCCGCCTGCGTCGCTCCGGCGGCATGGTCTCCAACGTCGTCCCGATCCGCGTCGGTATCGAACCGGACGGTAGCCGCGACGATCTGATCGACCGGATGCAGCTCGAATTCACCGGGGCACTGCGTCACCAGCGGTACCGGCACGAGGACATGCGCCGCGACACCGGCTACGGCAGCGCCGACCGCGGATTCTTCGGGCCCGCGGTCAACGTCATGATGTTCGACCACGAGATCCGCTACGGCGATTCGGTCGGCCGCCGGCACGTGCTGAGCACCGGCCCGGTCGACGACCTCTCGCTCAACATCTACCCGAGCGCGCCGGGGCAGCCCGCCCACATCGACCTCGAGGCCAACCCCCACCTGTACACGGTCGACGAACTGCGCTCGCACCACACACGATTTGTCGAGTATCTCGGCGAACTCGCCGACTCCGACCGCACCATCGGCACACTGACGGTCCTGCACGACGACGAATACGAGAGCCTCGTCCCGTATCGAGGACTGCCCGCCCAGCCCGTGCGGCTGTTCGCCGACTTCCTCGCCGACGGTGTGCGCCGCAATCCCGACGGCGTCGCGATCGTCGACGGCGACCGGCAGGTCACCTACCGCGAACTCGACGATCTTTCTACACGTCTCGCCGCACAGCTCGTCGACGCCGGGGCCGCCCCCGAGACCTTCGTGGCACTGAGCATGGACCGCGGCGCCGATGCGCTGATCGCGGTGTGGGCGGTGGCGAAGACCGGCGCGGCCTTCGTCCCGATCGATCCGGCGCTCCCGGCCGACCGGATCGCCTACATGGTCGATGATGCCGGTGCACAGCTCGGACTCACCGTGCAGAGCCGGATCACAGACCTGCCGTCCGGGCCCCGCTGGATCGCCGTGGACGACCCGCTCCCCTCGGATATCGACGTCGAGGTCGTGCGCTCGCCGGCCGTGCCGGAGAACCCGGCGTACATGATCTACACCTCGGGCTCCACCGGAACCCCGAAGGGCGTGGTCGTCACCCATCGCGGGCTCGCGACCTTCGCCGCCGACACCCGCCCCGAACTCGCCCTCGGCACCGACTCGCGGATGCTGCGGTTCTCCTCGGCGAGCTTCGACGCGTCGATCTTCGAGATGCTGCAGGCCTTCAGCGCCGGAGCGGCCATGGTCGTGGCGCCGCCGCACGTTCTCGGCGGCAACGAACTCGTCGACGTCCTGCGCGCCCACCGGGTCACGCACATCGTCTCGGCGCCCACCGTCCTCAACACCGTCGACCCCGCGGGCCTGCCCGATCTCGAGGCCGTCGTCGTCGGCGGCGACGTGTGCACCGCCGACCTCGTCGAACGCTTCGCTCCCACCTGCCGGTTCACCAACAGCTACGGCCCCACCGAGACCACCATCGTCGTCACCGCCGGAGACCCCCTGGCACCCGGCGACCCGATCACCATCGGCCGTCCCCTCGACGGTGTCGTCGCCGTGGTGCTCGACCGTCGCCTGCGACCGGTGCCCGTCGGATTCGTCGGCGAGTTGTATCTCGGCGGACCGGCTTTGGCGCGCGGCTACCACAGCCGTCCCGGGCAGACCGCGGATCGATTCGTGGCCAACCCCTTCGAACCCGGCACGCGCCTGTACCGCACCGGCGACGAGGTGCGGTGGACGCCCGATCACCAACTCGACTTCGTGGGCCGCTCCGACTTCCAGGTGAAGATCCGCGGATTCCGCATCGAACTGGGCGAGATCGACACCGCCCTGCTCGACCAGGACGGCGTCGACTTCGCGACGACCGTCGTGCACGACAGCGGCAGTTCCGTCGTCCCCGTGTCGTACGTACGTATGGAATCCGGCGCGACCTTCGACATGCAGGGACTGCTCGACGGTGTCGCCCGCGTTCTCCCGGCGCACATGGTGCCCGCGGCCGTCGTCGAACTCACCGAGATCCCGGTGACTCCCGCCGGCAAACTCGACCGCGCTGCGCTCCCCGCACCGCAGTTCGCCACCGCAGAATTCCGCGCCCCCGAAACCGACTCCGAACGCCTCCTCGTCGAGGTCGCCGCCGGACTGGTCGACGTCGAACGCATCGGTGTCGACGACTCGCTGTTCGCCCTCGGCGCCGACAGCATCGTCGCGATGCAGTTCGCCGCCCGCGCCAAGGCCGCCGGACTGCACATCACCGCCCGGCAGATCTTCGAACACAAGACGATCGCGGCGCTCGCGCGGGTCGCCACCGCCGTGCCCACCGCCCTCGTCCTCGACGAACTGCCCGGCGGGGGAGTGGGCGACATCCCGATCACGCCGATCGTGCACGAGATGCTCGGGCGTGGTGACTATTCCACCTTCGCGCAGGCCGTCCTCGTCTCCACCCCCGCGGATCTGACCTACGACGATCTGCGGGCCGCGCTCGCTGCCGTCGTCGCCCGGCACGACATCCTGCGGTCCACGCTGCGCGACGGGCAGTGGCGGACGCACGCCGAACTGCCGGACCTCGATGCGTGGATCACCCGCGTCCCGGTCGCCGACGCTACCGAATCCGATTCTCTCGTCGACCGTGAATGCGACGCTGCCGCACAGGATCTCGATCCGGAATCCGGTCTCGTGCTGCGTGCCGTGTGGTTCGACGTCGTCGAGCCGGTCGGGCAGGGTCGCCTGCTGCTCGTCGCACACCACCTGGTGGTCGACGGCGTGTCGTGGCGGGTACTGCTGCCCGACCTCGGCCAGGCCTGGATGCAGGTCGCGGCAGGACAGACACCGTCGCTGCCCGAGGTGGGTACCTCCTACCGCCGCTGGGCGCACGCCCTGCACGACACCGCCCGCGACCACGTCGGTGAACTCGACCACTGGACCGAAACCCTCGGTGGTGCAGCACCGCTCACCGCAGTCGCGTCGCTCGACCCGGAGATCGACATCCTGGCGACCACCGCGACCGTCCGGGTCGATCTCGACCCGATTGTGACCGACGCGGTGCTCACCCGACTGCCCGAGCTGTACGGCAGCGGCACCGCCGACGGTCTGCTCACCGCCCTCGCGCTCGCCGCCGCCCAGGACGGGCAGCGTTCGTTGCTGCTCACCCTCGAAGGGCACGGCCGCGACCTCGACGGCACCGGCACCGTCGACCTCGCCCGCACCGTCGGCTGGTTCACCAGCGCGTATCCCGTGCGCCTCGACCTCGCCGACGACCTCGACCCCGCCGACGCCGCCGCCGGAGGACGCGCGAGCGCCACCGCGATCAAGGCCGTCAAGGAACGTCTCGCCGCCGTCCCGAACAACGGCGTGGGATACGGCATCCTGCGCCACCTCGATCCGGAGGCATCGCCGGTCCTCGCCGCCCTGCCCACCGCGCAGGTGTCGTTCAACTATCTCGGCCGTCTCACCTCCGGTCACATCGCCGACGAGATCCGTGAGATCGGCTGGGTGCCGCTCGATCTCGCCCTCGACCCCAACCGCGCATCACGGATGGCCGCATCGGTCGCCGTCGACATCAACGCGATGGTCGTCGACGGCCCCGACGGTGCGCACCTCACCGCGTCGTTCACCTATGTGCCGCGGGTGATCTCCGCCGAGACGGTCGGCGCGCTCGCCGAACGGTGGAAGGACGCACTCGTCGGCCTGGCCGCCCACACGCAGCGACCCGACGCCGGTGGTCTCACCCCGTCCGACGTGCCGCTCGTGCACACCCGCCAGCAGCAGATCGAGCAGTGGGAGAACCGCTTCGGTCGCCTCGTCGACATCTGGCCGCTCTCGCCGCTGCAGACCGGTCTGGCCTTCCACGCCGCGCTGTCCGTCGACGCGGTCGACGTCTACACGGCACAGCTGCGTCTCGACCTCGCAGGGGAAGTCGATGCCGGTCGCTGGCAGGCAGCGTTCGCATCGTTGCTCGCACGACACGCCGCCCTGCGCACGGCCTTCGTGCACGACGGTTCCGGCAGCCCGGTCCAGCTCGTCCTGGATCACGTCGAGATGCCGTGGCGCCACGCCGATCTCACCGGATCGTCCGACCCGCAGCACGACCTGCAGACGCTCCTCGACAGCGAACGCTTCGCCCGCTTCGACCTCGCGCACCCACCGCTGTTGCGCGCCGTACTCGTCCGGCTCCCCGAGCAGCGCGCCGTCCTCGCCCTCACCAACCACCACATCGTGCTCGACGGCTGGTCGATGCCGCTGCTCGTGCGCGAACTCCTCGTCGGCTACGCCGCCGGCGGTCAGGCGGCGCTGCCCACCCCCGCGTCCTACCGCGACTACCTGACCTGGCTCGACCGGCAGGACACCGACCGCGCACTCGACGCGTGGGCCGAGGCGTTCGCCGACCTCGACGAACCCACGCTGGTCGCACCCGGAGCCACCGACGCCGTCGACGACGCACCCGCCCAGATCGACATCGACCTCGACGCCGACGACATCGACGCCCTCGCACGGCTCTCGCGACGCACCGGCGCGACACTCAACACCATCGTCCAGACCGCCTGGGGCCTGCTGCTCGCCCGGCACTGGGGTACCCGCGACGCGGTGTTCGGCGCAACCGTCTCCGGGCGGCCCGCCGACCTGCCCGACGTCGAGAACATGCTCGGCCTGTTCATCAACACCCTGCCCGTGCGGGTGCGGATCGACGAGACCGAGTCGGTCGCCGACCTCGTGCTGCGCCTGCAGGGTGAACAGACCGCCCTGCTCGACCAGCAGTTCGTCGGCCTCGGCGCCATCCAGGACCGCATCGGCACCGGCACCCTCTTCGACACGCTCACCGTCTTCGAGTCGTATCCCGTCGACCGCGCCGGATTCGACGAGAACACCGACATCGCCGGCATGCGCGTCACCGACGTCGACGCCCGCGACGCCACGCATTACCCGCTCTCGCTCATGGCGTTGCTCGAACCCCACCTGCGGTTGAGCCTGCGCTACCGCACCGACGTCTTCGACGCCGCGACCGTCGACGACCTCGCCCGCCGCTTCACACAGATCCTGAAGTTCGTCGCCGAGCGCCCCGACGATGCCGTCGGCGCCGTCGACGTGTTCCTGCCCGGCGAACGCGAACGGGTCCTCGAGTCCTGGAACCACACCGCGCACCCCGTGCCCGCCGGAGATGTCGTCGCGTTGTTCGAGCAGCAGGTCGCGCGGACACCCGATGCGCCGGCCGTCGTCGTCGACGGATCGGCGTCGACCTACGCCGAGTTCGCGTCCGACGTGCGCCGTCTCGCCCGTCGGCTCCTGGCCGAGGGTGTCGCTGCGGAAACGCGCGTCGCCGTGGCGGTTCCGCGCTCCTACGACCAGCTGGTCGCGATCTACGCCGTGCTCGCCGCCGGTGGAGCGTACGTGCCGGTCGATCCCGACCAGCCGGCCCAGCGCACCGCCCACGTTCTCACCACCGCCTCGCCGCAGCTCGTGCTCGCGACCGACGAGACCCGCGACAGCCTGCCCGCCGGCCTGCGCGTGCTCGATGTGTCCGACGTCGACGGGTACGCCGGCGACCCGCTGACCGACGACGAACGACCCGCACTCCGCCCCGGCAACCTCGCCTACGTGCTGTTCACGTCCGGCTCGACGGGCCGGCCCAAGGGTGTCGCGGTGACGCACGGCGCCCTGCACAACCAGCTCGCGTGGATGCGCGCGGCCTTCGCGCCGGACGCCGCCGACACGGTGCTCTACAAGACACCCTTCACCTTCGACGCGTCGGTGTGGGAGTTGTTCCTTCCGCTGCAGAGCGGGGCGCGGCTGGTGGTCGCCGACCGCGACGGGCACGCCGACCCCGCCTACCTCGCGTCGGTCGTCCACCGCGAACGCGTCACCGTCGCGCAGTTCGTGCCGTCGGTGCTCGACCTGTTCGTCGCCGAGGTACAGCACGCGGGCATCGACGCCTCGTCGCTGCGCGCGGTGTTCTCCGGCGGTGAAGCACTCCGGGCGTCCACCGCCGCCCGCGTCCGCGAAGTCCTCGGCGCCGAGGTCCACAACCTCTACGGCCCGACGGAGACGACGGTGCAGGTCTCGCACCGCACCGCGATGGTGCAGGTCGCGCACCGCACCGCGCGCCGCGACGATGCCGAGCAGGTGCCGCTCGGCCGACCCGTGTGGAACACCCGTTTCCTCGTCCTCGACGCGGTGCTGCGTCCGGTGCCCGTCGGGGTGCCGGGTGAGCTGTACGTGGTGGGCTCGCAGGTCGCGCGGGGCTACCAGGCCGGTCCCGCCGTCACCGCCGACCGCTTCGTCGCGAACGCCTTCGGGAACTCGGGCGATCGGATGTACCGCACCGGCGACCGCGTCCGGTGGAACCGCGACGGCGAACTCGAATACCTCGGCCGTACCGACTTCCAGGTCAAGCTCAACGGTCAGCGCGTCGAACTCGGCGAGATCGAGAGCGCCCTGCTCACGCATCCCGGCATCACGCAGGCCGTCGTCACGCTGCGCACCGGCCGGCACGGCGACTATCTCGCCGCCTACGCCGTCGCCACCGGTGAGCGGCCGGACGAGAACGCGGTCCTCGCGTCCGTCGCCGACCGCGTGCCCCGGCACATGGTGCCGTCGGTGCTCGTGTTGCTCGACGACCTGCCCGTCACCGCACACGGCAAGGTCGACCGGGCGGCCCTGCCGGAACCGGACTTCGACGCCTCCGCCGCCTACGTCGCGCCGCGCACCGATACCGAGGCCGCCGTTGCCCGCATCATGGGCGAGCTGCTCGAGGTCGAGCAGGTCGGTGCGTCGTCGAACTTCTTCCAGCTCGGCGGGAACTCGCTCGGCGCAACCCGATTGATCGCCCGCGTCAACGAGACGTTCGACGCCACCATCGGCATCCGCGCGCTGTTCGACGAGCCCACCGTCGAAGGCCTCGCCGCCGCCGTCGACCGTGCCCGCGGCACCGGTGCCGCGGCGACCGTGCCCACGGCCGGGCCGCGCCCCGACCGGATTCCGTTGTCGCCGGCGCAGACCCGCATGTGGTTCGTCAACCGGTTCGACCCCGGCTCCGGCGCCTACAACGTCGGCGCGGCTCTACGGCTGCGCGGCGACCTCGACCTCGACGCCCTGCGCGCGGCGGTCGTCGACATCCTCGAACGGCACGAAACACTTCGGACGACATACCCGGACTCCGATGCCGGTCCGTACCAGAACATCCTCTCCGTCGACGACGCGCTGCGGGATCGTCCCCTGCTCGTCGCCGGCACGGAGACGGTCGCGGAAGACGACCTTTCCGAACGTATCCGGACGCTGACCGCACGCGGATTCGATATCACCGTCGAACCGTCCCTCGAGCTGACATTGCTCGAGTGTGCCGACGGCAGCCACGTCGTCGTGATGGTCGTGCACCACATCGCCATCGACGGCTGGTCCACCCAGGTCCTCGCCACCGATCTCGTGCTCGCCTACTCTGCGCGCGCCACAGGTGGGGCACCGCTCTGGGAGCCGCTGCCGCTGCAGTACGCCGACTACGCACTGTGGATGCGCGAGCTGCTCGGCGCACCGGGCGAACCCACCGAGATCGCCGCGCGCGAACTCGACCACTGGACCGCGAAACTCGCCGGCGCACCGGCGCTGCTCGAACTGCCCACCGATCGGCCGCGACCCGCGAGCTCGTCGTTCCGGGGCGCCGCGGTGCCGTTCACCGTCGATCCCGAGACCGTCCGCCGCCTCGACGCCTACGCACAGGCCCACGGCGTGAGCCGGTTCATGGTGCTGCACGCCGCGCTCGCCGTGTTGCTCGCCCGGCTCGGAGCGACCGACGACGTGTCCGTGGGCACGCCGGTCGCCGGTCGCGGCCACCGCCGCCTCGACAACCTCATCGGCATGTTCGTCAACACAGTGGTGTTGCGGACCCCTGTCGATCCGGCTGCGGGCTTCGACGACATCGTCGCCACCGTCCGCGACGTCGACCTCGACGCCTTCGCCCACATCCAGGTGCCGTTCGAGCAGGTCGTCGAGGCCGTCGACCCCGTGCGGTCGCAGAACAGCGCACCGCTGTTCCAGGTCGCGCTGTCGGTCGAGGAAGCGCACCCCAGCGACCTCGAACTGCCCGGGTTGCGGGTCGAACCGATCGTGCCCGACTTCGGCATCGCCAAGTTCGACCTGGAGCTCACGCTCCGCGACGACAACGGTGCCCTGGCCGGCACCCTCACCTACGCCACCGACCTGTTCGACGCGTCCACCGCCGCCCGCACCACCGAGCGCTGGAACCGCATATTGGCGCAGCTGCTCGACGACCCGCGCAGCCCCGTCGGCGACCTGCCGTATCTCGACGCCGACGAAACCGCCCGGACACTCGACGCGGCCCGACCGGAACCGATCCGGATCCGGACGCTGCCGGAGATCCTCGCGGCCGGTGTCGCCGCGTCGCCGAACGGTGTTGCCGCCGTGGACAAGACACGACAGCTCACCTACCGCGACCTCGACGAGCGTTCCAACGCTCTGGCCCGTGTCCTCGTCACCGAGGGTGCCGGACCGGAAACCGTGGTGGCCCTGGCCTTCGAGCGGACGATCGAGTCGCTGGTCGCGGTGTGGGCGGTCGCGAAGACCGGCGCGGCGTTCGTGCCGATCGACGTGAAGCTGCCCGTCGACCGCATCGCGTTCATGCTCTCGGACTCGGGTGCCGCCTTCGGCCTGACCATGAGCGGGATCGCTCCGGCCGTCGACTTCCGTTGGCTCGCACTGGATTCCGACGGCATCGTCGACCGGTGCGCCGAGGTGTCGACCGCCGCGCTCGACGTCGGCGTCGCACCCGACGCCGCGGCGTACATGATCTACACGTCCGGCTCGACCGGCACCCCGAAGGGCGTCGTCGTCACGCACCGGGGCCTCAACGCCTTCACCGCCGAATGCCGCACCGAACTCGGGCTCACCGCGCAGGCGCGGGTGCTGCGATTCTCCTCGGCGAGCTTCGACGCGTCGGTGTTCGAGATCCTCGCCGCCTTCGGTGCCGGAGCCACCATGGTGGTCGCGCCGCCCGAGATCGTCGCCGGTGCCGACCTCGAAACATTCCTGCTGCGCCACAACGTCACCCACGTGCTCACCGCACCGGCCGCGCTCGGTGGCGTCGACCCGGCGAGGCTGCCGGATCTCGAGGCCGTCGTGGTCGGTGGCGACGTGTGCCCGCCCGAGCTGGTCGAGCGGTTCGCGCCGCGTTGCCGGTTCGTCAACAGTTACGGCCCCACCGAGACCACGATCGTCATCACGATGACCGACCCGCTGGTCGCGGGCGGAGCCATCACCATCGGCCGGCCCATCCGGAGCGCCGGTGCCGTCGTGCTCGACGCACGCCTGCAGCCGGTGCCCGACGGAGTGCTGGGCGAGCTGTATCTGGCGGGCCAGGCGCTCGCCCGCGGCTACCACGACCGACCTGGGATGACGGCCTCGCGGTTCGTCGCGAACCCGTTCACCGGTGGGCTCATGTACCGCACGGGCGACCTCGTGCGCCGACGCGCGTCGGGCGAGCTCGAGTTCGTCGGCCGCAGCGACGCACAGGTCAAGCTGCGTGGTCTGCGCATCGAACTCGGCGAGATCGAGGCGGCGCTGAGCCGTCAGGACAGCGTCGCGCACGCCGTCGTGGACGTCTACCGCGACGCCCACACCGGCGAACGGCTCGTCGGCTACGTCGTGCCCTGCAACGGCGCCGAG
Organism: Rhodococcus sp. GQ147; assembly: GCF_059759155.1. Classification (NCBI taxonomy): domain Bacteria; kingdom Bacillati; phylum Actinomycetota; class Actinomycetes; order Mycobacteriales; family Nocardiaceae; genus Rhodococcus; species Rhodococcus sp. GQ147. The sequence continues at coordinate 57,180 of NZ_JCAXDU010000009.1, forward strand.
GTCGATGCCGATGCGCTGCGCAGCGCCGTCGCCGACGTCCTGCCGTCGTACATGGTGCCCTCGCAGATCGTGCCGATCGAGACGGTGCCCGTCACGGTCAACGGCAAGCTCGATCGTAAGGCGCTGCCCGCTCCCGATCCGGTGACCCGCGAGTTCCGTGCCCCCACCAACCCCGTCGAGGAGACGGTGGCCGAGATCGTCGCCGAACTGCTCGGCGTCGAACGCGTGGGCCTCGACGACGACTTCTTCGCGCTCGGCGGCAACTCGCTCATCGCAACGCGCCTGGTGGCCCGCATCGGGGAAGCGCTCGGCACCACGGTGCCGGTGCGCGTGGTGTTCGAGGGATCGACCGTGCAGGCGCTCGCCGAGACCGCCGGCTCGCACATCGGCATGGGGGAGCGGCTGCCGCTCGTGCCGCAGGAGCGTCCCGCGCGGGTGCCGCTGTCGTACGCGCAGCAACGCATGTGGTTCCTCAACCGCTTCGATCCGACGTCGCCGCTCTACAACATCCCGCTTGCAGTGCGTCTGCACGGCGACCTCGACGTCGACGCCCTCACCGCCGCCGTCCGCGACGTGCTCGACCGGCACGAAGCACTGCGCACGGTGTTCCCGGAACACGAAGACGGGCCGTCGCAGTACGTACTCGCCACCGGCGACGTGCCGCTCGACCTCACCCCGATCGACACCCCCGACACCGGCGCACTGCACACCGCGATCGCCCGAGTGGTGGGACGCGGCTTCGACGTCACGCGGGAGGTCCCCATCCGCGGCGCGCTGTTCCGCGAGAGCGACCGTACCCACGTGCTCGTGGTGGTCGTGCACCACATCAGCGCCGACGGCGCGTCGACCGTGCCCCTGGCCCGCGACGTCCTCGTCGCCTACTCCGCGCGCCTCGACGACGCACAGCCGTCCTGGGAGCCGTTGCCGGTGCAGTACGCCGACTTCGCGCTGTGGCAGCGCACAGTGCTCGGCGACCCGCAGGACCCGCGGGCCCCGATCGCGCAGCAACTCGACTACTGGACCTCGGTCCTCGCCGACACCCCGGCCGTGCTCGAACTGCCCGCCGACCGGCCGCGACCCGCGGCGGCGTCGTACCGGGGTGCCAACACCGGTTTCCGGATCGCCCCCGAGGTCCTCGCCCGCGTCGACCGTCTCGCGCACGCCCACGGCGCGACCCGCTTCATGGTCCTGCACGCCGCGCTCGCCGTGCTGCTCGCGCGTCTCGGCAGCACCGAGGACGTGTCGGTGGGCACGCCGGTCGCCGGTCGTGGTGATCGTGCTCTCGACGACCTCGTCGGCATGTTCGTCAACACCCTCGTGCTGCGCACCCGTATCGATCCCGCGGCGTCGTTCGCGGAGTTCCTCGAGCAGGTCCGCACCACCGACCTCGCGGCGTTCTCGCATGCCGACGTGCCGTTCGACCAGGTGGTCGAGGCCGTCGATCCGGTGCGTTCGCAGAGCCACCCGCCGCTGTTCCAGGTCGCGTTGTCGCTGCAGAACCAGGGCATCGGCGAGCTCGAACTGCCCGGGCTGCGGGTCGAACCGCTCACAGCGGATCTCGCCATCGCCAAGTTCGACATCGACATCGCGCTGCGTGAGGACGAGAGTGGCGGACTGGCCGCCGAACTCACCTACGCGACCGACCTGTTCGACGAAGTGACCGCCGTCGATCTCGCCGCGCGGTGGGTGCAACTGCTCGACGCGACCACGGCCGACCCGACGGTTGCCGTGGGTGACATCGCCCTCCTGTCGGACGCCGAGACCGGTCGGGCACTGTCGTACTCGGTGCCGGCACCGTTGCCGCAGAGGACGTTCCCGCAAATCCTCGCGGCCGGGGTCGCCGCGAACCCGGACGGTGTCGCGGTGGTGGACGGCGAGCGGCAGCTCACCTACACCGGACTCGACCTCGCGTCCAACCGACTCGCGCACAAGCTGATCGACCACGGTGCCGGGCCGGAAACCGTGGTGGCGCTGTCGTTCCCGCGCAGTCTCGACGCCGTCGTCGCCCTGTGGGCCGTGGTCAAGACCGGCGCGGCGTTCGTGCCCGTCGATCCGGCACTGCCTGCAGCGCGTATCGCGTACCTGCTCACCGACTCCCGGGCCATCCTCGGCCTCGGCGACGGACCGTCGCACGTTCCGTGGCTGAGCGTCGACGCCGACGACTACTCTTCTGCACCGGTGACGTCCGCGGTGAATGCGGAGTCGGCGGCGTACATGATCTACACGTCCGGTTCCACCGGCACGCCGAAGGGCGTCGTCGTCACCCACCGCGGCCTCAACGCCTTCACTGCCGACCACCGCCCCGAACTCGGATTGAGCACCGGCTCGCGGATGCTGCGGTTCTCGTCGTCGAGCTTCGACGCGTCGGTCTTCGAGCAGATCTCGGCGTTCTCCGCCGGTGCCACCGTGGTGGTCGTGCCGCCGCACATCGTCGCCGGTGCCGAACTGACCGACCTGCTGCGCCGCGAACACATCACCCACATCATCACCGCACCCGCCGCGCTCGGCACCGTCACCCCCGACGACCTGCCCGACCTCGAATCCGTGGTGATCGGCGGCGACGTGTGCCCGCCGGAACTCGTCGAGAAGTTCGGACCGGTCTGCAGTTTCGTCAACAGCTACGGTCCCACCGAGACCACCATCATCATCACCGAGACCGCGCCGCTCACTCCGGGCGATCGCATCACCATCGGCGCGCCCATCGAAGGTGCCGGTGCCGTCGTCCTCGACACGCGTCTGCATCCCGTACCCGACGGCGTCATCGGAGAGCTGTACCTGGCGGGTGCCGGTCTCGCGCGCGGCTACAACGCGCAGCCGGGACTCACGGCAGCGCGGTTCGTCGCGAACCCGTTCACCGGTGGGCTCATGTACCGCACGGGTGATCTCGTGCGCCGCACCGCGACCGGCGAACTCGACTTCGTCGGCCGCAGCGACGCGCAGGTGCAGGTCCGCGGCCTGCGCATCGAACTCGGCGAGATCGAAGCGGCGCTGAGCCGCGCCGACGAGGTGGCCCAGGCCGTCGTCGTCCTGCACACCGACGCGCGCACCGGCGAACGCCTCATCGGCTACGTCGTCCCGGCGACCGGCACCGCAGCCGACCCGCAGGTGCTGCGCGACCGCCTCGCCGACGAACTGCCGTCGTACATGGTGCCCGCGCAGATCCACGTCCTCGACGCGCTGCCCATCACCGCCAACGGCAAGCTCGACCGGAAGGCACTGCCCGTCCCCGGTTTCGAGGCACGCGCCTTCCGCGCACCCGAGACACCCGTGGAACAGACGGTCGCGTCCGTCTACGCCGACCTGCTCGGTGTCGACCGCGTGGGCCTCGACGACGACTTCTTCGCGCTCGGCGGCAACTCGCTCAACGCGACCCAACTCGTCGCGCGGCTCGGTGCCGCCCTGCACACCACCGTGCCCGTGCGCACGGTGTTCGACGCTCCGACGGTTGCCGCGCTGACCGCCGCCGTGGCGCGCACCGCCGGTTCCGGCGGTCGTCCCGAGCTCGTGGCCGTCGAACGCCCCGACCGCATCCCGCTGTCGCTCCAGCAGCAGCGCATGTGGTTCTTCAACCGCTTCGATCCCGGCTCGGCCGCCTTCAACATCCCGATGGTGCTGCGCCTGAGCGGCGAGCTCGACGTGCCTGCGTTGCAGGCCGCGCTGCTCGACGTCCTCGACCGGCACGAAGCGCTGCGCACCGTCTTCCCCGACAGCGACGCCGGGCCCGCCCAGGTGATCGTGCCCGTCGGCGAGGCCGCGTCCGATCTCGGACCGCAGGACGTCGCGGCCGACGACATCACCGGCGTCCTCACCGACTTCGTCACGCGCGGTTTCGATCTCACCGTCGACGTGCCGGTGCGCGCCCGGCTGTTCCGCATCGCCGACGACGAGCACGTCCTCGCCGTCGTCGCCCACCACATCGCGAGCGACGGCGGGTCGCAGGCACCGCTGTCGCGCGACGTCGTCACCGCCTACCTCGCGCGTCGCGAAGGTGCCGAGCCCGGCTGGTCGCCGCTGAGCGTCCAGTATGCCGACTACGCGCTCTGGCAGCAGAAGCTCCTCGGCAGCGAGTACGACCCGCAGTCGCTGCTCGCCCGTCAGCTCGCGTACTGGACCGACACCCTCGCCGACCTGCCCGACCTGGTGGAACTGCCCACCGACCGGCCGCGTCCGCCCGTGCAGTCGTCGCGGGGCGCGACCGTCCCGATCGCCCTCGACGCCGAGCTCGCCGACCGCGTCGCACAGTTCACCCGCGAACGCGGCATCACGCTGTTCATGCTCGCCCACGCGGCCGTCGCGGTGCTGCTGGCACGCTGGTCGGGGAGCAGCGACATCCCGATCGGCACCCAGATCGCCGGTCGCGGCGAGGAAGCCCTCGACGACCTCGTCGGCATGTTCGGCAACACCCTCGTCCTGCGCACCCGCATCGACGCCGGCGCCACCTTCGACGAGATCCTCGACCAGGTGCGCGACGTCGACCTCGCGGCCTTCTCGCATCCGGACGTGCCGGTCGAGCGACTCGTCGAACTGCTCGATCCCGTCCGCTCCACGGCCTATTCGGCGCTGTTCCAGACCCTGCTCGTGGTGCACAACTTCACGCGCTCGGAGATCGACCTGCCCGGGCTGCGGCTGAGCACCGTCGAACCCGGCGCGACCGGCGCCAAGCTCGACCTCGAAATCCACCTCGGGGAGACCTTCGACGCCGACGGCCGACGCCTCGGCATCGACTGCTCGATCACCTACGCCACCGACCTGTTCACCGAAGACACCATCACGCAGGCCGCGCAGCGCCTCATGGCACTCGTCGATGCCGCGGTGAGTGCGCCGGAGATCGCGGTCGGCGACATCGACCTGCGCGACGATGACGAGATCCGCCTGCTGGACGAAATCAATGCGGCCGACGCGGGGTCCGTCGACGAGACCCTGCTCGCCCGCTTCGACCAGCAGGCCGCCCGCACCCCGGACGCGCCGGCGCTGATCTTCGAGGACATGACCCTGACGTACGCGCAGTTCGCGTCGCGGGTCGACCGTCTCGCGCGGCACCTCGTCGGACTCGGTGTGGGTCCGGAGAGCCTCGTCGGCGTGTACACCGGCCGGTCCATCGAGATGATGGTCGCGATCTACGCGATCCTGCAGGCCGGGGGAGCGTACGTTCCGCTCGACCCCGAACATCCCGCCGACCGCACCGAGTACGTGCTCGACCTCGCTCGGCCCGTCGTCGTGCTCACCACCGCAGCCGATCGGGGTTCGTTGCCCGCCGCGGCACCGGTGCTCGAGATCGATGCGCCGTCGACGGTCTCCGACGCGCCGCTCACCGACGCCGACCGCGTCGCGCCGCTGCGACCGGACAACACCGCCTACGTCATCTTCACCTCTGGCTCCACCGGTCGCCCGAAGGGTGTTGCGGTGAGCCATCGTTCGGCCGCGAACCAGATCGCGTGGATGCGCGAACGGTACGACCTCGGCGCCGCCGACGCTGCGCTCCACAAGACACCGATCACGTTCGACGCGTCGGTGTGGGAGCTGTTCTACCCCTTGCAGGTCGGGGCACGCCTCGTCGTCGCCGTTCCGGGTGGGCACCGCGACCCCGCCTATCTGGCACGAGTGTCGCGTGAGGAGCGCGTGAGCATCCTCGAATTCGTCCCGTCGATGCTCGCGGTGTTCCTCGCCGACCCGGCGCTGCAGCTTCCCGAGTCGCTGCGCTACCTGTCCGTCGGCGGCGAAGCCCTGCCGGCCGATCTCGCCGCCGACTTCGCCGCACGATCGACGGCGGCGCTCGACAACACCTACGGACCCACCGAAACCACCGTGACCGCAACGGTCCTGCGCGTCGAAGGCGAGCACGCGGGCAGCGTCCCGATCGGCCGTCCGATCCGCAACACCACCGTGCAGGTGCTCGACGCGCGACTCCGCCCGGTGCCGATCGGGGTGCCCGGTGAGCTCTACCTCGGGGGAGTGCAGGTCGCACGCGGCTACCACGCCCGTCCCGACCTCACCGCCGAACGGTTCGTCGCCGCACCTGACGGCGAACGCATCTACCGCACCGGCGATCTCGTCCGTATCCTGCCCAGTGGTGAGGTGGACTTCCTGGGCCGCACCGACTTCCAGGTCAAGGTGCGCGGTCTGCGCATCGAACTCGGCGAGATCGAGAGCGCCCTGACTGCGCTGCCGGAGATCGCGCAAGCCGTGATGGTCGTGCACGACGGCGACCACGGCCAGCAACTCGTCGGCTACGTCGTCCCGTCCTCAGGCGCGAGTGTCGACATCGAGGCGGCGCGTGCCGCGGTCGGCAGGTCGCTGCCGCGCTACATGGTGCCCGACGTGCTCATGGTGCTCGACGCGTTTCCGCTCAACGCATCCGGCAAGCTCGACCGTCGCGCTCTGCCCGCGCCCCTCGCCGCGATCCGGGAGTTCCGCCCTCCCGTCACCCCTACGGAACAGGCGGTCGCGGCCGCGATCGCCGAGGTGCTCGAGGTGGAGCGGGTCGGTCTCGACGACGACTTCTTCGCGCTCGGCGGCAACTCACTCATCGCGACCCGCGTGATCGCCCGCATCGGTGCCGCGCTCGGCGCGGACATCCCGCTGCGCACGCTCTTCGAACATCCCACCGTCGAAGCGCTCGCCGCCGCGGTGGCCGAGCACGGTGAGCAGGCCGCGCGACCCGCGCTCGCCGCGGGGGAGCGGCCCGAACAGGTGCCGCTGTCGCTCGCCCAGCAGCGGATGTGGTTCCTCAACCGCTTCGATCCGGACTCGGCGGCCTACAACCTGCCGATGGCGATCCGCCTGTCGGGCTCGGTCGACGGCGACCTGCTGCGCATCGCGGTCGCCCACGTCGTCGAGCGACACGAGTCGCTGCGCACCGTCTACCCCGACACCCCGGACGGGCCGGTGCAGGTCGTGCTGCCGGCCGCCGACACCGCTCCGGACATCGAGGTCCACACCGTCGCCGGTGGGGACGACGCCCTGCTCGCGGCGGTCGCGCCGTTCGCGACCGGCCGTTTCGACGTCACCACCGAGGTGCCGCTGCGGATCGGGCTCTTCGAACTCGGCGCCGACGACTACGTCCTCGCGATGGTCGTCCACCACATCTCCGGCGACGGCTTCTCGATCGCCCCGATGGTGCGCGACCTGCTCGTCGCCTACACCTCGGCCCTCACCGGCTCCGAGCCCGAGTGGGCGCCCCTGCCGGTGCAGTACGCCGACTACGCGCTGTGGCAGCGTCGTGTGCTCGGGTCCGAGGACGATCCCGACTCGCTGGTGTCGCAGCAACTCCACTACTGGCGCGGTGCCCTCGCCGGACTGCCCGACCAACTGTCGCTGCCGACCGACCGCCGGCGGCCCGCCGTGCAGTCCTACGAGGGCGGACGCGTCGAGATCCGCATCGACGCCGACCTCCACGCCCGGCTCGTCGACCTCGCCCAGAGCCGTCACGCCACGCTGTTCATGGCCGTGCACGCCGCCCTGTCGGTGCTGCTCGCGCGACTGTCCGACAGCGACGACATCGCCGTCGGCACACCCATCGCGGGTCGCGGCGAACGTGAACTCGACGACCTGATCGGCATGTTCGTCAACACCCTCGTGCTGCGCACCCGGGTATCCGGCGCCGTCACCTTCGACGACCTGCTCGCCGCCGTCCGCGAATCCGACCTGCGGGCCTTCGCGCACGCCGATGTGCCGTTCGAGCGGCTCGTCGAGGTGCTCAACCCGCAGCGCTCCACCGCGCGGCACCCGCTGTTCCAGGTCGGCTTCTCGTTCCAGAACTTCGAACAGGGCACCCTCGCGCTGCCCGGACTCGACGTCGCCCTCGTCGACCTCGAACACGACACCTCGCAGTTCGACCTGCACTGGATCGTCCAGGACCGCTACGACGAGTCGGGTACACCCACCGGCATCGTCGGCTACCTGACCTATGCGTCGGCCCTGTTCGACGAGTCGACGGCCCGCAGGTTCGTCGATCGGTTCGTCCGGTTGCTGGACAGCATCGTCGCCGAACCCGACCGTCCCGTCGGTGATCTCGACATCCTCGACACCGTCGAGCGAACGCGAATCCTGCACGAGTGGAACAACACTCGGCACGACGTTCCCGTCCGAACGCTGGTGTCGCTGTTCGACGCGCAGGTCGCGGCCCGGCCGGACGCCGTCGCGCTCGACCACGAGGGCGGCTCCCTCACTTACCACGAGTTCGACGGACGGGTCAACCGTCTCGCCCGTCACCTGATCGACCTCGGCGTGGGGCCCGAGACGGCGGTTGCGCTGGGGATGCGTCGCTCCGTCGAGTTGCTCGTGGGCATGTACGCCGTCGCGAAGGCCGGCGGCGCGTACGTCCCCCTCGACCCCGATCACCCCCGCGAGCGAATCGACTACATCCTGTCGGTCGCCGACCCCGTCTGCGTGCTGACCGGTCGCGACGACGACTTCGATGCCGGCGGTCGCGCCGTGGTGCACGTCGACGCACCCGAACTCGACGCGCTCGACGACAGCCCGGTGCGTGACACCGAACGTCGTGTTCCGCTCGACCCGCAGCACCTCGCCTACGTCATCTTCACGTCGGGTTCCACTGGACGACCCAAGGGTGTCGCAGTTCCGCATGCGGCGATCGCCAACCAGTTGCTCTGGAAGACAGGGCATTTCGGCCTGTTCCCCGACGACGCCGCGCTGCTGAAGACGGCCGCGACGTTCGACCTGTCGGTGTGGGAGTTCTGGTCGGCACTCGTCTCCGGCGGTCGACTCGTCGTCGCCGCACCCGACGGTCATCGCGACCCGGCCTACCTCGACGCGGTCATACGGCAGAAGTCCGTGACCACTCTGCACGTCGTGCCGTCGATGCTCGAGGCGCTGCTCGACACGGCCGGCGATGCGCTGAGCCCGTCGCTGCGGCGCATCCTCGCGATCGGTGAGGCGCTGCCCTCCGCGCTAGCCCAGCGGTTCCGCTCGGTCCACCCCGACGTCGACCTGGTCAACCTGTACGGGCCGACAGAGGCCGCCGTCTCCGTGACCGCGCACGCGGTGACCGGCGACGACACCGACTCGGTGCCGATCGGCCGCCCGGAGTGGAACACGCGCGTCCACGTCCTCGACGGTCGCCTCCGCCCCGTGCCGGTGGGTGTGACGGGCGAGCTGTATCTCGCGGGCGCCCAGCTCGCACGTGGCTACACCGGACGCCCCGACCTCACCGCCGACCGGTTCGTCGCCGACCCGCTCGGATCCGGCGCGCGCCTCTACCGCACCGGTGACATCGTCGCCTGGAACGAGGACGGCACCCTCGACTACCGCGGCCGCGCCGACTTCCAGGTCAAACTCCGCGGCTTCCGCATCGAACTCGGCGAGATCGACACCGCACTGCGGGCACAGCCGGGTGTGGCGCAGGCCGTGACGGTCGTGCACAGCGACCCGCACACCGGCGACCGGATCGTCGCCTACCTCACCGGCGACGAGACCCTGCACGCGAACACCGTGAAGGACGCACTCGCACAGAGTCTTCCGAGCTACATGGTGCCGTCGGTCGTCATGATCCTCGACGCGCTGCCGCTCAACGCGAACGGCAAGATCAACCGCAAGGCGCTGCCCGCACCGGAGGTCGCGACCCGCGCGTACCGTGCGCCGTCCACCCCGATCGAAGAGATTGTCGCCGGCATCTACCGCGACCTGCTCGGCGTCGACCGCGTCGGCGCGGACGACGACTTCTTCGAACTCGGCGGCAACTCACTGATCGCCACCCAGGTCATCGCGCGACTCGCCACCGCACTCGACGCGCGCGTCCCGCTGCGCGTGCTGTTCGAGGCACCCACCGTGGCAGCACTGGCCGTGCGGGCCGAGGAACACGCCGGATCCGGTGGCCGCCCGGCACTGCAGACGCAACCGCGACCCGACTCGGTGCCGCTCTCGCTCGCGCAGCAGCGGATGTGGTTCCTCAACCGCCTCGACCCCGACTCCGCCGCGTACAACATCCCGGTCGCCATCCGCCTCACCGGTTCTCTGCACCTCACGGCCCTGGAAGACGCCGTCGCGGATCTGTTCGCGCGCCACGAGATCCTGCGCACCGTCTACCCGGAAGCCGATGGTGTCGGCCATCAGGTCGTGCTGCCCGTCTCCCAAGTGCGCCCGGATGTCACGCCCGTGCCGATCGACGAGGCCGACATCCTGCCCACCGTCGTCGAATTCGTGAACGCCGGATTCGACGTCACGTCCGAGGTACCGGTCCGCACCCGCCTCTATCAGGTCGGCGACGACGAGTACGTGCTCGTCTTCGTCGTGCACCACGTAGCCGCGGACGGCTTCTCGATGGGACCGCTGACCCGCGACGTCATGGTCGCCTACGACGCGCGTCGCCGCGGGGAGGCACCGTCGTGGTCGCCGCTCGCCGTCCAGTACGCGGATTACGCTCTGTGGCAACGCGAACTGCTCGGATCCGAGGACGATCCGGACAGTCTCGTCGCACGTGAACTGGCCTACTGGACCGAACGACTCGGTGACCTGCCCGAGCCGCTCGAACTGCCGCTCGACCACCCGCGTCCGCCGGTCGCCACCAACCGCGGTGCACGGCACACCTTCCAGATCGACGCCACCACCGTCGGTGCGCTGCAACGCCTCGCACGCGAACACAACGCGACCACCTTCATGGTCGTGCACGCCGCACTCGCCGTCCTGCTCGCGAAACTCGCCGGCACCCGCGACGTCACCATCGGCACGCCCGTCGCGGGTCGCGGGGAGGCCGAACTCGACGACCTGATCGGCATGTTCGTCAACACCCTCGTGCTGCGCAACGACATCGACCCGGCCCTGCCGTTCACCGAGCTGCTCGCGCAGGTGCGCGACACCGACCTGGGTGCCTTCGGCAACGCGGACGTGCCGTTCGAGCGGCTCGTCGAGGTGCTCGATCCGCCCCGCTCGCAGTCGCGAACACCGTTGTTCCAGGTCATGCTCGTCTTCCAGAACATGCAGCAGTCGGTGTTCGAACTCGACGAGCTGACCATCTCCGCGCTCGACACGGACTTCGCCGAAGCTCGGTTCGACCTGCAGTTGACGCTGACCGATTCGCACAACGCAGCAGGAGATCCTTCGGGGTGGACAGCTGAATTCATCTACGCTACCGACCTGTTCGACGGTTCCACGATCGATGCATTCGGAGATCGGTTCCGTCGGATACTCGGTGCCGTCACTGCCGAGCCCGAGGTAGCGGTCGGTGACATCGACATCTTGGAACCCGCCGAACGGGCACTCGTCCAGTGGGACCGTGGCGTCATACCCCTGCACAGCGAGACTCTCGTCGATCTGTTCGACCGTCAGGTGACGCGGACCCCCGATGCGCCGGCACTGTCGGCCGACGGCGTGACCCTGTCGTACGCGCAGTTCGATGCGCAGGTCAATGCGATGGCCCGGTACCTCGTGTCCCGCGGGGTCGGTCCCGACACCTTGGTCGCCCTGGCGCTGCGTCGATCGGCGAACCTGTTGATCGGTATGTACGCAGTGGCCAAGGCGGGCGGCGCATACGTTCCTGTTGATCCCGATTTGCCGCAGGACCGCAACGACTACGTCCTCGGGACCGCCGACCCACTCCTGGTCCTCTCGACGTCCGGCGACGATTTCGCCACGGACCATGATCTCGAGATCGTTCAGATCGACACCCTCGAGCTCGGAAACTACTCCGAACGGACCGTTTCGGACGCCGACAGGAACGCGCCTCTGCATGTCGAGAACATCGCCTACGTGATTTTCACGTCCGGTTCGACCGGGCGGCCGAAGGGTGTTGCAGTTCCCCACAGTGCGGTCGTTGCTTCATTGTCGTGGCGACAGAATGCCTACGGCCTGGGCACCGATGACACAGTCCTGCAGAAAACACCGTTCACTTTCGATGCGTCGGTTCGCGAGTTCTGGTGGCCCCTCACATCGGGCGCCCGACTGGTCGTCGCCGCACCTGACGCGCACCGCGATCCTCGACGTCTCATCGAGGCAATTGTCGAGAACCAGGTGACATCTGCACACTTCGTCCCGTCGATGCTCACCGAGCTGGTTGCGTCCGCCGAACCGGGCGAACTCGCCTCCCTCCGCCAGGTGTTCTGCGGTGGAGAAGTCTTCACCCCCAAGCTCGCCGGGGCCTTCCGCACTGTCAACGCCGCGACGGCGCTGTCGAACGAGTACGGTCCGACCGAAGCGGCAGTATCCGTCAGCCGCCACGCAGTCTCTGCCACCGACCTGAATGTAATTCCGATCGGGGCGGCGCAGGGTCCCGTCGGGATGTACGTATTGGACGCGCATCTCCGTCCGGTGCCCGTCGGCGTGACAGGGGAGCTGTACCTCGCCGGAGTTCAGCTTGCCCGCGGCTATGTGGAACGCCCCGATCTGACAGTCGAGCGGTTCGTCGCCGATCCGTTCGGTGGCGACGGCGGTCGGATGTACCGTACCGGTGACCTCGTTCGATGGAATCGGGCATCGGAACTCGAGTACGTCGGACGCTCGGACTTCCAGGTGAAGTTGCGGGGCCTTCGCATCGAACTGGGCGAGATCGAGTCGGCGCTTCTCGGTGATGCGACGGTCCGTCAATGCGTGGTCATCGTGCACTCCCACCAAACACTCGGAGACCATCTCGTTGCCTATGTCGTGCCGGAAGACGGCGCGGATATCGATACGGACTCCCTCGCCGTGGCAGTTGCATCGAAGGTTCCCCGCTACATGGTGCCCTCGAGCATCATCGCGCTGCCGAGGATGCCGCTGAACACATCCGGAAAGATCGACCGCCGCGCGCTCCCCGATCCCGTATTCGGTAGCGGCGACTTCCGCGCTCCGACTACGGTTGCAGAAGAGATTGTTGCCGGCGTATTTGCGGAGGTCCTCGGCCTGGAACGAGTCGGTGCCGACGACGACTTCTTCGATCTCGGTGGCAACTCGCTCATCGCCACACGTGTCGCTGCCCGTCTCGGCAACGCATTCGAAGCGCAGATTCCAGTGCGCCTGTTGTTCGAATCCTCGAAGGTCTCCGACCTCGCAGCTGCTGCGGAAAGGCGAAGTGGTTCCGGCAACCGGCCTGCACTCACAGCGAGGACCAGACCCGAACATGTGCCGCTGTCCCTCGCTCAGCGGCGGATGTGGTTCCTCAACCGCTTCGATCCGGCGTCCGCGACCTACAACATTCCGCTGGCGATCCGGTTGTCCGGTGACCTGAACGTGCCGGCACTCCACCACGCCGTCGAGGACCTTCTCGACCGTCACGAGATCCTGCGCACCGTGTATCCGGAGATCAACGGAATCGGCGTGCAGAGAATCCTGCCGGCATCGGACGTCGACGTGGACCTCTCTCCCATACCGGTGAGTGAGAGCGAGATCCTCGGTCGCCTCGCCGAATTCGTATCCACCGGTTTCGATGTGACGACCGAAGTGCCGCTGGCCGCGCGACTGTACAAACCTGCAGAGAACGAGTTCGTTCTCGTATTCGTCGTGCATCACATCGCAGGTGACGGCTTCTCTGCCGGGCCGCTGACGCGGGATATCATGCTGGCGTACGCATCTCGGGATCAAGGGACCGTACCCACGTGGTCGCCCCTGGCCGTGCAGTACGCAGATTACGCATTGTGGCAACGTGAGATGTTGGGTTCGGCCGATGACGCGAGCAGTGTCATGGCCGGTCAGATTCGCTTCTGGATCGAGACGCTCACGGGTGCCCCCGAGCAGTTGGAGTTGCCGTGGGACCGGCCTCGGCCGGCGATCGCATCCCACCGCGGCGCGACACACACCATCACGGTCGACCGAACGGTCCACGCCGGGCTGACACGCTTGGCGCGAGAACGCAATGCAACTCTCTTCATGGTGCTTCACTCCGTGTTGGCAGTCGAGCTTGCAGCACTGAGTGGCAGCACCGACATCGTCATCGGCACACCTGTCGCCGGACGTGGCCACGCCGAGCTCGACGATCTCGTCGGCATGTTCGTGAACACTCTCGTACTGCGAACCGAAATCGAACCGAGTGTGCCGTTCCTCGAGTTGCTCGACTCGGTCAAGAGTATCGACCTGAAGGCGTTCTCCCACGCGGACATCCCGTTCGAGTCGCTGGTCGACGTGCTCGCGCCCACTCGATCGCAGTCTCGGAACCCGCTGTTCCAGGTCATGCTGACCCTGCAGAATGCACAGACCACCGACTTCCGTCTCGGTGGAGTCCGCATGTCGCCGGTCGAAGTGCCGCTCGGTCATGCGATGACCGACCTTCAGGTCACAGTGCACGAAACGATATCGGATGCCAACGAGCCCGCAGGTATCGCGATGGCGTGGACGTATGCCACCGACCTGTTCGACGATGCGACGGTCGGCGCGATCGCGCAGCGTTTCCTGCGAATACTCGACGCCGTCGTCACCGACGCAGCAGCGGCGGTCGGTGACTTGCCGTGGATGCTACCTGCGGAGACGGAGAAAGTACGCGCACTCGGTGAGTCTGCGACACGTGAACTCGTGGGGCCGATGACTGTCCCCGAATGGTTCAGCGAAAGCGTAGCGGCAACCCCCGACGCTGCCGCGGTCTCCGCTCAGGACACGACTCTCACCTATCGCGAGTTCTCAAGACGAGTCAATTCTCTTGCTCGGTATCTGATTTCGGTCGGAGTTTCTCCGGACTCCACCGTCGCGGTCGCAATCGGGCGGTCTGTCGATCTCGTGGTGAGCATCTACGCGGTCCTCGCGGCCGGCGGCGCCTACGTGCCCGTGGATCCCGAACAGCCGTCGGAGCGTGTCGGCTACGTTCTCGACATCACCGATCCGGCGGTCGTTCTGACGACTTCTGGAACAGACTTCCGTACCGATCGTGAAGTGGTTGTGGTCGACACCGTCGATCTTTCCGGCTTCGATTCCGAGCCGTTGGCGGCCGATGAACGTCGCGGAGAGTTGCGGCCGGAGAACGTCGCCTACGTACTGTTCACGTCGGGCTCGACAGGGCGGCCGAAGGGCGTCGCGGTTACGCACGCCGCTGTGGTCAACCAACTTGCCTGGATGCAAGAGCAGTTCGATGTCGGACCCTCCGATGTGGTGTTGCTCAAGACTCCCGCGACCTTCGACGCTTCGGTGTGGGAGTTCATGCTGCCGCTGATCTCCGGTGCCCGCCTCGTGATCGCATCGCACGACGGACACCGCGACCCCGCCTATCTCGCTCGGGCGCTGGTGGACTTCGACATCACGATCGCACAGTTCGTACCGATCGTGCTCGACGCCGTGCTCGATGAGTCGACGGAGCCGACCCCGGCATTGCGAGCGGTGTTCGCCGGCGGAGAAGCATTGTCGTCGGCGACCGTCGAGCGTGCCCGTTCGAAGTTCGGCGCGGACGTGCACAATCTCTACGGCCCAACCGAGGTGACGATTCAGGCGACGCACCGTGAGGCGAGCGCCGACGACGACGTCGTGGTTCCCATCGGTACACCTGTATGGAACACGCACGCGCGTGTTCTGGACGCGCGACTGCGCCCCGTGCCCGTCGGCGTGATGGGCGAACTGTATCTGTCGGGCATCCAGGTCGCGCGTGGATACGAGGGACGTGCGGGACTGACTGCCGAACGTTTCGTGGCCGACCCGGCCGGTGGTACCGGCGAGAGGTTCTACCGCACCGGCGATCTCGTTCGGTGGAACCGCGACGGCGAACTCGAATACGTCGGTCGCAACGACCTGCAGGTCAAACTGCGCGGCCAGCGCCTCGAGATCGGCGAGATCGAAGCGGTGCTGCGCGGCACGGATCGGATCGCGGCAGCAGCGGTCGACGTCCGGTCGGATCAGCTGGTCGGTTACATCGTTCCGGTGGGTGACGTCGACGCGACCCAGCTGCGTGGCGCTCTAGGCGAAGTGCTGCCGTCGTACATGGTTCCGACACAGTTCGTCGTGCTGGATTCGTTGCCCCTCAATGCGTCCGGAAAGCTGGATCGGAAGGCGCTACCGGCTCCGGAGCTCGAGGAGCGGGAGTTCCGTGCCCCGGTCACGGAAACCCAACGTGCTGTCGCATCGGTGTTCGCAGACGTACTCGGTGTCGAGCAGGTCGGCCTGGACGACGACTTCTTCGCCCTCGGCGGCAACTCCCTCGTGGCGACCCAGGTCGTGTCCCGTCTCGGAGCGGCCGTCGAGGCGCGGGTCCCGTTGCGTTCGTTGTTCGATGCGCCGACCGTCGAAACTCTCGCTGCGAACCTCGAAGGACGGGCCGGTGCCGGTGCTGTGGTTCCGCTGGTGGCACAAGAACGTCCCGATCAGATTCCGCTCTCACTCGCCCAGCAGCGGATGTGGTTCCTGAACCGGTTCGATCCGGAGTCGGCGGCGTACAACATTCCATTTGCAATTCGCCTGAGCGGCGACCTCGACATCGAGGCCCTCGAGAGAGCGATGCGGGAAGTGATTTCCCGGCACGAGGTGCTGCGCACGGAGTATCCGGAAGTAGACGGCGTGGGCACCCAGAAGGTGCTTCCTGCAGGTTGGATACCGGCCGGCCTCGAACCTGTTCGGGCGGCTGATGAGGACGAGCTACGACTCCGCGTCACCGAGCTTCTCACCAGTGGTTTCGACGTCACGAACGCGCCGCCGATTCGTGGTGCACTACTGCGGATCGACGAGGACGAACACGTCCTTGCGCTGGTTGTGCACCACATCGCTGCCGATGGGGTTTCGATCGGACTGTTGGCGCGGGACGTCGTCGTTGCCTACACCGCTCGCATCGCAGGGCAAGCTCCCGCATGGCCACCGCTCGAGGTGCAGTATGCGGACTTCGCACTGTGGCAACGTGCCGTGCTCGGTGACGAATCCGATCCGGACTCGATGATATCCCGACAACTCGATTACTGGACCGGGTTCCTTGCGGATCTGCCGGACGCATTGGATCTTCCTACCGATCGGCCACGCCCGGCGACTCGGGGCGGGTTGGGCGCACGCGTCGATTTCACGGTCCCGCCGGAAGTCGTGGCTCGCGTCAGGCAGCTCGCCGCCGCGCAGCACGCTACTCCGTTCATGGTGGTGCACACGGCCTTGGCGGTGCTGCTGGCCCGATTGTCAGGTACCGCCGATATTGCGATCGGCACTCCGGTGGCCGGTCGTGGTGAGCGCGCGCTGGATGACCTGGTCGGGATGTTCGTCAATACTCTGGTGTTGCGGACCGAGGTCGACCCGAGCTCGTCTTTCCGTGAGTTGATGACGGCCACGACCCGGGCGGATCTCGAGGCGTTCGCGCATGCGGATGTACCGTTTGAGAAATTGGTGGACCGGATCAACCCGGTACGGTCCCAGTCGTTCTCTCCATTGTTCCAGGTGATGCTGGCCTTCCAGAACTACACCCAGTCTGCAGTCGAAATCCCCGGACTTTCCCTTTCGGCGTTGGAATTCGATCGCAAGTCCGCGCAGTTCGATTTGTCCTTCAGTCTTGCCGAGACGCCGGGCGGTGACGGGTACCTCGGTCAGATCGACTACGCCACAGACATTTTCGATGCAGACACCGTCGATCTGATGGCGGAGCGCCTGGTCCGGCTTCTCTCGACGACGACCGCCGATCCGGATCTCTTCATCGGTGATGTGGACGTAATGGAGGATGCCGAGCGGCACCGCATCCTGACAGAGTGGAACGACACCGCGGTACCGGTAACCGATGCTCTCCTGCTCGACGGGTTCACCACTCAGGCGCAGCGCACGCCGCACGCACCGGCAGTTGTGTTCGGCGACGGTGTCCTCGACTACGGCGAGTTCGATCGTCGGGTCGACGCGCTCGCCGGGTACCTCATCGGACATGGGGTCGGGCCCGAAGTGTTGGTCGGCGTCTGCATGAGTCGGTCGCCGAACATGCTGGTCGCGATCTATGCGATCCTGCGTGCAGGTGGGGGATATCTACCGATCGATCCGGAACATCCGCTCGACCGGACGGCGTACGTCCTCGCGACCGCAGCACCGTTGCTGACTCTCACCACGGCAACGGATGGAGCTTCGCTTCCGGCGTCTGCAGTCGCGGTGGACGTCGAGACGATCGATCTCGATGCGCACGACGTGAGCTCGGTTCTCCCGGTTGCGCCGCACCCGGACAACACGGCGTACGTCATCTTCACGTCGGGATCGACGGGGCGACCGAAGGGCGTCACCGTCTCGCACCGATCGGTCGTCAATCAGATCGCGTGGATGGCGGAACGGTACGGCCTGGGTCCGGGAGATACCGCGCTTCACAAGACACCGATCACGTTCGATGCCAGCGTGTGGGAGCTGTTCTACCCGCTGCAGATGGGTGCGCGTCTCGTGATCGCGGAGCCCGGCGGCCACCGGGACCCGGAGTATCTGGTGCAGGTCGCACGTCGGTGGGATGTGTGCATCATGGAGTTCGTCCCATCGATGTTGGCGTTGTTCGTTGCGGACGAAGGACTCGAGCTTCCGTCGTCGCTGCGGTATCTTTCGGCGGGCGGTGAGGCGCTCTCGCCGGATCTCGTTGCACGTGTCGTGTCGCGTTCGGATGCGGTACTGGACAACACCTACGGCCCGACCGAGGTGACTGTGACGTCTACGGCGTTCCGATGTGTGGGCACGGAATCCGTGTCGGTTCCGATCGGTGTACCGCTCCGCGGTGTCCGTGCCTACGTGCTCGACGGACGTCTGAACCCGGTCCCGGTCGGAGTGCAGGGCGAGTTGTACCTGTCGGGCGTCCAGGTGGCGCGCGGGTACATCGGACGAGCCGACCTGACGGCCGAGCGCTTCGTCGCGGACCCGTTCACGACCGGAGGTGGCCGGCTCTACCGCACCGGTGACAGGGTGCGATGGAACGCCGACGGCATGCTGGAGTACCTCGGCCGCACCGACTTCCAGGTCAAGGTGCGCGGTCTGCGGATCGAACTCGGGGAGATCGAGACGGCTCTGACGGGCCTGCCCGAGATCGGACAGGCAGCCGTCGTGGTGCACGAAGGTGAATTCGGTCCGCAGTTGGTGGCCTATGTTGTTCCTGCTGCGGGCATAACCGTCGAACTCGACAGCGTTCGTGACGCACTGGGAGCATCCCTTCCCCGGTACATGGTCCCGGCGCAGTTCGTCGTTCTGGATGCGCTACCGCTCAATGCGTCCGGGAAGCTCGATCGCAGGGCATTGCCGGAGCCCGAACTCGCGGCGCGGGAGTTCCGGGCGCCGGTGACGGACAGCGAGCGTGCCGTGGCATCGGTGTTCGAGGACGTGCTCGGAGTCGAGCGGATCGGCCTGGACGACGACTTCTTCGGACTCGGTGGCAATTCGTTGGTTGCAACCAAGCTCGTCTCCCGGTTGAACGCGGAACTCCCCACGCGAGTACCTCTGCAGTGGCTGTTCCGGGAACCCGGCGTCGAAGGACTCGCGGCGCTCATCGATCGTGAAAGTGCCGGTGACGTCGAAGAGTCCGTGGCCCCGGTCCTGCCGATCCGGAGGCAGGGTGCGGGTACGCCGCTGTTCTTCGTCCACCCGATCGTCGGATTGTCGTGGTGTTACACCGCCCTCGCGCGTCAGCTCGATCACGACGCACCCGTCTACGGTCTGCAGACCCCGGCCGTCACCGAGGACGACTTCGAGCCCGCCACCCTCGACGAACTCGCGGCGCGCTACGTCGATGAACTGCGGGCCGCGCAGCCCGAGGGGCCGTATCGGTTGTTCGGCTGGTCGCTCGGCGGCGTGATCGCCCACGCGATGGCCGTTCGTCTGCAGGCGGAGGGGGAGCGTGTCGACACGTTGGTGATGCTCGACAGCTTCGCCGGCAACGGTGCACGGACGGGCGAGTCGAGCGATGTGTCGATGAGCGAGCTGCTCGCCGGATTCGGACTCGACGATGCAGACGCAGCCGGCGCTGAGGACATCGACGACCTCGTCACGTCCGTCGCCTCACTTACGGGCAACACCGAGGACGACACGAGACGTGTGATGACCAGGCTGGTCGCGGCGGCACAGCGGAACTCCGAGCTGATGGCGGGCCATCGGCCGGGGACGTACGACGGCGACATCGTCTACTTCACCGCCGCAGCCGACGACCCGACCGGAACACGCGGCGCGTCCGGCTGGAACGCGGCCGTGACGGGTGCCGTCGACAACCATCAGGTGCCGGCGACGCACTGGCAGATGACCTCACCCGACGCGCTCGACGTCATCGTGCCCGTGCTCGACGCGGTGCTCTCCGAGCGGGAGAGCTGAGGTGCTGTCAGTCGACGCAGCCGGTCGGCGCCGGAACGGTCTCGTCGAGGGTGGAGAGCACGAGCTCCGCGGTTAGCCGGTCGGCGAGCATCTCCAGGTGCGTGGTCTTCGCGGAGGAGCACACGTCCTGCAGAACGATGTCGGTGACGTTCGGGTCCTCGCCCAGGCCGCTCGTGTACGGCTGCACCACGTCGTCGTGGGCGGTGAGGATGTTCGTGTACTCCACCGACTCGACGAAGCGGCCGGTCGCGGCGAGATCCTCGAGGAACTGCGAGCCGGGAAGCATGTCGGCGCAGGCGGGGCAGGTCGCGTATTCGAAGTCGCGCATCATACCGTCGCTGGTGACGATGGTCGTTCCGTCCCACAGGGGAGCGAGCGACACGAGCCGGTCGACCTTGCCGGCGCCGCCGTCACCGATCCACTTCGACGCGACCAGCGTGCCCTGCGAATGGCCGACGATGTCGACCTTCTCGGCGCCGGTCTGCGCGAGCACCTCGTCGACGAATGCGGAGAGCTGATGTGTGCTCGGCTCGAGCGGCGCCATCCCACCCAGAGCGCTGACGGGCCACGGACCGGGGAACGCGCCGAAGGTCGGAGCGAAGACGCAGTAGCCGGCGTTGGCGAGCAGAGGCGAGAACGTCTGCCACGCGACCTGCCGGTTACCGCTGGTGTTGTGGACCAGCACAACAGGATTGGGCTTGTCGGGGGTCGGGCGGCAGTTCGGGTCGTTCGATCCGGGAGCCGAACCACCCGGATTCTCGAGCTCCAGAGCCACCGTGTCGGGAAGTTCGTACGGCACGGGCAGCGTGGCAGGCGAGGCGGCCGCCGTGCCGGAGCCGAGAAGACCCGCGGCGAGAACGGTCAGCAGGAGCGATCGGCCAAACACGGGTCATCCTTCGAACAGTGACGACTATCGGTAAGTGCACTGCGGCCCTATAAGGTGTTCCGGGGGCTGCGCAGGGGAACGGAATCGGAGTATATCTATGCGGCGGATATCCGCGTTGGCTGTCGTGACGACCGTCGTGGCGTCGACCTGGGGACTCGGAGCGTCGACGGCGTCCGCAGAACCCGATGAGGCCCGGCTCGTGAGCACTACGGTCGTCGACGACCAGCAACTCGACATCGAGGTCTACTCGCCGTCCATGGACGAGAACATCGAGCTGCGGATCCTGCGCCCCACCGACACCGTCACTCCAAGCCCCACGCTGTACGTGCTGAGCGGCGTCGACGGCGGGTCGTACAACAACAGCTGGATGGACCAGTCCGACATCGTCGACTTCTTCTCCGACAAGCACGTCAACGTCGTCATCCCGAAGGGCGGCGAGTCGAGCTACTACACCGACTGGAAGCACGACGACCCGAACCTCGGCCGCTACAAGTGGGCCACCTTCCTCACCGAGGAACTACCGCCCGTCGTCGACAGCACCTACGCGACCACCGGCACCAACGGCCTGATCGGCTTCTCGATGTCGGGCACGTCGTCGCTCAATCTCGCGATTGCCGCACCGGATCTGTACGACGCGGTGGGCAGCTTCAGCGGCTGCGCACGCACAAGCGACCCCCTCGGCCAGGCCTTCGTCACCACGACCGTCGTCAACTTCTTCGGCAACCCGCTCAACATGTGGGGTCCGTTCGACCACCCCACCTGGGTCGCCAACGATCCGTACATCAATGCGGAGAAGCTGCGCGGCACCACCTTGTACCTGTCGTCGCGCACCGGCCTGCCCGGCCGCTACGACAATCTCGAATCCGAGTGGATCAAGGACGAGGAAGACCTTACCGACGTGGTCATCAAGGGCGGACTCATCGAAGCCGCAGCGGCCGACTGCACCCGACGCATGGCGACGCGCCTCGACGAACTGGGCATCCCCGCCACCATCGACATCCACGACGACGGCACCCACAACTGGGGCTACTGGCAGGACGACCTGCACAACTCGTGGCCCGTCCTCGGTCCCGCGATCGGCGCGTCCTGACGGTTCATCCACAGGCGGTCGGTTCATCCACAGATCCGGCCGATTCGTCCTCGTAGGCACCTGCGGCCCGGGGCGACGGGCGATGCTAGGCGCCATGGGGGAGTTGATTCTGCGGCGCGAGGCAAATGCGCGCGGCGTCACCGATGCGGAGATCCGACGTCTGGTGCGGAACGGAACGTGGACTCGGCTCGCGTCGGGAGTCTTCGTCCAGTCCGACCAGTATGCGGGGGCCGACGATCACGCTCGACATGCTCTTCGGGCACGGGCGTTCATCGCCAATGCAGGACCGACCTCGGCGCTGAGCCACGTATCGGCCGCGGTGCTGCACGGGCTCGACGTCTGGCAGATCCCACTCGACGATGTGCACCTCACCCGCAACGCGCCGAGTGGAGCGCGGAGGACGCCCGGCCGCGCCATGCACGCGGCGCTCTTCCGTGAGGCGGACGTCGTGGATCGGAGGGGAGCGCGGGTGCTGTCGGTCGCACGGACGATCACGGATGTGGCCGCAACGGTGCCGGTGGAGCAGGCCGTCGTACTTGCCGACAGTGCGCTGCGAGCGGGGCTGGTTGCCTCCGACGAGCTGACCCGTTCCGTGGAACGGATGGGGAGTCATCCCCGCATCGCGCATGCGCGTCGTGCCGTGCAGCTGTCGAGCGGGTGCAGCGACAGCGCCGGCGAGTCGCGGAGCAGGGTTCTGTTCGTCCGTGAGCAGATCCCGATGCCGCTCACGCAGGTGGACGTCTTCTGCGCCGACGGCAGGTGGCTCGCTCGCGTCGACTTCCTGTGGCCGGAGCACGGTGTGATCGGCGAGTTCGACGGTCGGATCAAGTACCGCCGCGACGGGGTCGCGACCACCGCCGCCGAGGACGTGGTCTACCGCGAGAAGCTGCGGGAGGACGCACTGCGTCACGCGGGGTGGACGGTGGTGCGGTGGACGTGGCAGGACCTCGGGACCCGCGGCGCCGTCGCAACGAAGGTGCGGGAGGCGTTCGCACGGGCGGCGCGGGGGAGCGGGCCGACGGGGAGGTACGCAACAAAGAAGTAAGGCTCGCAACGCCAGCAGTCACTGCCAGCGTTGCGAGCCTCAACCTCGCGTTGCGTACCTACTTGCGGCCGGGTGCCTTCGCGCCGGGCTTGAAGCCGAGCGCGCCCGGCTTCGCCTTCGGTGCCTCGACCTCCGGCTTCGCCGGGGTCGCGGGCGCCTCGGGCTCAGCCGGAGCCTCGGCGACCGGCTCGGGTTCCGGCGTCGGCTCCGCCTTCGCCGGAGCGGCAGGCGCAGCCTTCTTCGCGCCCGGACCCTTCAGACCGCTCTTGAGCTGCAGTCCGCCCGGCTTCGCCTGCGGGATCGCCGACTCCTTCGGCTGCTCCGCAGCAGGCGCCTCGGCCGTAGACGACTCCGCCGCGGGAGCCTCGGCAACAGGTGCCTCCTCGGCAGGTGCCGCCGGAGCCGCCTTCTTGGCGCCCGGTCCCTTCAGGCCGCTCTTGAGCTGCAGTCCGCCCGGCTTCGCCTTCGGCACCGCGGGTGCCTCGGCAGCGGGAGCGTCCGACGACTCGGCAGGAGCGGCGGGAGCAGCAGGAGCGGCCGGCTTCGCAGCGCCCGGGGCCTTCGCGCCCGGTGCCTTGAGACCGCCCTTCATCTGCAGCCCGCCCGGCTTCGCCTTCGGCGCTGCCGCTGCCTCGGCCGCAGGAGCAGCCTCGGACGACGCGGCCGGAGCCGCAGCCTTCTTCGCGCCCGGACCCTTCAGGCCGCCCTTCATCTGCAGGCCGCCCGGCTTAGCCTTCGGCGCTGCCGGCGCCTCGGCAGCTTCGGCAGCAGGAGCCTTCGCGCCACCGGGTGCCTTCGGTCCGCCCGGAGCCTTGAGGCCGCCCTTCATCTGCAGGCCGCCGGCCTTCGGGACACCGGTGGTCTTCGGAGCAGCCGGCGCTGCCGCTGCCGCCTCGACCTCCTCGACGCGCTCCTTCTCGACCTCTTCCGCGGTCTCCTCGACCTCGACCGGAGTCTTCGGCTGCTGGACCACCTTGAGGTTGTCGCTGAGCTTCGCAGCCTCGACGCGAGAGATCGACTCGAGCATGAGCTGCGCAACGTCGATGACCTCGACGCCCTCGCCCTTGCCCTCTTCCTGACGCGCCGTCACACCGTCGGTGAGCATGACGCGGCAGAACGGGCAGCCCGTCGCGATCTTGGCGGGATTCGTGGTGAGCGCTTCGTCGACACGGTCGATGTTGATGCGCTTACCGATCTTCTCCTCCATCCACATGCGGGCACCACCGGCACCACAGCACATGGACCGCTCGCCGTGACGCGGCATCTCGACGAGCTTCGCACCCGACGCCGCCATCAGCTCACGCGGAGCGTTGTAGACCTTGTTGTGCCGTCCGAGGAAGCACGGGTCGTGGTAGGTCACGTCCTGGCCGACGGCCTTGACCTGGACCAGCTTCTTCGCCCGCACCAGACGGTTGAGCAGCTGCGTGTGGTGGACGACCTCGTAGCTGCCACCCACCTGCGGGTACTCGTTGTTCAGCGCGTTGAAGCAGTGCGCGCAGGTCACGACGATCTTGCGCTTGCTCTGCTCGACGCCCTCGAACACACCGTTGAGGACCTCGATGTTCTGCTGCGCCAACTGCTGGAACAGGAACTCGTTGCCCGCGCGGCGAGCGGAGTCGCCGGTGCAAGTCTCCTCGGCGCCGAGGACCATGAACTTCACGCCAGCGGTCGCGAGGAGCTCGGCGACGGCCTTCGTGGTCTTCTTGGCGCGGTCCTCGTAGGCACCGGCACAGCCGACCCAGAAGAGGTACTCGTAGCCGTCGAAGCTGTCGGCCTCCTGGCCGAAGACCGGGATGTCGAACTCCATCTCGTTGATCCAGTTGAGACGGTCCTTGGCGTTCTGGCCCCAGGGGTTGCCCTTGTTCTCGAGGTTCTTGAACAGACCCGCGAGCTCGGACGGGAAGTCCGACTCGATGAGCACCTGGTAGCGACGCATGTCGATGATGTGGTCGACGTGCTCGATGTCCACCGGGCACTGCTCGACGCACGCACCACAGTTGGTGCACGACCACAGGGTCTCGGTGTCGATGACGGGAGCGAGCTCGCCTGCTTCCAGCAGTCCCTCGGTCTCGCCGACGAGCTTGCGACCCGACTCCTCGCGAGCCGACGCCGGGATCTTCGCCAGCTTGGCCTCGTCCGGGTTGCCCTCGGCGTCGACCAGGCCGACCTCGTCGCCACCGAGATCAGTGCGACCACCGGCGAGCAGGTAGGGAGCCTTGGCGTAACCGTGGTCGCGCAGCGACGTGATGAGCAGCTTCGGCGACAGCGGCTTACCGGTGTTCCAGGCGGGGCACTGCGACTGGCAACGACCGCACTCGGTGCAGGTCGTGAAGTCCAGCCAGCCCTTCCACGTGAAGTCCTCGATGCGGCCGGCACCGAAGGTGTCCTTGTCCGGATCGGCGTCTTCCATGTCGACGGGCTTGCCGCCGGACATCATCTGACGTGCGGCACCGAGGGCGGGACCGCCGTCGTCCTCACGCTTGAAGTAGATGTTGAAGAAGGCCGAGAAGCGGTGCCATGCGACACCCCACGTGATGTTGCGGCCGACGATGTAGAGCCACACCATGCCCGACATGAGCTTGATGAACGCGAAGACCGACACGAGTTCAGGGCTCTCCGGAAGGATCCGGGCGACCTGCATCGTGAAGAAGTCGGTGTAGGCGTTGTGGTGGTGGTAGGTGGCGATCTTGCCGGCCTTCACCAGGATCATGCCCAGGCCCTCGAGCAGCACGACCGCTTCGACGAAGTAGGCGGCCTTGAAGTTCGAGCCGCTGAAGCGCGACATCCGACCGGGCTGACGTGGATGATTGCGCTGGCGGATGTAGATCAGCGTCAGGATGCCGATCACCGTGCCGAGGCCGAGAATCTCGTCGATGAAGTGATAGACGACGGTGTCACCGATGAGGGGCCAGTGGAAGCTCGGGTCGAACGTCTGGCCGTAGGCCTCGAACCAGACGATCGCGCCGAGCATGAAGCCGACCATCACCAGCCAGTGCGCCCAGCCGACGGTCCGGAACTTGACCATCTTCGTGTGCGCGAGGAATTCGACGACCATCTGCTTGAAGCGCGGGAAGAACGGCCGCCAGCGGTCCGGAGCCGGCTGGCCGACCCGGATCGTGTTGACCATCTTCAATGCGCCGCTGATGAACGTGAACCAACACACGAGGCTCAGCAGCACGCCGATCGTGCCCAACGTAATCGTCAGGGCATTCATACGTGGCCTTTCGTGTCGGGGGCGGCGTCGTGCCGCCTGGTATGAGTCACCGCATCGTAACGCAAGCTAAGTTACCCACCGGTAACTTGGTCTGAACTGGAGTTACCCGCCAGTAGCAAAATCTGCGTCGAATCGGAGACCGTGTGCCCGGACACGCTAGAGGTCAAACGCGATACCGCCGTCGCGCAGGATGTCCTAACTCGCCCGAAACGAGGCGTGTGTCACACGGAGGTCACGACACGCTCTACCGGCCACGATGCGGTGTCCATTCGGACAAAGGGGTATAACGCTCCGGATGTGATGTCGGTTATGATTTGCCCGGTACGTGGGGTTCGCACGTGGGATGCACACGTCGGGGGACGTAGAACTCCAGGTCGATACAGCAGAATGGGGGCGTCTTAACAGGCGTGCGCCATGTCACAGAACGGAAAAAGATGAAGCTGAAGAAGCTTGCCGCTGTGGCGACGATGACGATCGCCGCCATGGGCATCACCGCCGGAACTTCGTACGCCGCTCCGGCCGCAGCCGACGAAGACGCGATCAACTACGAGGTCCGGCCCGAGGGTGAGTCCGTCGTGACCGTCATCGACGCAGGTTCCTTCCAGGTCTCCGGAGACGGAAAGAGCGTCGAACTGCAGGACGACGAGGGCAACGCAGTCCTCAGCCTGCCGCTCGCGATCCAGCTCGGCGATCTGCAGCTGCCCTTCGAGCGTGAGGTGAGCGAGGACGGCAAGACCCTGACGCTGACCCCGGTCACCGACTTGTCCAAGACGGTCCCGGTTGCTCCCGAGGACAAGGTCGGACCGTCGCTCACCCCGGTGGCGCTGAAGCTCACCGATGTCGCATCGCCCGAAGAGAACCTGAAGTCGCAGCAGAACTTCGTGTCGCAGTTGGGCATGGCCACCGCTATCGGCACTGTCGCGGGCGCGATCATCGGTTGCATCGTCGGAGCGATTCCCGGAACGATCGTGCCGGGCGCAGGGACCATCCTCGGCTGTGGTGCCGGTGCGGGCGTCGGTGGCACCATCGGCGCGTTCACGGCTGGCGGCCCGACGGCTGTCATCGCGGGTATCGCGGTGGTCCAGGATCTGCTGGCGGCTCCGGGAACCACGCAGTGGGCCGAAGGTAAGTAAGCAGTAGTACGAAACGGCCCCGTCGCCCTGCAGGGCGACGGGGCCGTTTCGTATGCAGATCAACCGGCCAGGAAAAGCCTGATCAGATTCCACAGCACCTGCTGATCCGTGAGCAGCACCGCAATGCTGCCCACGATCGATGATCCCAGCACTTCAATCTCCCTCTGTCCTGCGGTCCACTCGTCCGGTCCGACCGATCGGGCGAGCCTATCCGATTCGATCTTGGTGCCCGAACGACGCTCCGAGAAGGGCGCAATCTGCGGAGATGAGACGAAACGAGGCCCGGCCTCCGCGGTGCGGAAGCCGGGCCTCGTCGTCGTGTGGACTCGCGCTACCAGGTGCGGACCTTCAGGCCCGGGTTCTCGGCCAGGACCGTCTTGATCGGCGTGGCGAACAGCTCGGGGCTCTCACCGAGGAGGCCGCTGACGAACCCGGCGATCTCGCACATGCCGTACTGGCCGACGTTCGAGGCGCTGGAGATGCCGAGGGCGAGAGTGCCGGTGACGAGGGTGCCGCCGCTGTCGCCCTGCAGGGCGCACAGGTTGGTGGAGAAGCCGTTCTCGAGCACGCGGTGGCCGATCTCGACGTTCTGGTTGGCGGCCGTCACGACGCCGCAGCTGTAGCCGGTGCGCAGGCCCGACTTGCAGACCGGGGTGCCGACGACGGGATCCGCGACGCCCGTGATGGGCAGCGGAGCAGCGAGCGGAACGCGCACACCGTTGTTCTCGAAGCGGGCTGCGGCCTCGGCGGAGGGACGGATCAGCGCGTAGTCGCTGCGGTCGAGCACCGTCTTCTCGAACGAGCCGAGGTGCTGACCCAGGTTGTCGCCGACGAGCTGGTGGACCTGGGACGCCCATCGCGTACCGGCCTGGGCGCGGTTGGGGTCGCAGTGACCGGCGGTGATGTTCACAGGACGTCCGCTGCCGTCCTCGGCGTTGAAGCCGAGCGAGCAGCGGAGCCCTTCGCCGGCACCGAGCGCGGCGTAGGCGTCGCCGCCGAAGAGCGCGTCGGGCGCGCCGAGGCCACCGGCGATGGGCTGCAGGTCGGTTGCGCCCTCCGGGGTCAGTTCGGCGGGAGCGAACAGCACGCGCACGCCGTCGAGGAAGTCGGGGAGCTCGACGCCGGACACGTTGTCGGTGCGCACGACGACATCGTTGTTGACCACGTCGACGGCGATGCCGCGGATGACATCGGCGACGGCGGGCGGCTGGGTCTCGAGCCAGTCGCCCAGCGCGCCGAGCTGATCTTCGAGGGCGTCCTCGCTGCGCTCGGTCTCGGCGACGGTGAATCCGGCATCCTCGGCGGCCTTGCGGGCCTCCTCGAAGCCGTCACCTTCGGTGAGGCCGACGGTGGCGGTGCCCTGGTCGTCCAGCCACACACCGGCGAAGACGGCTTCGAACTGCTCCCGTGCCTTCTCGGCGAACGCGGCGAGATCCTGGCTGCGCTGCGCATCGGCGAGGAAGCGCTCGGCATCGATGTTCAGGTCGCGCTGCAACGCCTCGACGAGCTCGGCCGGCAGAGACGATGTCTGCGCCGGTTCGGTCTCGGGTTCGGCCTGCGCGATGGCAACGGCAGGGCCGAGGAGCAGCAGTGCGGTCGAACCGATGACGGCCGTCCGACGTGCGAAGGTGCGTCGCATGGATACCTTTCTCGTTCCTTCGCGCATGCACGCGCGAAGGCGCCGTTCCCCCGCGGATCGGCGTCCGTCCGATCCTAAGGGGTGATCGCGGAAGTACGTAGCTACTTCTCGGTTACGTATGAGACTCGTGTGACTGTTGTGACGAACGGCCCAGGTGTTCCGGGCATTATGACGGGTTCGCCGCAGTACGGACTCGGGCGCCGGTGGCGTTCTCGATCTCTTGGATCGGGATGCCGAGGCTGGAGGTGCCACCGTTGGGCGCGAGTACCAGATTCGCCTCGACGCAGTTCGGTGCGCCGGCGCTGTTCGATCCGCTGATCACGCCGAGGGCGAGGGTGCCGGTGACGATGGCACCACCGCTGTCACCCGCGAGGGTGCAGGCGGAGGTCGCGAAGCCGCGGATGGTGCTCGAGAAGCCCGAGTCGTAGGTCAGCTGGGTCTCGATGCGATCGGCGACGACGAGCCCGCACGTGAACGACGACGACTGTCCCGACTTGCAGACGGGCGCGCCGACGACCGGAACGGCCGTGCCGGTGACCGTGAGGGTCGAGCCGTTGCCGCCGCGAACCGACGGGCGGTCCAGGCCCGCCTCGACGCCGGCCTTGTCGAGCGAGACGATGCCGTAGTCGAGGGTGCTGTCGGTACCGACCGTGGACTCGGTGAACTTGCCGATCCGGACGCTCTCGTCGATGTTCGCGCGGTTGGGCAGGTAGACCGTCGAACCACCGTCGGAACGAGCGACCGCGTCGCAGTGACCGGCGGTGAGGTTGACGGCGTCGCCGTCGGCGTCGACACCGTTGAAGCCGAACGAGCAGATGCCGATGCGCTCGATGGGCGTGGCGCGGACGTCGCCGTCGGCGGTGATGTAGGTGTCGCCACCCATCGGGGCCGGATCGTTCGGCGGCATGCCCGGCGACAACTGGACCTGCACGTTCGCCACCAGCGACGGCAGGTTCAGTGCGCGCCCGATCGGCGAGTTCACGATGTCGAGGACGATCTGGTTGTTGAGCACATCGATCGACGCGGAGTTGATCTGCGACGACACCTCGCGCGGGAGCCCCGCCACCCAGCGGTTCAGTTCGGCGAGGGCCTGCTCGAGTCCGTCGGCCGAGACCGGCGCGACCGTCGCCCGGTAGCCGTCCTGGGCTGCCTTCTCGGCGGCCTCGGGGTTCGTGACGGCGATGACGGGCTTGCCGTCCTCGCCGAGCCAGGCGCCTGCGAACTCGGAGGGACGCTCGGAGCGGAAGTCGCGGGCGTAGTCACCGAGTTCCTGCGCCCGCGCGGCGCGATCGAGGTATTCCTCGGGCGTCAGACCCAGGTCGCGCTGGATCGCTTCGACGAGCTCGGCGGGAAGTTCAGCGGAAGGCAACTGTTCGGCGGGCGCGGCGTTCGCTGTGGCGCTCAGAGGCACAGCCAGCAGAACCGCGGAGGCCGCTGCGACTGCGACGCGGCGGGTGGTGGAACGGACTGCGGCGCGCGACGCCGACGAGAGACGCATGGAGGCCTTTCATGTGTGCTCGATGTGCTCTTGAACAGGTGCTTCGTGGAATCGGCGAGCCGACCCGCGGGACAGCCTACGGGACGGCCCGGCGACCGCCGATAGTGCCGTAGGTCACCACTCGGATACCCGCGCTGTCTAGCTGCCGGTCTCAGTCTCTGTCGTTTCCGGAATGTCCGTCGAGGGCGGTTCCTCAGAAGGGTCGGGATCGGTCGGGGCAGTCGTCGGCTGGGTCGTCGTGGTGGTGGTACTGCCACCGCTCCCGCCGCTGCCACCACTGCCGCGTCCGCCACCCGAGGAATCATCGGGCTGGTTCCGCCGCGACCAGCCGGTGCTCGAGGTGGTTGAGGACGTGCTCGAGGTGGTCGAGCCGGGCGACGACGACGAAGAGGACTGTTCGCTCGTGCCGGTGGTGGGATCGACCCAGGTCTGCTGCACGACCGGCGGGGCCACCGGGACCGCCTGCTCGGCGGTGGCCGGCTCGGTCGACTCCTCGGTGGTGGTCTCCTCGGTGCTGCGGGGAGCCGGCGGCTTGCTCGACTTCGAGGTCGTCGTGGTTGCGGGAGCGGTCGGGGTCTCGGCGACCTGCGTGCCCGCGGTGGCCGTCGGGGAGTCCCGCAGCCCGAACACCAACGCGCCGACGCCTACCAGCAACGCGATCGCCGCAGCCGCCGCGATGGCCGTGACCTTCGACGAGCGACCCGAGGGCTTCTCGTCGGCGGCATCTCCGGCTGCGACGGCGGCGACCGTCGCCTTCGGCGTGTTCGCCGCGGCGGCAGCGGGCGTGGCGCCCGGAGGGGGAGTCGCGGTGATCTTCGAGATCACCGCGGTGATCTCGGGGTCGAGTTCGCTGCGTCGCGGTTCGGTGAGCTTGGCGGTGGGCAGGATCTGCGTCGAACCGAGGAGGTCGACCGAGCCGGCGGCCGCGGCGAGAGCGGCGCCCCGCACCATCGTCTGGTGCGGGGCGGGCGCCAAAGCACACCGCACACCGAGACCGGTCTTCACCGACTGTGCGACGAGCTGCGCGGCGCTCGGATCGACTGCTTCGTCGATCGTGACGACGATGGCGTCGAGGTTGCTCACGAGCCAGCCGAACGCGCCGAGCGCCGACGAGAGCTGCGCGGCGACCGACGGAGCGTCGTCCTCAGGGAATCGGAAGGCCTTACCCGCCGCGACTCCAGAGCGCACGAGCGTGACGGTCGAGCCCTGCGGGTCGATGTGGTAGACCGCGAGGAGCCGTCCGGTCTGGTGCGCGACCTGCGATTCGAACCATGCCGCGGCGGCCTCGGCGTCGGAGACGAGCGAGACGTGACGCAACCCGACGTAGTCGAGGGCGTTGCGCAGCACCGCGACCGTCGAGCTCGGCCAGTCGGTGGGATGCGTCGCCACAGCCGTGTACGGGGTGTCGCCGATGAGGGAGGCTGCGTCGGCGAGGAGACATTCCATGGCCGTTGCGACCAGGTCTTCGGCGCGGGAGAGTGACCCGTCGTTGGCGCGGACACCGCCGGAGTGGCCGAGGCGGTCGACGAAGCCGGTGAAGGAACTGGTGTGCCCGTCGACGACGTCGTGGTCGCCCAGCGTCGCGGTGCCGTCGGAATGCAGGTGGACGGCGGTGAACCGCTCGATCGGTGCGGGGTCCGGCCGTCCCGGCGTCGGTGAGGTGACCGCAACCGACGACACGGTGGTCCCCACCCTCAGGCCTACGCCTACGGACATGCCGGCTTTCCTCCATTCCGGTCGGAGTGCATGTGACGGGATACATCTGCGCCGTGCCCCATGGCTCGGAGCAGTGACAGGAGCTCCGAGCGGGAACCGGCACCGAGTCGGCGCCGGATACGGGCGACATGATGTTCCACGGTCTTCGCGGAAATGTACAGGTGGTTCCCGACTTCTCGGTAGGTGAGGCCCGAAACCACCAGGTCGGCCACCTGCGCCTCGCGCTCGGACAGTGCGCCCGGTTTCTCCCGTGCGCCGAGGGGTGATTCGTCCGGAACGCTCGGGGGAGCGGCGGGGGCGACGTCGACCGGTGCGCGACCGGCCGGGCCGTCCTGCCGGATCGTCCGCGCGACCTGCAGCAATCCGGTGGCGACGGTGGTGTCGTCCGTCCGGAGCGCTGCTTCTCCCGCGAGCTTCGCGCCGTCCCACGGGAGACCCACGGACGCGAGGGACTCGGCCGCCTCGCGGATGCGCGTCGCGTCGACCTCACCGCGCAGCACCGAGAGCCATGCATGCCCGGCCCGCGCGAGCACCGCGGCGTAGGCAGTGGTCTCCGCGGCCAGGGCGAGCGCGCGGGCGTGCGGGACAAGGTCGGCCGGACGGTCCGCGGCGATCGCGGCCTGCACTCCGTACCAGTGCAGCGCCGCACCCCACAGCGGTGGCTCGCCGAGGGTGGTGAGCAGCGCACGGGCACCGACGACGAGGTGCGCGACCCGCGCGGACTCCCCGAGGCGGACGGCGGCCAGCCACAGTTCACCCAGGGGCAGCAATCCGAACAGGTCGACGGAGTACTCGGCGACGACCGCCTGCGCGGCCTGCCATCGCACCGTCAACGCTCCGAGGTCGGCGTTGCGTCGCGCCAGCCCGACCTGCAGGGCGTGGAAGAAGAGGAGATTGCGTTGCCCGGTCACCTCGGGAGCGACGGCTTCGGCGGTCGCCGCGGCGGCGGTGAGATCACCGCCGAGCATCTCGGTCCACGCCACCAGGATGCGATTGCGCACGGTGGGAGTCTCCGGACGGTCGAGGATCGCGCGTGCGTGCCCGAGTTCGCCCGAGTGCAGACACAGCAGTGCGGCGACGGCGTCGACCGTGTCGGGCCAGGCGCGCAACGAACCGTCGGATCCGAGGCTCGTCAATGCGCGGGCGAGGTGATTCATCGCGATCCGGCCGTCGCCTCCGACGGATTCGCGCAGGCCCTCCTCGAGCAGTCGTGCGGCGGAGGCCGCCGAGGTCGGCGCACCCGAGGCGGCGGCACCGCGGAGACGTTCTGCGGCCGAGGGGCGTCCGGCGGCGAGCAGCACTGTGGCGGCGAGAGGAGCGTCCGTACCGACCCGTTCGGGGCCGAGCCATTCGAACAGGTCGGCGCTGCGGTCGAGCATGCCGCGATGCGCGGCGATACTCGCGGAGATCCGGGTGGCGGCGCGCACGTCGTCGACGTCCACCGTGTCGGCGCGGTCGAGCAGCCGGTCGGTGACCTGCTCGGCTCGCTCGAGATCCCCTGCCGCAAAGGCGACTTCGGCGCGTCGCACTGCGAGGGCATCGGGATCGGCTCCCGCCGGTACCGCGGCGTCGAGAAGATCGGCGGCCTCGCGCGGCGTTGCGTCGACCGCGAACTCCACGAGCCGTCGGGCGAGATGCGGATCGGTGAGGCCGATCGTGGCGAGCCCCCGGGCGAGGTGCGGCGTGAGTGTTCCGGCGTCGATGCGTGTCGCGAGGAGGCGGCGGGCGACGGCGAACAGGTTGTGTCTCCCGAGGACCGCGGCGGGCACGCCGCTCGCTCCCGCAGTGAGACTCGCTGCATCGGCCCCGAGCAGACCGCTCGCGCGGGCCGCGTCGACGAGATCGAGGGCCCGCTCGGCGGGTACCTCGAGTACGGCGGAGAGTTCGCCGGGATCGAGCGCCGCACCGAGATCGACGAGCGCGAGGGCTGCGGTGAGATCGAGATCGGCGAGGAGCTGCCGGCGGATCCCCTCCTCGACGGCCTGCCGGACATCGGCCTCCGTCCGCACGGCTTCGAGGGCGGTGTCGACGAGATGCGGTACGCCGCCCGTCAGGCGGTGCAGGGCACGCACCTGGGGTGGCGCGAGCCGAAGCTCGAACGATGCCGCGCGACCGGCGATCTCACGGGGCGTCCACGAGCCCAGTTCCACCACTGTCCCGTTTCCCGCGAACGCTGCGGTCAGCGAACGCATCTCGGCTCGGTGGGGTCGAGCTTCGGTGGCCACGACGATTCCGGTCGGCGCATTCCGGACGTGGTCGACGAGCTCGTGCAGTTCCGCGGCGGTCATGCGGTGCGCGTCGTCGACGGTGCGGGTGTCGCCGAGATCGGTTCGGAGCGAAGCGAGTACGGCGGACTTCCCGCTTCCGGTGCCGCCGACGAGCAGCAGTCGCGGGGGAGCGGCCGCGGTCAGGGCACGCGTGACCTCCCGGGGGACCGGGCGTCGCGGAGGAGCGGGAGCGGACGTCATCGGGATCGGTCAGCGTCCGGTTCCGAGCAGTCCGCCGACGACCTGCCCCGTGCCGTCGAGGACACCCCCGACCACGTTGCCGGTGCCGTCGAGCACCCCGCCGACGCCGTTACCGACACCCTCGACGACCGCACCGGCACCCTGACCTGCGCCGGACAGGGCGTCGCCGACGCCGCTGCCACCCGTGCTCGGCGGGGTCGGTTGCGGCGCAGGCTGAGGGGCGGGCGCCGGGGCCGGAGCAGGAGCGGGTTGCGGCGCAGGCTGGGGTGCCTGCGGGCTTTGACCGGGTGCTACCGGCGCGGGTGCGGTCGGGTCCGGCGCAGGTACAGCGCCGGTGGGTGCGGCGCCGGAAGCGGGCGTCGCGGCGACCGGAACAGCGGTCACGGTGCCGTCCGGTCCCTGCACCCCGATCGGGACGGTGGTTCCCGCCTCGGACGGCTGCGCGCCAGTCGTGCCGGGAACGGTCGTACCGGGGACGGTCGCGGTGGTGGTCGAGTTGCCGGCCACGACCTCGCTCGACGGACCCACCTCCGAACCGGGTGTCTCGGCCTCCGACGACAGGGTGCCGATCGCCAGTCCACCCCCGGCGAGGACGACGACGGCAGCGACAGCGGCACCCACCAGCGCGAACGAGCGGGCACGGGCGCGTGAGGGTGTGCCGGACCCGGTGTCGACGACCGCAGGCCGATGCGCGGCGGCGACCGGCGGCGCCTCAGCGGCGGGCACCACCGGGAGCGCGACGGTCTCGGGCTCGTCGTCGACGACAGGTGCAGGAGGCGCCATCGGCACCGCGGCAGTCGGGGCACCGTCCGCGGCTGCTGCAAGCGCGGCCCCATGCGCTGCGGTGAAGGCCGGTCGCGCCGACGAGACGATCGGCAGACCCA
Source organism: Rhodococcus sp. GQ147 (assembly GCF_059759155.1). Lineage (NCBI taxonomy): Bacteria > Bacillati > Actinomycetota > Actinomycetes > Mycobacteriales > Nocardiaceae > Rhodococcus > Rhodococcus sp. GQ147. The sequence continues at coordinate 92,871 of NZ_JCAXDU010000009.1, forward strand.
GCTCCGACGAGATCAGTTCGGCGACGAGCGGGGTGGACGAGCCACCACCGATCAGCAGTACGCGTCCGATGTCCGCACGATCGAGCCCGGCCCCGCGGATCGCGTCCTGCACCACGGCGAGCGACGCCCCGAGCGGTTCCCGGGCGAGTTCCTCGAACTCGCTGCGCACCAGACGCAGGTCGCGGTGCAGGCCGGGCAGCGCGACCGGCACCACCGTCTCGGTGTCGCTGGACAGTGCCTCCTTCGCCGCGCGGCACCGACCGCGGAAGTCGGCTAGTGCCGCGACGGTCGCGGAATCGAACGGATCGAGGCCGGTCGAGTCCCCGCCGAGCGTTTCCAGCAGATAGGTCGTGACGAGATGGTCGAAATGGTCGCCGGAGACGTCGTCGCTGCTCAACGGGCGGCCCAGCAGCATGGGATGGGCGCCGCCCTGCACGACGGTGACGTCGAGGCTGCGCGCACCGAGGTCGTAGACCACCGTCACGTCGTCTCCCAGCGGCCCGTGTGTGGCGTCGAGCCAGCGCACCGCCGCGATCGGTTCGGGGATCGTCCGTGCGGTCACGCCGGCGCGGACGAGTGCCGCCTGTAAGGTCTCGACGGTGTGAGCCGACCACGCGGCGGGATGTGCCAGCATCGTCGGCACATCGGAGGTGCCGGTGCGGTACTGCAGGCAGGCCACGGTCGACGCGACGAGATCCTCACCGAGATAGGTGGAGCCGTCGTCGGCGAGGATGCCGACCGGATCGCCGACCCGGGCCGCATAGCCGGAGAACACCTGCGCACCGGGGGCCGGGGTACCGGCGCCGAGGACGAAGGCTCCGCCCTCGGGGAGGTGGAGTTCGGTGGGGACCGACAGAACGCTGGGATCGCCGGCTCGGGGCTGGTCGAGCACGGTGAGGGCCACCGAGTTGACTGCCCCGATCGTGACGCCGAGTCCTGAATACATGCACGCTCCCGTGTTCTGGGCGGACATCGGTCCGCGATCTCGTTCCACCGTTCGGTCTCGATGAGCCTGTCGTTCCCGCCGCGCGGCCCGTTAGCGCCCACGCCGCCACCGGCCCGATCGTAGGGACTGTCCCCTAACGACCCCCACGCCCCCGAACCCCGATCCCCTAACGGGTGACGGCGGACAGGGGGCCGCACCCCCTGTGCCCGCGACCGGCCGTTTCGTAGCGTCGTCCGTAGATCCCGACGACTCAGGAGACACGCGATGGCCACCAACGCCGTACTCGACTTCATCCTCAGCCTGTTCCGTGACGAGAAGGAACTCGCCCGGTACTGCAACAACCCCGAGGCCGTCCTCGCCGAAGCCGGATTGGACAGCGTGTGCCACGCCGACATCGTCGCCGTCGCCCCGCTCGTTGCGGACAGTGGTCTGTTCGCCGGAACCGCCGCCGAACTGACCGCAGCGCTGAACGGTGCGGCGAACGTCGGGGCGTCGATCGCAGGCACCGCCGCAGCCGGTCTGGGCGGAGCAGCGGGCCTCGGTGGCGCAGTGGGCCTCGGTGGCGCCGCCGGCCTGGGCCTCGGTGTCGGAGCAGGCCTCGGTGGGGGCCTGGGTCTCGGTGGTGGACTTAACCTCGGCGGCGGACTGGACCTCGGCGGGACCGTCGGCGCGCAGACCGGGATCGTCGTCGACCTCGGTGCGCAGCTCGGAGCGGCGCTCGAAGCCGGTGGCGAACTCGGCGCTTCCCTGGGTGCAGCGCTCGGTGGTGCTCTCGACTCAGGCCTCGAACTCGGCGGATCCTTCGACGTCGGAGGTGCCGTGGCCGGAGCGCTCGAAGGTGGGCTCGGCCTGGGCGTCGGTGCCGCTGCAGACCTGGCCGCGGCGATCGACGCGGCCGTCGAGGCCTCGGGCGGCCTCGGCGCAGATCTCGCCACGACCCTCGAAGGAGCCTTGGGCATCGGCGGCACCCTCGGCGCCGACATCGGGCTTGCCCTCGGTGGCCTGCTGGAATCGGCCGTCGACGTCGGCGGCACCTTCTCGACCGAACTCACCGCGGCCCTCGAGGGCGGTGCCGAACTCGGTGCCGCACTCGGCACGACCCTCGGTGGCGTTCTCGGCGTGGGCACGGAACTGACCGGCGCGCTCGGCACGAGCCTGGGCGGCGTCCTCGGTGGTGTGGCCGATCTCGGCGCCGGACTGGGAACCGACCTTTCCGCCGGTCTCGACGCCGGTGTGGGCGCGACGCTCGGCCTCGGTGCGTCCCTCTCGGCCCTGCTCGGAGCGGGCGGTGGAGCTGCGGCCGATCTCGGCGCCGCGCTGGGGACCGTCATCGAGAACAGCGCGCAGGGCGGTCTGCTCGGCGGTGTCGACCTCGACGCGGTCCTCTCGGGTGGCGGTGAGATCGACGCTGAGGCCGGGGCGGGCGTCGAACTCGGCACGCTGGTCGGCGGGGTGCTCGGAGGTGCGCTCGGCCTCGAGACCACCGCGGCCACCGAACTGTCGTCGGCGCTGAACGTCGCCATCGGCTCGACCACCGGTATCGGCGCGACCGTCGATTCGACCGTGCAGGCGGGGACGAACCTCGGATCGGATCTGTCGTCCGTCCTCGGCTCGACCTTCGCGACCGGCGGCTCGGCCGGCGCCGAGCTCGGCCTGCAACTCGGCAGTGCACTCGAGACGGCCGCAGGGTCGGCGTCCCTCGATGCGGGGGCCGATCTCGGCACGCAGCTCGCGTCGACGATCGGCGGCAGCCTCGACGCCGGTGCCGAAGCCACCGGTCAGCTCGGCTACGCCCTCGACGGCGCACTGGACGCGGCGGCGGAACTCGGGGCCGGAGTGAACGTGGGAGCGGACCTCGGCGCGGCGATCGGCTCGGGGATCGGCGCGGCCGGTGGACTGGGAACGTCCGTCGATCTGGGTGCAGCCACCGATGTCGAGAACGGGTTGGATCTCGGTGGTGCAGCAGACCTGGGCGCGGCTGCCGACCTCGGTGTCTCCGGCGGTCTGGAGAGCGCAGCCGACCTCGGTGCCGAGCTATCCACGCAGGTGGGGACGGCCCTGTCGGGCGGGGTCGATACGGCCCTGTCGGGCGGGGTCGATACGGCCCTGTCGGGCGGTGCGGACAGCTGGGCATCGGTCGGCGAGGACGTCTTCGGCTCTGCCTCGGGAGCTGCGGGCTTGTTCGGCTCTGCCTCGGGAGCTGCGGGCTTGTTCGGCGAGGGTGGTCTCACCGCGACCTCCGGTCTCGGCGGCGACTCCTCTCTCGGCGCCACCGACTCCACCGAGCTCGACGAACTGCTGCCCTGACCCGCAGCGGTGCGGGCTCCGGGACATAATGTCCGGAGCCCGCACCGACGGAAGGCGAGTCGACGCAGCCCATGCAGCATTCACCGGATACGCAGCATCCATCCGATCCTTCGAGACGCCGAGCGCTCCTCGACCTGATCGACTCCGCGATCGCGCGATCTCGCAGCGCCAGGCGCAACGATCTCACCGACCGGTTGACGGCCGCCCGTACGAAGGTCTCCGACCCGCGACTGCGGGTGGTCGTCGTCGGGGGTCTGAACCAGGGCAAGAGCCGGTTCGTGAACGCTCTGCTCGGCCTCGAGGTGTGTTCCGTCGGCGACGACGAGACCACCGCGGTCCCCACGCTCGTGCAACACGGGCAGGAGCCGTCCGCCGAACTCGTCCCGACCGGTTCGGCGCCGCGCATCGCCGTGCCCTTCGACGACCTGCAGCAGGTCGCGCCGCGCAGCGCCGGCCGGGACGTCGACCGGCTCGAGGTGAGTGTGCCGAGTCCGCTGCTCGCCGACGGACTCGTGTTCGTCGACACCCCGGGTGTGGGAGGCCACGGAAACCCGCACACAGCAGCCACATTGACGCTCCTGGCCACCGCGGATGCGGTCTTCGTCGTCTCGGATGCGAGTCAGGAGTTCACCGCACCGGAGATGTCGTTCCTGCGACAGGTGCAGACGTTGTGCCCGGCGTCGGCGGTGCTCGTCACCAAGACGGACGTGTATCCGCACTGGCGCGCGATCGTCGACGCCGACCGCGAACACCTGCAGCGAGCGGGGATCGACCTGCCGCTGCTGCCCGTCTCGTCCCTGCTGCGCGAGTACGCCCTGCGCACCGAAGACGCCTCGCTGCAGCAGGAATCCGGCTTCGACGCGATCTACGACTTCCTGCGCGAACAGGTGGTCGCGCGCAACGCCGACTCGGCGCGACTGTCGGTGGCGCACGACGTGAAGACCGTCGTCGACCATCTCGCGCTCGGATGCGAGAGCGAACTCGCCGCCCTGCGCGACCCCGACTCCGGGAACGCCGCGATCGAGGACCTGCACCGGGCACGCGCCGCGACCGAGGCATTGCGGACGCGGGCGGCGCGGTGGCAGATCACGTTGTCGGACGGCATCGCCGATCTCGCGGCCGACATCGACCACGACCTGCGCGACCGGCTGCGCACGGTGACCCGCGACGCCGAAGCGTCCGTGGACGACTGTGATCCGGGCAAGGAATGGCCGCGGCTGGGGCAGTGGCTCGCCGAACAGGTCGCCGAATCCGTCGGTGACAACTTCGTGTGGGCGCACGAACGCGCCGAGGCGCTCGCAGGCAAGGTCGCCGAGCACTTCGCACTCGACGACGACTCCTTGCCGTCGTTGCATCTCGGCGACCTGTCGAGACTGCTCGAGCCCGTCGAGAACCTGTCCGATCTCGAATCGGGCCGGATCGGTATCGGTCAGAAGGTACTCGTCGGCATGAAGGGTTCTTACGGTGGCGTGCTGATGTTCGGTCTCGTCACCACCCTGATGGGGATGGCGCTCGTGAACCCGATCTCGGTGGGAGCCGGAGTCGTCCTGGGTACCAAGGCGTATCGCGACGACAAGCAGGTGCGGCTCGCCAAGCGCCGCGTCGACGCGAAGAGCGCGATCCGCGCCTTCACCGACGACGTGAGCTTCCAGGTCGGCAAGGAATCGAAGGACCGGCTCCGGCTCATCCAGCGTCAGTTGCGCGATCACTTCACCGAGATCGCAGAGCAGACACTACGTTCGCTCGACGAGTCGCTCGAAGCGGCCCGCCAGGCCGCGACCGTGCAGGAACAGGAACGCCGCCGTCGGATCGGTGAACTCGACACGCAGGTCGCGGAACTGGGCCGATTGCGCGAGCGCGCCGCGGAACTCGCGGGAGTGTCGGCGTGACCCCGACTCTCTCGCGCGCCCGCGACCTGCTCGACCGGGCACGCGCGTCGTACGGCGGGAACCCGGCCGTCGCGGACCGGCTCGACCACTGCGCCGCGCGACTCGATCAGCCGTTGCGGATCGCGCTCGCCGGATCGCTCAAGGCCGGCAAGTCGACCCTACTCAATGCGCTTGTAGGACAGGACATCGCGCCCACCGACGCGACGGAGTGCACGCGCGTCGTCACCTGGTACCGCAACGGACCCGTGCCGACGGTGAACGCCTGGTACGACGGGAACCGCCGCATGCCGGTGCCCGTGCAGCGTCCCGACGGCCGTTTGACCTTCGACCTCGGCGAACTCACCGCCGACCGCGTCGACTTCATCGACGTCGAATGGCCGGCCAGCGCGCTGGCGCAGACCACCATCATCGACACCCCGGGCACGTCGTCGTTGTCGCAGGACGTGTCGGCGCGGACCCTGGCGCTGCTCACCCCGGAGGAATCGGCCTCCGGTGCCGACGCCGTCGTCTACCTGATGCGTTCGCTCGGAGCCGCCGACGTCGAGTTCCTCGAACGGATCGGCCGGCACGTCGGCGGGGGATCGGGACCGCTCGGCATCGTCGGGGTGGTGTCGCGCGCCGACGAGGTCGGTGCGGGTCGTGCCGACGCGATGATGTCGGCGAAGCAGGTCGCGGCGAGGTTCACCGACGAACTCGAACGCACCGGACTGTGCCAGGCGGTCGTGCCGGTCGCCGGGTTGCTCGCCCTCGCCGCACGGACCCTGCGGCAGAACGAGTTCGCGGCCTTCGAGGCGCTCGCACAGGTGCCGGTGGAACAACTGCAGGTCGCGATGCTGTCGGCCGACCGTTTCGCGCGGCCCGACGTCGACCTGCCCGTCGACCCCGGGATGCGGGCACGTCTCGTCGACCGGTTCGGTCTGTTCGGCATCCGCACCGCAGTGCTGCTCGTGCAGCTCGGCGCGCGCGATTCACCGTCCCTCGCCGCCGAACTCGTCGCGCGCAGCGGGCTCGACGAGCTGCGTCAGGTCATCGACGTGCAGTTCGGTCAGCGTGCCGATCAGCTCAAGACCCATTCGGCGCTGCTGGCGCTCGAGCGGGTGTTGCACGCGTGCGGCGACCACGAGCTGCTGGGAGCCGTGCGACGCGAACTGGCCGACGACCACGGCTTCGCCGAACTCCGCCTGCTGGGCAGACTGCGGTCGTCGTCGGTGTCACTGCCCGACGAGGAGGTCCAGGCGCTGCAGCGCGTTGTCGGTGGATCCGGGATCGGCGCCACCCGGCGCCTCGGTCTCGCCGACGGCGCCTCACCTGCCGAGATCCGCGCTGCGGCCGTCGATGCGGTGCGGCACTGGCGATCCCGCGCCGAACATCCGCTGCTCGATCCGTTCACTGCGAAAGCCGCAGCGGTGGCAGCGCGCAGTGCGGAAGGGCTGGTCGCGGGAGCCGGCCGACAGATGTGAGCTGTAGCCGAACGATTCGGCTTGCACCTCACGTAACGTGAGGTCATAGCGTCGATCGTGCCGGCGCACGGAGTGCCGGTGGAAGTGGGTGGACGATGCCGGCGACTGGTTCCGGGCAGCAGACACGTTCCGGACAGCACTGGAAGGTGGGGCGTCTCGCAGCGGAGACAGGCCTGACCGTGCGGACCCTGCATCACTACGACGACATAGGCCTCGTGCGGCCGTCGGGTCGGACGGCGTCGGGCCATCGGCTGTACGAGGAGTCGGACGTCGAGAGGCTGTACCAGGTGCTGGCGCTGCGTCAGCTCGGGCTGTCACTGGACGCGATCGCCACGGTCACCGACGGCGACACCTCGCTGTCGGAGATCCTCGACGCGCACCGTGCCTACCTGGACGATCAGCTCGCGGCGACCCGCACGCTGCGTGCGCAGGTCGAGATGCTCTCCCGCACGGTCCGAACGTCGCCGGATGCATCGGTCGCCGACTTCCTTCACGTGATCCGAGGAGTGATCGAAGTGGACGACATCTTCGAAAGGTATTTCGACAAGGGACAGATCGCAGACCTCGCGGAACGACGCGCGATGCTGGGCGACGACGTCATCACGGCGGCAGAGACGTCGTGGCAGGAACTCATCCCGCGTGTCGACGCTGCGCTGAGTTCGGGGATGGATCCGGCCTGTTCGGAGGCCCAGGAGATGGCACGGCAATGGATGGATCTGCTCGAGCAGTTCCACGGCGGCGACGAGGGCCTACGCGACAGCCTCTACCGCATGCACGAGGACAACGCGCAGCAGATCGAGCAGGAGTTCTGCGGGCCGAGTCGCGAACACATCGAGTTCATCACGAAGGCGAACGAGGCGCGATCTACGTAAGCACAGGGACGGATGCTCGATGTCGTCATCGAGCATCCGTCCCCGAATCGTGCAATCAACGTCGACGGGCTCTGCCGGCGGCGCGAACCAGGCGGGCGTGGACGGCCTCGAAGCGGAACAGATCCGCCCACGTCCATCGCACGACCTCGAAGCCCAGAGCCCTGATCGCATCCTCCCGCAGCTTCTCGCGATGGACGGTCTCGGCCGTCGCGCCGGGCTCGTCCGAGCCGTACTTGCTCCTTCCGTCGAATTCACCGACCACGCCTTCGTCCTCCCAGAGGAAGTCGGGACGAGCGACGAATGCTCCGGAAGGGGTCCGCAGCTCGTGCTGCAGCTTCGGCGCCGGTAACCCCGCCGACCGGATCCGTAGTCGGCTGAGCGACTCGCCGGGACTTTCGCTGCGACCGTCGAGGAAAGCAATGGTCCGCCGGGCAGCGGCGATCCCGTGCCGCATGCCGGACGATGCCAGCGCATCGAGGAGCAGGGGCGCGATATGGGGATGCGCCCGCAGCGCCGCGTCGCCGGCGATGACTGCCGAGTCCACCGACAGTGTTCGTGCCAGGTCGACAACCGTCCGCGCGACGGTCGTGGTGCGCAGACCCGCGACGACGCAGACCTCGTCGGGTTGGTAGGTGCACCTGTGTACATGGAGGGTCGGGGTGCGGCGTCCGCTCGACGGCCGTTCGCGGCTGATGTGCACCGGGGAGAGGTCGACGTCCCAGAGAGGAAGGCCGTGCAGCACCGCAGCGGAGACATGGCTGACGACGGCGTCCGGGGTGATCCGTCCTTGTCGCGCCAGTACGCGCGCACGGTGCAGGGTGAGCGGGTCGAGGTCCGCGCCACCGTCGACGTACACACCGCGCGTGACGTTCCGCAGTCGTCCCACACGGACAGCCTGACGGATCTCGTCCGAGGTCGTCCCGCCGGCCAGCAGGTCGGAGCGCAGAAGGAAGTTCGGTTCGTCCATGCAGCGAGGGTCGTGTACGGCGACGACGGACCCGGAGCATCGAAGCCCTCGACCCGACCACCTGTGGATCGACGGGGTCCCTGTGGACAACCCGTCCTTGCGCACCGGTGCGGACAGTGGCGCCTTGTCGACATCGGGTATCGGTCCTCGAATCGAGCAGATGCGACCGATCGAAGTGATGTGCGCCACCCTCGGAACAAAAGTCCACGACCTGCCGTTGGATGAGTCAGACAACTTGAGCGCATAAGACTCAACTTCACTTGACGGCGTGGACCGCTCGGGTGCAGGCTTGAGTCGACCGCGCTCACCTGAGCCGAACGGGCTCAGGTCGGGCATGGAACGTTTTCGCGGCGCGCACGCGTCGCGGCAGGAACATTGGAGGAAAATTATGGCTCGTGCGGTCGGCATCGACCTCGGAACCACCAACTCGGTCGTTTCCGTTCTGGAAGGCGGCGAGCCCGTTGTGGTCGCCAACGCCGAGGGGTCCCGCACCACCCCGTCCGTCGTCGCATTCGCGAAGAACGGTGAGGTTCTGGTGGGTCAGCCCGCCAAGAACCAGGCGGTCACCAACGTCGACCGCACCATCCGTTCGGTCAAGCGCCACATCGGCACGGACTGGACCGTGGCCATCGACGACAAGAAGTACACGCCGCAGGAGATCAGCGCCCGCACGCTGATGAAGCTCAAGCGCGACGCGGAGGCCTACCTCGGTGAGGACATCACCGACGCGGTCATCACCGTCCCGGCGTACTTCAACGACGCCCAGCGTCAGGCCACGAAGGAAGCCGGCACCATCGCCGGTCTCAACGTCCTGCGCATCGTCAACGAGCCCACCGCGGCTGCCCTCGCCTACGGTCTCGACAAGGGCGAGAAGGAGCAGACCATCCTGGTCTTCGACCTCGGTGGCGGCACCTTCGACGTCTCCCTCCTCGAGATCGGCGACGGCGTCGTCGAGGTCCGCGCGACCTCCGGCGACAACCACCTCGGTGGCGACGACTGGGACGAGCGCATCGTCAACTGGCTCGTCGACAAGTTCAAGGCACAGCACGGCGTCGACCTGACCAAGGACAAGATGGCCATGCAGCGTCTGCGTGAGGCTGCCGAGAAGGCCAAGATCGAGCTGTCGTCCTCGCAGTCGACCTCGATCAACCTGCCGTACATCACCGTCGACGCGGACAAGAACCCGCTGTTCCTCGACGAGCAGCTCACCCGCTCGGAGTTCCAGAAGATCACCGGCGACCTCCTCGAGCGCACCCGCGCTCCCTTCCAGCAGGTCGTCAAGGACGCCGGCATTTCCGTCGGCGACATCGACCACGTCGTGCTGGTCGGCGGCTCGACCCGTATGCCCGCCGTCACCGACCTGGTGCGCGAGCTCACCGGTGGCCGCGAGCCCAACAAGGGCGTGAACCCCGACGAGGTCGTCGCCGTGGGTGCAGCCCTGCAGGCCGGCGTCCTCAAGGGCGAGGTCAAGGACGTGCTGCTGCTCGACGTCACCCCGCTGTCGCTGGGTATCGAGACCAAGGGCGGCGTGATGACCAAGCTCATCGAGCGCAACACCACGATCCCCACCAAGCGGTCGGAGACCTTCACCACCGCCGACGACAACCAGCCGTCGGTGCAGATCCAGGTCTTCCAGGGCGAGCGTGAGATCGCGGCGCACAACAAGCTGCTCGGCTCGTTCGAGCTCGGCGGCATCGCGCCGGCTCCGCGTGGCGTCCCGCAGATCGAGGTGACCTTCGACATCGACGCCAACGGCATCGTCCACGTCACCGCCCGCGACAAGGGCACCGGCAAGGAGAACACGATCAAGATCCAGGAAGGCTCCGGCCTGTCCCAGGAGGAGATCGACCGGATGGTCAAGGACGCCGAGGCGCACGCCGAGGAGGACCGCAAGCGTCGCGAGGAGGCCGAGGTCCGCAACCAGGCCGAGTCGCTCGTGCACCAGACCGAGAAGTTCATCAAGGAGAACGAGGACAAGGTCCCGGCCGACGTCAAGGAGAAGGTCGAGGCTGCGATCAAGGAAGCCAACGACGCCCTCGCCGGCTCCGACATCAACGCGGTCAAGGCCGCCGTCGAGAAGCTCGCGACCGAGTCGCAGGCCCTCGGCCAGGCCATCTACGAGGCGCAGGGCGCCGAGGGTGCCGCTGCCGGTGACGGCGCGGCCGCAGGTGCCGACGACGTCGTCGACGCCGAGGTCGTCGACGAGCCGAACGATTCGGAGAAGAAGTGAGTGCCGACAAGCCCGAGCAGGAACCGGTGACCGTCACCGACAAGCGACGGATCGACCCTGAGACCTTCGAGGTGCGCGACCCCGCCGAGGAGCCGCGCGCCGAGGAGGGCGAGGTGATCGAGTCGGTTCCTGCGGAGGGCGACGCCGAGAAGGCCGAGCGGACCGAAGGACAGTCGCAGGAGGCGAAGGAACTCGCCGAGCGCACCGCCGACCTGCAGCGCGTGAGCGCGGAGTACGCGAACTACCGTCGCCGCGCCGAGGCGCAGCGCACGGCGATCGCGGAGGAGGCCAAGGCCTCCGTCGCGGCGAAGTTCCTCGACGTCCTCGACGACCTCGACCGGGCACGCGCCCACGGCGACCTGGAGACGGGTCCGCTGAAGGCACTGTCCGGCAAGCTGACCGGTGTGTTCGACAGTGTCGGACTCGTCGCGTTCGGTGAGGAAGGCGACGCCTTCGATCCCGAGTTGCACGAGGCCGTCCAGATGGAAGGCGACGGTCACCACCCAGTGCTCGGGACGGTGCTCCGCAAGGGTTACCGCTTCGGCGACCGCATCCTGCGGCACGCGATGGTGACGGTCACCGACGGCGATCCGGCGGACACGCCGGGTGACGCGCGGTCGGCGGAGCCGGGCACAGAGTAAGAACAAGAAAACGCGAGAGGAGGAGACGCCCGGTGAGCCAGCGGGAGTGGATCGAGAAGGATTTCTACAAGGACCTGGGCGTCTCCCCCGACGCAACGCAGGACGAGATCAAGAAGGCCTACCGGAAACTGGCGCGGGACCTGCATCCCGACGCCAACCCCGGTGACGCCAAGGCCGAGGAACGCTTCAAGGCCGTCAGCGAGGCCAACGCCGTCCTGTCGGATCCCGCCAAGCGCAAGGAATACGACGAGACCCGGCGCCTGTTCGCCTCCGGCGGCATGCCGGGTGGCTTCCGTCCCGGCGCCGGCGGATTCTCCGGTGGTACCGGAGCGACCTTCGACATCGGCGACCTGTTCGGCGGTGGCGGCGACGGTGGGCTCGGCGACCTCTTCGGTGGCCTGTTCAACCGCGCCGGTGGCGGCACTGCTTCCACCGCCGGCCGTTCGCGTCCACGCCGCGGATCAGATGTCGAGACCGAGACGACGCTCGACTTCCGCGATGCCGTCCAGGGCGTCACGGTTCCCCTGCGGATGACCAGCCCGGCGCCGTGCACCACCTGCCACGGCAGCGGTGCCCAGCCGGGAACGAGCCCGCGGGTCTGTCCGAACTGCAACGGAAGCGGTGTGGTCTCCCGTAACCAGGGCGCCTTCGGATTCTCGGAACCGTGCGACGACTGCCGGGGCAGCGGATCGATCATCGACAACCCCTGCAGCGACTGCCGCGGTACCGGCGTGCAGAACCGCACCCGCACCATCACCGTGCGGGTCCCCGCAGGCATCAAGGACGGTTCGCGCATCCGCCTCGCCGGTCAGGGCGAGGCCGGTCTGCGCGGCGCCCCGTCCGGCGACCTGTTCGTGACGGTGCACGTCCGTCCCGACCGCGTGTTCGGGCGTGTGGGCGACGATCTGACCCTCGTGCTGCCCGTCAGCTACGGCGAACTCGTCCTCGGCGGCACCGTCTCGGTGCCGACCCTCGACGGCCGCGTCGGGCTGAAGATCCCGCCGGGAACGGCCGACGGCCGGGTCCTGCGGGTCCGCGGACGCGGCGTCCCCAAGCGCGGGGGCGGCGCCGGTGACCTTCTCGTCACGGTGAAGGTCGCGATCCCGCAGAATCTCGACGAGAAGGCGACGGAAGCGCTGCACAACTATCTTCGTGCAGAAGAGGCAAGCGGTTTCGATCCTCGAGAGGGATGGGCAGGTGCGTGATGAGCGAGACGAGAATGCCACGGAATCTGTCACCGGATCCCGATGCGCGCGTCTACGTCATCTCGGTGGCAGCAGAACTCGCCGGGATGCATGCGCAGACGCTGCGTAACTACGACCGGCTCGGACTCGTCACCCCGCACCGCACCAGCGGCGGCGGCCGCCGGTACTCGCCGCGCGACGTCGAACTGCTGCGCGAAGTGCAGCGCCTCTCCCAGGACGAAGGTGTCAACCTCGCCGGGATCAAACGGATCATAGAGCTGACCAACCAGGTCGAGGCACTGCAGCAGCGTGTCGCCGAACTCAACGCCGAGGTCGCCCAGTTGCGTTCGACACGCGGCGATCTGGTGCCCATTCCGCGCAGCAACGCCCTCGTCGTGTGGAAGCCGCGCACCAGGCGCGACTGACCGCACCGCGGTCGAGCGGGACTGATCCGCCGGATCGGTCGAGAACGAAAATCTCCCGCCCAGCGAGACGATCGCCCTGTGGAGCCTCGACGTCTGCCTAGTGTGGCGTGTTCCACACGAACGGTCGACGGAAGGCAACAGTCATGGCGGAGTGGGCGGAAGAATGCGACGTCCTCGTGGTGGGGTCGGGAGCCGGAGGGTGCTGCGGTGCGTACACCGCTGCGCGCGAAGGACTGTCGGTGATCCTCGTCGAGGCATCCGAGTACTTCGGCGGCACCACGGCGTACTCCGGGGGCGGCGGCGTCTGGTTCCCCACCAACGCGGTCCTGCAGCGTGCCGGTGACGACGACACCCTCGAGGACGCACTGACCTACTACCACGCGGTCGTCGGCGACCGCACCCCGCGCGAACTGCAGGAGGCGTATGTCCGCGGCGGCGCCCCGCTGATCGACTACCTCGAGTCCGACGACGATCTCGAATTCATGGTCTACCCGTGGCCCGACTACTTCGGCAAGGCGCCCAAGGCCCGTGCCCAGGGACGTCACATCGTCCCGTCGCCGCTGCCCATCGCCGCCGATCCCGAGCTCAACGAGTCGATCCGCGGCCCGCTCGGTCGCGAACGCAACGGCGAACCCCTGCCCGACATGCTCATCGGAGGTCGCGCGCTCGTCGGACGATTCCTCATCGCCCTGCGCAAGTACCCGAACGTGGAGCTGTACCGGAACACCCCGCTCGAAGAACTGATCGTCGAGGACGGTGTGGTCGTGGGCGCGGTCGTCGGGAACGACGGCGAGCGACGGGCGATCCGCGCGCGCAAGGGTGTCGTCCTCGCCGCCGGTGGCTTCGATCGGAACGACGAGATGCGCAGCAAGTACGGGGTGCCCGGCGCCGCGCGGGACTCGATGGGCCCGTGGTCGAATCTCGGCAAGGCCCACGAGGCGGGCATCGCCGTCGGCGCCGACGTCGACCTGATGGATCAGGCCTGGTGGTCGCCGGGACTGACCCACCCGGACGGACGTTCGGCGTTCGCGCTGTGCTTCACGGGCGGCATCTTCGTCGACCAGGACGGTGCGCGGTTCACCAACGAGTACGCACCCTACGACCGTCTGGGCCGCGACGTCATCGCCCGCATGGAGCGCGGCGAGATGACGTTGCCGTTCTGGATGATCTACGACGACCGGAACGGTGAGGTCCCACCGGTCGGGGCGACGAATGTGCCGCTTGTCGAAACCGAGAAGTACGTCGACGCGGGACTGTGGAAGACCGCCGACACCCTCGAGGAACTCGCCGAGCAGATCGGTGTGCCAGCCGAATCCCTGAAGGCGACCGTCGCGCGGTGGAACGACCTGGCCGCGAAGGGAGTCGACGAGGACTTCGGCCGCGGGGACGAGCCCTACGATCTCGCCTTCACCGGCGGTGGGTCCGCGCTGGTCCCGATCGAACAGGGCCCCTTCCACGCGGCGCAGTTCGGCATCTCCGACCTCGGCACCAAGGGCGGTCTGCGGACCGACACCGTCGGGCGGGTGCTCGACAGCGAGGGTGCTCCGATCCCCGGCCTGTACGCGGCGGGCAACACGATGGCCGCACCGAGCGGCACCGTCTACCCCGGCGGCGGCAATCCGATCGGCGCGAGCGCACTGTTCGCGCACCTGTCCGTGATGGACGCTGCGGGACGCTGACACACAGAGGCGGGACGCCGACGCACATACGAACCGGGCCCGGAGGATACGCAGGTATCCTCCGGGCCCGGTCCGTCGTCTCAGGGTCGGGTGACGGCGAAGTCCGCTGTCATGAACGGATATCCGTCCTCTACGGTGGTCGCGACCTCGAAGCGGTGCCGGTTGGCACCGCCGATGTGGGTGCCGTCGCCGTTCGCGACGCCCGTGCCGTAGTTGTTGGCCATGAGCGCCACGGTCGCGTCGCCGGGCATCGTGTAGTCGATCTGGATGCCGAACCCGCGCCGGTCGGCGCTGCTCGCCGAGACCGTCTCGGTGGAGCGGGCCGGCACCACGGTGGCCGGCTCGTCCACCCATGTTCCGTAAGGGTTCTCGGTCGACGTGAGCACCATCGGCGCATCGGTGTCGTTGCGGATCGTCAGCGTGATGGTGGGCCCGTCGGTGGGCAGGGAATCGGCGGCCGCAGTGGCGGGTGCGGTGATCGCCGCTGCAGCGGTCAGAACTGCCGCTGCGACAGCGCGGGTGCGGTACTTCATCGTGCTCCTGGCGGTTGACGACTCGTGGTTCTCAGCCGTGCCTGGCCGGCCGCTGAAGTGTACCCGTCGGTAGCCCGATCCGTCGGTCTTCGGCGATCAGGCCGGGACGAGGTCGCTGACCTGCGCAACAAGCTCCAGCGAACGCAGCCACGCGTCGCGTCCGGGAGCCGACGACACGACGATCAGCTCGTCGGCCTGCGCGCGCTCGGTGAACCGGTCGAGGTAGTCGCGCACCTCCTGCGGCGTACCCACGGCGGTGTACCGAAGCATCTCGAGCACCTGCATGCCGGCGGGGGAGTCGAGCAGCATGTCGATCTCCTCCTCGCTGAACGTGCGCCCGCGTCCGACCATCTGGACGACCCGCGCCCGCTTGGTCGCCTCGAACAGCGACTGCGCCTCCTCGGCGGTATCGGCGGCGATCACACCGACACCCGCGATGACGTACGGCTCCGAGTGGTCGGGGGAGGGCTGGAACTCGCGGCGGTACAGCCGCACCGCGTCCTCGAGGGCCTGCGGCGCGAAGTGCGACGCGAAGGCGTACGGAAGACCGAGCAGAGCAGCGAGTTTCGCGCCGAACAGCGACGAGCCCAGGATGTACAGCGGCACATCGGTGCCCTTACCGGGGATCGCGTCGACTCCAGGGATCCGCGACTCACCCTTCAGGTAGGCCTGCAGTTCGAGGACGTCCTGCGGAAAACTGTCGGCCGACGTCGGGTCGCGGCGCAGCGCCCGCATGGTCTTCTGGTCGCTGCCGGGAGCGCGGCCGAGACCGAGGTCGATGCGGCCGGGATGCAGCGTGGCGAGAGTTCCGAACTGTTCGGCGATGGTCAGCGGCGAGTGGTTCGGCAGCATGATGCCGCCGGCGCCGAGACGGATCGACGAGGTGTGCGCGGCGACGTGCGCAATGAGTACGCTCGTCGCCGACGAGGCGATCGTCGGCATGTTGTGGTGTTCGGCGTACCAGATGCGCCGGTAACCCCACTGCTCGGCGAGCTGGGCCATCTTCACGCTGGCGTCGAAGCTCTCACGGGCGGTCTCGCCCTTGCCGATGTGTGCGAGGTCGAGGATGGAGAGGGGAACGGTCACCGGTAATCCTTCGCGTCGGGGCCCGGTATCGGCCGCCGGGCACACCTTCGGAGCAACCTCGACCGGTGACCGTCTATTCCCTCACCTGTCGTTCGGCGTCACCGCCGTTCGAAACCGCCGTAGGTGCCCTGGAAGAACAGGAGCGGACCGCGGGAGTGCAGCGACGTCAGCCCCGTGACCCGTGCCAGCACGATCGTGTGGTCGCCGGCCTCGTACTCGGTCTCCACGGTTGCCTCGACCCGCGCCAGGGCTCCCTCGATCGCCGGAGCGCCGTTGTCGCCCGGCTCCCAGCGCACCCCGCGGAACTTGTTGCCGCCGCTCACCGCGAACGCACCGCACAGGGTGCGCTGGCTCTCGGCCAGGACGTTGACGGCCAGGTTGCCGACCTCCCGGATCTTCGGCCAGGTCGTCGACGTGCGGGCGGGACAGAACGAGATGAGCGGCGGGTCCAGCGAGACCGACACGAACGACTGACAGGCGAATCCCAGCGGTTCGTCGCCGTCGAGCGCGGTGATCACCGTGACACCCGTGCAGAAGTTGCCCATCACGTCGCGGATCCGTCGGGGATCCAGTACCGCGTGTTCCGCTGTCATCGAAACTCCAATCGATCGGCGTTCGTTCCAGTGTCCGTCACCGACGACACAGTGTGCGAACCCTGTCCCGCCGACCGGTCAGCGAACACGCATGTCGCCGGGAGCCCAGACCGCCCGCATGCTGGTGATGCGTCCCTCGTCGTCGAACGTCATGACGTCGATGGGCTCGATCTCGTAGGTCTGCTCGCCCGCCTTCGTGACCACACGGAAGTGGAAGGTCGCGGTCGACCCGGCGATCCGGAGCGTGAGCAACTCGGTGGTGTTCTCGGTGGCCTCGACACCCTTGTAGAACTCGGCGATCGCTGCCCGGCCCACGCGAGGCTCGCTTCCGGCAGGATCCTCGAGGGTGGCGTCGTCGGCGTAGAGGGCGGCGATGTCGGCGGCCACGCCTGCGGCCACGGCATCGAGATAGGCGTGCACGGTGGTGCGGATGCGCTGAGTGCGGGCGTCGGTGTCGGAAACGGTCACGGTCGCTCCTGTGTGGTGCGGGACGAAAGGTGTCGCGTCGACGCTGGCTAGCGACCCGCTGGCGCACCGCATCGCCGTTCTCCCGGCCAGCGGGAGATGCCGACCTCACCCCACCCCGAGATCGCCGAATTCCCTGCCGAACAGGTCGGCGAGGGCGACGAGCTGATCGCAGTAGTGGTCGGCGGATCCGGCGTCCACACCGGCACCGACGATCGTCGCGCCCGCTGCGATCGCGCGGCCGAGTCGTCTGCGCGTCGCGTCGGGGTCACCGAGCGGGTCGAGCCGCGTCACCGACAGCACGACCTCGAAGCCGGGCGGCGGCTGCCTCTTCGCGAGCATCGTTTTCACGTCGTCGAAGGGGAGCCCGAAAGGTACCCAGCCGTCCCCGAACTCGCACGCGCGTCGCAGCGAACGCGGGGTGCGGCCGCCGATCCATAACGGAACTCGCGGCTGCACGGCGCAGGGATCGACCACCACATCCGAGTACTCGAAATACTCTCCGTGATAGGAGGGTTCGCGTGTCGATAGAGATGCGCGCAGGGCGGCGAGAGCATCGTCGGCGCGTGCGCCGCGATCAGTGAAGGGGGCTTCGAGCAACGCGAACTCCTCCTCGAGCGAACCGACGCCGAGACCGAGGGTCAGGCGTCCACCGCTGACCGTGTCGAGCGTGCCGTAGCGCTTCGCGATCTCCAGAGGATGGTGGTAGCCGAGGACGAGAACCTGGGTGACCAGTCGGATCCGGTCGGTGCGCGCTGCCAGGAAGCCGAGGGTCGCCAGCGGATCCCAGTACGTCCCACCGCGCGTCGCGGCCACGGGCGCCGGTACGGCGACGTGTTCACTGCAGGTGAGGTGGTGGAATCCCGACCGATCCGCGGTGACCGCGATCTGCGACAGTTCCTCGATGCCCGCGCCGGCCTCCCAGTCGCCGGAGGCCCCGGGGACCCGGGTGACGACCGGGCTGGTGATCCCGATGCGTACTGCCGGCATGCGGTTCGATCCGTCGGTCATACGCTCTCCTTCGTCGATCGGTCCGTCAGGAGTGTGCGCTCGGACGGGCTCGCGGAGCACGTCCGGTCCCGCTCGCCGATACACGACCAGTGAGGTACACGATCTCGTCGTCGACGGACCGGGAGGCGGCCTCGCGTTGCGCCTCTACCGTCCCGAGTCCTCCGAGGCCGCGCGCCCGGTCGTCGTGTTCGCGCACGGTGGAGGGTTCGTCTTCTGCGATCTCGACAGTCACGACGAGTTCTGCCGGTCGATGGCGGAGGCTGTCGGGGCCGTCGTCGTGTCCGTCGATTACCGCCTCGCTCCCGAACACCCTGCCCCGGCCGCGCACGACGACCTGTACGCCGCGCTCGAATGGACGGCCGCGACCGTCGCGTCGTACGGGGGAGACCCGGCGCGCATCGTGCTTGCCGGCGACAGTGCCGGTGGAAACCTCGCCGTGACCGTCGCGATCGCCACCTGCGACAGGGGCGGACCGGCGGTGCTCGGTCAGGCGTTGTTCTATCCGGTGATCGACGACGACTTCGACACCGAGTCGTACCGGAAGTACGGGGTGGGCTACTACAACTCCGCCGCGGCGATGCGGTGGTACTGGGAGCAGTACGCACCGGACGGCACCGACGATCCCCGCCTGATCCCCACCCGCGCCGAGTCGCTCGCCGGGCTGCCCTCGGCGGTCGTCGCCACCGCCGAACTCGATCCGCCGTGTTCGTCCGGCGACGACTACGCCGACCGTCTCGCCGCGGCCGGGGTGTCCGTGCAGCACCGCAGATTCGACGGCCTGTTCCACGGATTCCTGACCTTCCCCGCGTTGTCGCTCAGCGAGCCGGCGCGGCAGGAGGTGTGGAAGATGGTGCGCGCCCTGGTCGACGGGCCGGATCTCCCGGTGACCGGGACGAGCGGCTTCGCGTCCTGAGCAACTGTCCTAGCGTCCCGCAGACAACGACGAGAAGGAGACTGTCGATGGCGCCGACATCCGTACCGCCCGTGGCACCCGCCCAGGACACCACCGTCGACCTGCTCGTGATCGGGTCCGGTACCGGCATGGCCGCCGCACTCACCGCGCACGAGGCAGGACTGTCCGCCCTCCTCGTGGAGAAGTCGGCCTACGTCGGCGGATCGACCGCCCGTTCCGGCGGTGCGTTCTGGGTGCCGGCCAATCCGGTACTCACCGCGGCGGGAAGCGGCGACACCGTCGAGCGCGGCCACACCTACGTGCGGACGGTCGTCGACGGCACGGCGCCGGTCGAACGGGGCGAGGCCTTCGTCGACAACGGTGTCGCCACCGTCGAGATGCTCCAGCGCACCACCCCCATGAAGCTGTTCTGGGCTGAGGGCTACTCCGACTATCACCCCGAACTGGCGGGTGGTTCGGCGGTCGGCCGCAGCTGCGAGTGCCTGCCCATGGACCTGTCGGTCCTCGGTGAGGAGCGGGGTCGACTGCGTCCCGGCCTCATGGAGGCGAGCCTGCCGATGCCTACCACCGGTGCCGACTACAAGTGGATGAACCTCATGTTGCGCGTGCCGCACAAGGGTTTTCCGCGTATCTTCAAGCGGCTCGCACAGGGGGTCGCCGGTCTCGCCGTCAAGCGTGAATACGTCGCCGGTGGGCAAGCGATCGCCGCCGGCCTGTTCGCGGGTGTGCTGAAGGCCGGTGTGCCGGTGTGGACCGAGACGTCGCTGGTGCGTCTGCTCACCGACGGGGATCGTGTCACCGGTGCCGTCGTAGCGCAGAACGGACGTGAGGTGACGGTGACCGCTCGTCGCGGGGTGGTGCTTGCCGCGGGTGGGTTCGACCACGACATGGAGATGCGGCGCAAGTTCCAGTCCGAGCGTCTGCTCGACCACGAGAGCCTCGGGGCGGAGACCAACACCGGCGACGCGATCAAGGCGGCCCAGGAGGTCGGTGCCGATCTCGCCCTCATGGATCAGGCATGGTGGTTCCCCGCCGTCGCGCCGACCCGTCCGGGCAAGCCGCCGATGGTCATGCTCGCCGAGCGTTCGCTGCCCGGCTCGTTCATCGTCGACCAGACGGGACGCCGGTTCACGAACGAGTCGTCCGACTACATGTCGTTCGGACAGCTGGTGCTCGAACGCGAGCGTGCCGGCGATCCGATCGAGTCGATGTGGATCGTCTTCGACCAGAACTACCGCAACAGCTACGTGTTCGCGGCCGGGGTGTTCCCGCGCCGGCCGCTCCCGGAGGCCTGGTACGAGGCGGGCATCGCCCACCGCGGCACCACCGCTGCGGAACTCGCGGCGTCGATGGGTGTGCCGGTGGACACCTTCGCCGCGACGTTCGGAAGGTTCAACGAGGACGCCGCGGCGGGAACGGATTCCGAGTTCGGACGTGGCGGCAGTGCCTACGACCGCTACTACGGTGACCCGACCGTCCAGCCGAACCCGAACCTGCGACCCCTCACGCACGGCCCGCTCTACGCGGTGAAGATGACGCTGAGCGATCTCGGCACGTGCGGTGGCGTGCGCGCCGACGAGCGGGCGCGGGTCCTCCGCGAGGACGGCAGCCCCATCGCCGGTCTCTACGCCATCGGCAACACCGCGGCCAACGCGTTCGGCCACCGCTATCCCGGTGCCGGTGCCACCATCGGGCAGGGCCTGGTCTTCGGGTACATCGCGGCACGCGACGCAGCATCGTCGGACGCACCGGTCGCCTGAGTGGACGATCCGAAAGGTAGGGAGGGCATGTGACGATCACGAACGGGGACGTCCGTTCCCTCCCGACCGTGCTGTCCCTCTGGGGAGCCGGGCCCCGTCTCGAAGACGGCCCGGTGGACGAAGTGGACATCGTGTTCTTCGCGCCACCCACCACCGAGGCGCTGGCCTGCCGGTCCCGCGACAACCGCGACGAGGCGTCCGGTCGGCTCGACCGGACACTCGGATACGTCGATGAGATCGGACGGTTGGTCGCCGAGGTCTACGTGTCCGGATCGGCGCGTCCGGTCGGTGAGCACGGTGCGTCCGTCCCGCTCGCCGACGAACTGCTGCATTCGGTTGTCGAACGGTTCGACCTCGCCGATGTGCGGCGACTCCGGATGCGGTTCTACGGACATTCCGCGGGTCCCGGATCACAGACCTGGTCGGTGACCGTGTTGCAGCGTTACCGCACCGATCACGAGGACGTCGAGGACGTCGCGCTCATCGGCACGGATCCTTCCGGATCCGTCGTCGCTCGTGCCTGGGTGACCGTCGCACCCGATCGCTGAAGAGCCGGCCGGACGTCGGGCGCACTCAGTACGGGTCGTAGCGGATGTTCTCGACCGGGGTGCCGGTCTCGATCAGCCGCTGAGCGGTGGTGCGCACCATGGCCGCCGGGCCACACACGAGCACCTGGTGGTCGCCGAACGCACCGTAGGACGTGACGACCTCGTCGACGTTGCCCTCGAGCAGTTCGTCGGGGTCGGGTCCGAACTCGTCGATGCGCGGGGCGATGCGATCGAACCAGGGGTCGGGGATGTCGGGGATCTCGAGGGTCTCCACGACCGGCACCACCGTCAGCCACGGCAGCGCCTCGGACAGGAGCATGAGCATGTCGGCGGCGTACAGGTCGCGCGGGTTGCGGGCGCCCGTGAACAGGAAGGTGCGGGGCGGATCCGGGTGACGCGCCGTGTCGAGGATCAGCGACCGCAGCGGCGCGAGGCCCGTGCCGCCGGCCACCATGATGACGATGCGGCCGGTGTCGTCGATGTGGAGGTCGCCGCCGCGGGCGGCGCCGATCTGCCACACGTCGCCCGGTTGGGTGTCGGCGACGATCGCGCCGCTCACCCAGCCACCCGGGACCGTGCGCACGTGGAACTCGAGCTTGCCGTCCAGCGACGGTGGCAGCGCGGGGGAGAGGCGACGCGGCAGCGTGGGACGCTGCGGCACGGCCACGTCGACGTACTGCCCGGGGCGGAAATCGACGATCGCGTCGTCGCATTCGAGACGCACGACGGCGAGGTCGTGCCGGAGCCGATGATGTTCGACGACAGTTGCGGTGACTGCCGTTTCGGTCTCGCTCGGTGACGGCGTGGCCGACTGCATGCGTGATCCCCCGGTGGTGTGCTGTGACGTGCCCAAGACTCTAGGCGAGAAGTCGCCGAAAAGGCAGAGTGGAACGTGTTTCAGTTTTCGGCCTCGGGCGGTTATCGTGACGAACGGCAGGTGATGGTCACCACAGCGGAGAACGCCAACCGGTGACGTCACACAACGGACCGTCACAGCACACCGGAAGGACGACCATGCCCGAGGAGTACGCCGACCTCTACCGCCCCGCATTCACGCCCGATCTCCTCATCACCGCGCTCGACCGCAGCGCCGACCGGCCCGCCCTGCACCTCGGTGACGTCGTCCTCACCGGAGCCGAGATGCGCGCCGCCATCAGCCGGTTCCAGCAGGCGCTCGCGTCCGTCGGGGTCGGCCAGGGAACGGCGGTCGCGATGCTGTCCAAGAACCGGCCCGAGGTGCTCATCTCGATGGGCGCCACGATGGTCGCCGGCTGCCGCACCACGGCCCTGAACCCGATGGGCTCGCTCTCCGACCACCTGTACATCTCGACCGACGCCGAGATCGAGACCCTGATCTTCGATCCCCGCCACTTCGAGGAACGCGCAGCGGAGCTGCGCGAGCAGGTGCCGACCCTGAAGAACCTGTTCTCCCTCGGCCCGTCCTCGGTGGGCACCGACATTCTCGCCCTGTCCGAGGAGTTCACCGAGCAGCGCCTCGTGTCCGCGCCCGTCGACATCGAGGACACCTCCTCCATCGTCTACACCGGCGGCACGACCGGGAAGCCGAAGGGCGTGATGGGCTCGTTCCGTTCGGGCGCGGCCCTGAACCAGATCCAGATGGCCGAGTGGCAGTGGCCCGAGCAGCCGCGCTTCCTCGTGTGCACCCCGCTCTCGCACGCCGGTGCGGCGTTCTTCGTCCCCACGCTCCTGCGCGGCGGATGCCTCTACGTGCTGCCGCACTTCGATCCTGCGCTCGTGCTCGAAGCGATCGAGAAGCATCGCATCAACGCGACCATGCTCGTGCCGACGATGATCTACATGCTGCTCGACCATCCCGATTTCGACAGCCGCGACCTGTCGAGCATCGAGACCCTGTTCTACGGTGCGTCGGCGATGTCGCCGTCCCGCCTGCGCGAAGGGATCGAGCGGCTCGGCCCGGTCTTCTTCCAGTTCTACGGCCAGTCCGAATGCGGCATGACCATCTCGGTGCTGCGCAAGGAAGAACACCTCCCCGACGATCCGAGCCGCCTCGCGTCGTGCGGCCGCCCCGTGCCGTGGCTCGACGTCCGCCTGCTCGACGACGACCTGAACGAGGTGCCGCAGGGCGAACTCGGCGAGATCTGTGTGCGCGGCCCGCTCGTGATGAAGGGCTATCTGAACAAGCCGGAGGAGACCGCCGAGGCGCTGCGCGGCGGATGGCTGCACACCGGCGACGTCGCGCGCGCCGACAAGAACGGCTTCATGACGATCGTCGACCGCAAGAAGGACATGATCGTCACCGGCGGCTTCAACGTCTTCCCCCGCGAGATCGAGGACGTCATCTCGTCGCACCCGGCGGTCGCGTCCGTGGCCGTCGTCGGTGTGCCGGATACCAAGTGGGGCGAGGCCGTCAAGGCGTGTGTCGTGCTGCGCGACGGTCAGTCGGTGCCGGTCGAGGAACTGATCGAGAAGGTGCGTGCCGCAAAGGGTTCGGTGCACGCCCCCAAATCGGTCGACTTCCTCGACGCCCTGCCGTTGACGCCGCTGGGCAAGCTCGACAAGAAGACGCTGCGGGCGTCCTATCGCTGACCTCGTTCGCGTGGCGGTCGGTCCCGGCAACCGGTCGTGGTTGCCGGGGCCGGCTGTTTGTCACCAGGACTCGTGGATTCGGAATGCCGCTGTCCTGCCTCACCACTGGTGCGCGACGTCCAGCACCACCCGTGAACCGCTACCGGGACCGTCGAGGGTGAACACCCGGAACGGCAGCCGGGCCCGTACCCCGACACCGAGGGTGGTCTGGCCTTCGAAACTGTTGGCCCACGCCACCTGTCGCAGGGTGCGGTATCCGCTCACGTCGACGACCTCGCGCCGGTTCGCCGGTACGTAGTAGGCGGGCGCGAGGACGACCACCTGGAGGTAGGCGCCTCCGCGCAGCGGGACCTCGAACCCCGATCCGTCCTCGTGGACGGCGGGGACGTAGCCGACGCGGTAACCCGCGGCCGGCCCGGCGAGATCGACGACGGTCCGGTCGAAGCACTCGTGCCGTCCTGCCCGCACGGCGGTGAACGGTGAGGCGACCATCGTCGGGTTCACCTTGTCCAGCGAACCCCAGTGGATGCCGCAATAGGGCGTTGCGGCCGACGCGGTCGGGCCCGTCAGCCCGATCCCCGCGATGACGACGATCATCGCGAGCCACACGTGAATCCTGCTCATGTCCGTTCCTCTGTGTGTGGCTGATGATGGATCATCGCGAGGAGTGTGAGCTGCGTTACATTCGAGGGTCGGGACGCTCCTCGACGAGGTCCTCGAAGGTCGTCTCCTTCAGCGACTCGAAGACCGGGGCGACCAGACGGTCGAGCATCGACGAGAACACTTCTGTACCGGCGAGTTCCCGCACCCCCAGCTCACCCGACGTCACCTGCTCGACGAGCTTCGCGAAGGCCGGGTCGCCCGTGGCATCGGCGATCGACCGCAATGACGTGACGATCTCGCGGGACAGGGTGGTATCGCCGCGCGCGACGTCGACGACGATCTCGGATTCGTCCATGTCTTCTCGATTCCTGTGCGGCACCGTGGTGCCTAGACTGCGGGGAGGCCGGGGATCTCGATGTTCTCGATCTTCGCGAGATTTCCGGTGAGCACACCGATGAGGCCCTGGATGGACGTCCACACTGTGGTGTGGACGTCGATCGCCTTCCTCCACTGGTCGCTGATGATCACCAGGTCCACTACGGAGGACGCTGCAATGGCCGCCGAGCCCAGAACTCCGACACCGGTTGCGGCGGCGATACTCGTCGCCGCGATCCTGATCAGAACCCTGATGGCTGCATCGGTTATGACCGAGAGGATTTCGGCGAATGCTTGGTTCAGTTCGTACATCGACACGGCGATCTTCTCCAATTGCTCAGAGATCCCGTGAACGGCCCGGGCCTGTTCGTCGAGGGCGTTCTGCAGATCGGTGAGATAACGACCGGCGGCCCCGCCCGCCGATCCGTCCCACGGGGCAACCGTGCCGTGGACGTCGTCTACGGCCGTCGCGTACGCACGGTGGAAGGTGGCCAGCCTGTTCACGCCATCGCTCGTGCGCAGCACCGACTCCCAGTCGCCACCGCAGTGCTGGGCCGCGTACACCCACGGATCCGTGCCCACCACGAACTTGCAGAGTTCGGCGACGTAGAAGCTCGGGGAGAGGTAGTACATCCCCAGGGTGCGTTCGAGCAGGTCCGGTATGGAATCGGACGCGGTGGTTCGACGAGCGCATCGTCCGGACGAGCGCTCACCAGCCGATGTCCGGACCGGTGCGCTCGAACTGTGCCGAAGTGCCCAGTTCGGTGTCCTCGTATGTCCGTGCGGATTCGGTCATCGCCGTCGCCGCTCGGTCGATCGCCACACCCAGCTCGTCGTAGAGAGCCGTCAGCCGGGCACGGGCCGTGTGCACCCGTTCGACGACATCGAAGTAGATCAGTCCCCCGGTCTCAGGAGGCGTCAGCCAGCGATCGGCGTAACGGCGTGCACCATCCGCCTGGTCGGCCAGATCGCGCAGATCATGTGTTGCAGCGCGCAGGTCGTCCGGGCCCACATACAGATTCGATCGTGTCAAGACATCCCCCAGTCGTGATCGGACGAGAGTGTAGGCCATCGCAACGGCGTTTGCGACGCCCGCTACAGTGCACGACGTGACAACCGGGGGGGAACACGAAAAATGGTCTTGCGCATGTGCGTTTCGAGACACAGGACCGTGACGATGCGATACCGACACGACTGGGGGGCCGACCCGTCCAGCTGACGGTGAAGGATGAGCTTCCACCCGTGTGTCCTGTGCACGGGGTGCCGGAGGTCGAGCGCGTGCACACCTGGGTCACCACCTATCGCAAGATCCGGCACAGTCGCGCGCAGATCCGCATCATCGGTACCGAAGCTGCGGCGAAGGCCAGTACGTGGCGTGCACGTGCGCAGCACAAGCCACACGTGATCGCGTTCGATGTACCGATGTGTGCGCGGTGCGTCCGGATCGATCGGCTGACACGGTGGGCGATGTGGCTGTGCATGCTGGGCGGACTGGTCTGCCTGCTCGTCGCGGTGCAGATGGCGGCCCTCGGCTGGGCCCGCGAGTACATGGCCCTGTGGTCGCTGCTCGTGTTCGGAACCTTCCTCGTTCCGACCCCGGCGATCTTCGTCAGACAGATGCGTCAGGGCTGGTGGGGTTTCGAGGCTCCGATCGACGGGTCGGCCCTCGTTGTCGCGTACGCCCACCCGAACTTCGTGGCCGAGACGGAGAGGCGACGCGGCCGATAGATCCTCGGCTTTCACCGGGGAATGCGGCCTGACATACTCCCTCGCATGGTGAACGGGGACGTCCAGCGGGTCGAGGTGCGGTTGGCAGTCGAATATCCGGGCTCGGGAGCGACGAGCACGCTCGGAGACGGTTCGATGCGACCGATCGATCCCATCCCCCCGATCTGCCCGCGCCACGGAGAGCCCGAGACCGGACGTGTCCGGGTGACGGTCGCGGCCGACGCATCGGAGCCCCGCCAGGGATCGAACCGGTTCGGTTCGGCGCTCGAGGCCGCCTACACGGTGCAGGTCGCCGCGGTGGACTGGCCCGTGTGTGCTCGCTGCGTCGCCGTCCGCACGCGCTGGCAGATCGCCGCCGCCGCGACCTGCACGGTCCTCGGCGTCATCTTCCTCGCGCTGGTGTTCGCGCTCGTGCAGGGCGCTCCCGAGATCTACGGTCTGGCGCTGCTCGGTGTCTTCGGTCTGTCGTTCCTCCCGATCTACGTCGCCTTGAGGGTGCTCGAGCCGAAGCGGGCCTCTCTGGGAATGTCCGTGGCCGAGGACGGTTCGGAACTCGTCATCTCGCAGGCGCATCCGGAGTTCGCGCGGGCGGTCGCGGCGCAGCGGATGTAACCACCGTTCCCTTCTCCTGCGGCGTTGACTTCTGGACCGGCCGGTTCATACTCGAACCGGGGGTCGATCGTCTCGTTTCACAGGCAGGAGAAGTGCCGTGAAGATCGAACATTCCACTCCGGCGTCCACCCCGGAACTCGGATCCGAGGAGAAGAAATCTCTCGCCGTGCGGGCTCTGATGATGATGGCCGACGGTGATCGCAGCGTTTTCGGCGAGGTGCTGTCCGCGGACGCGGTCAATCGCGAAGCAAAGAGTGAACCGCCTCCCACCAGAGTCCACGGACCCGACGGTTTCTTCGCGACTGCACTGTGGTTGCGTGACGCCTTCGCAGATCTGAAGTTCGAGGTGAAGAACGTCGTGGAGCAGGACGATCTCGTCGTCCTCGACACCGTCATGTCGGCGCGACACGAAGGACCCTTCGCCACCTACGACGAGCAGGGCCGCGTCGATCAGGTGTTCGCGCCGACGGGAAAGAGTTTCACGGTGCGTCAGGCCCATTGGATGCGGGTGGCCGACGGCAAGATCGTCGAGCATTGGGCCGTGCGCGACGACCTCGGAATGGCAAAGCAGGCGGGATGGGTGCCACCGAACCCGATCTCGCTGACGCGGAACGTTCTCGCAGCACGGAAGCTGCGCAAGCAGATCAGAGCGGGTCGAAGCTGATGTTCTGACGCGGGGTGCCTGCCGCCGACAGCGCGTACAGCGTCGTGCGGATCATCGACGGCGACCCGGCGATCTGGATCTGACGGTCGGCCCACGTGCCGAACTGCCCGGCGACCTTACCGAGCTTGCCGTACATCGGCCGGTTGAGGCCGGTGGGCGGTTCCTTCGCGGGAACCGGGTGCCACCAAGGGTTCTCCTTCTCCTCGAGCACCGGCACGATGGTCAGCCACGGGTTGGTCGTGGCGATCTGCCACAGGGTCTCGAGGTCGTACAGGTCGCACGGATACTTGCCCCCGTAGAACAGGTGGACGCGCGGGTTGTCGCCGCGCATCGCCATCTCCATGATCTGGGCGCGCATGGGTGCGAGACCGGTGCCGGACGCGATCATCAGCACGTCCCGGCCGCTCTCGCGGTCGACGTGCAGGCCACCGAGCGGTGGGCCGATCGTCCACCGGTCGCCGACCGCGGTCTCGCCGACGAGCGCGGGGCTCACCCATCCGGTGGAGACCCGTCGAACGTGGAATTCGATCTGCCCGTACGGATTCGGCGGGATCGCTGCCGACAGGTACCGCCACATGTGCGGGCGCTGCGGGATCTGCACGCTCATGTACTGGCCCGCGTAGTAGGGGATCGAGCTGTCGGCCTCGAGCCGGATGATGGCCAGATCGGGGAGCACGCGTTCGTGGCCGACGACGGTGGCCCCCCACGAGGCAGGCAGGTCGTCGGTGGCCGCGGCGGTCGCCATCGTCTCGACGACTCCGTCGACGACCTCGGCCCAGGTGCGTTCGAGCGCGGCCGTCCACAGGATCAGGGGAGTGCATTCGCGGACCGCGGCGAGCAGTGCGTTGCCCGCGACGCGGTAGTGCAGCGGCTCGACCCCGTACTTACGGTGGTCGCGCGCGAGCTGGGCGAGGAACCTGTCGACGGTGCCCGGTTCGTGGAGGCGGGCGACGACCCAGCCGACCGCGGTCGCGAACCGCTGTCGCATCGACTCCATGCCGGCGGGGAACAGTGAGCGGATGCCGGTGGACTCGCTCCACATGGCGTTGTAGAACGCCGTCGCGAACCGTTCGGCTCCGGTGGGGGTGGCGATGATCGACGCGAAGCTGAGCTGAACCCGGGCGATGGCGAAAGCCTCCACGCCATCCTCCCTGTATCCGTGCTGCGCGAACGCCGCCACTGTAGTCGGTTGCAGGGCGCCCGGCCACTGACCGCCGGGTCCGTCACAACCTGCGAGCGGTTTGTGAGCAGAATCACTGCACTCAGGAAAGTTGAGTGGAACAAACTCAACTTATGATCCGTTGAAGAATTCGACATCACCGAGACCTGCCCGAGGCAGGGAATCGGCTGCAGAATCGACATGGGGCACTCGCCTGCGCGTGGGGTGCACCGAGAAAGAAAGGGGCGCGCAGTGGACTCGTTCAATCCGACGACCAAGACCCAGGCCGCACTCACCGCTGCACTTCAGTCGGCGTCCGCTGCGGGCAACCCGGAGATCCGTCCGGCACACCTGCTCGTGGCACTGCTCGACCAGACCGACGGCATCGCCGGCCCGCTGCTCGAAGCGGTGGGCGTCGACCCGGCCGCGGTGCGCAGGGAAGCCGAGGACCTCGTCCGTCGTCTTCCGCAGACCAGCGGGGCGACCACCACACCACAGCTCGGGCGTGAGGCGATCGCGGCCATGACCGCGGCACAGAAACTCGCCACCGAACTCACCGACGAATTCGTCTCCACCGAGCACGTCCTCGTCGGCCTCGCCGGTGGCGACTCCGATGTCGCGAAGCTCCTCGCCGGGCACGGCGCAACGCCGGCCGCCCTGCGCGACGCCTTCACGACCGTCCGCGGCAACCGCCGCGTGACCTCCGCCGATCCCGAGGCCAGCTATCAGGCCCTGGAGAAGTACTCCACCGATCTGACGGCGCGGGCGCGTGAAGGCAAGCTCGACCCGGTCATCGGTCGCGACAACGAGATCCGCCGTGTCGTCCAGGTGCTCTCCCGCAGGACCAAGAACAACCCGGTCCTCATCGGTGAGCCAGGCGTCGGTAAGACCGCCATCGTCGAGGGCCTCGCCCAGCGCATCGTCGCCGGGGACGTGCCCGAGTCGCTGCGCGGCAAGACCGTCATCTCGCTCGACCTCGGCTCGATGGTCGCGGGCGCGAAGTACCGCGGCGAGTTCGAGGAACGCCTCAAGGCCGTGCTCGACGAGATCAAGGAATCGGCCGGGCAGATCATCACCTTCATCGACGAGCTCCACACCATCGTCGGCGCCGGCGCGACCGGCGAGTCGGCGATGGACGCCGGCAACATGATCAAGCCGATGCTCGCCCGCGGTGAGCTGCGGCTGGTCGGTGCCACGACCCTCGACGAGTACCGCAAGTACATCGAGAAGGACGCGGCCCTCGAACGTCGTTTCCAGCAGGTCCTGGTGGGGGAGCCGAGTGTCGAGGACACCGTCGGCATCCTGCGCGGCCTCAAGGAGCGCTACGAGGTGCACCACGGCGTGCGCATCACCGACTCCGCGCTCGTCGCGGCGGCGACGCTGTCCGACCGGTACATCACCTCGCGCTTCCTACCCGACAAGGCGATCGACCTCGTCGACGAGGCAGCCTCGCGCCTGCGGATGGAGATCGACTCGCGTCCCGAGGAGATCGACACCGTCGAACGCGTCGTCCGTCGCCTCGAGATCGAGGAGATGGCGTTGCAGAAGGAGAGCGACGAGGCCTCGAAGGAACGCCTCGAGAAGCTGCGCGCCGAACTCGCCGACGAGCGGGAGAAGCTCAACCAGCTCACCACGCGCTGGCAGAACGAGAAGACCGCGATCGACTCCGTCCGGGAGATCAAGGAACAGCTCGAATCCCTGCGCGGTGAGGAAGAACGCGCCGAACGCGACGGCGACCTCGGCAAGGCCGCCGAGCTGCGCTACGGCCGCATCCCCGAGCTGGAGAAGAAGCTCGAGGCGGCAGCCGCCGCGTCGGGTACCACCGCCGGTGGCGACCTGATGCTCAAGGAGGAGGTCGGCCCGGACGACGTCGCCGACGTCGTCGCGGCATGGACCGGCATCCCCGCCGGCCGCATGCTCGAGGGCGAGACCTCCAAGTTGCTGCGGATGGAGGACGAACTGCGCAAGCGGGTCGTCGGCCAGGACGTCGCGGTGCAGGCCGTCTCCGACGCGGTGCGTCGTGCACGTGCCGGTGTCGCCGACCCGAACCGTCCGACGGGGTCCTTCCTGTTCCTCGGCCCGACCGGTGTCGGCAAGACGGAGCTGGCGAAGGCGCTCGCCGACTTCCTGTTCGACGACGAACGCGCCATGGTGCGGATCGACATGTCCGAGTACAGCGAGAAGCACTCGGTGGCACGCCTCGTCGGTGCGCCTCCGGGCTACGTCGGCTATGAGGCCGGCGGTCAGCTGACCGAGGCCGTGCGGCGTCGCCCCTACACGGTGGTGCTGTTCGACGAGGTCGAGAAGGCACACCCGGACGTCTTCGACACGCTGCTGCAGGTGCTCGACGACGGTCGTCTCACCGACGGCCAGGGCCGCACGGTCGACTTCCGCAACACCATCCTGATCCTCACATCGAACCTCGGTGCGGGTGGCGATCGGGAGCACATCATGGCGGCGGTGCGGGCGGCGTTCAAGCCGGAGTTCATCAACCGGCTCGACGACGTCGTGATCTTCGACCCGCTCTCGGAGGAGCAGCTAGAGAAGATCGTCGACATCCAGCTCGACCAGTTCGCCGACCGCATGTCGGCGCGGCGACTGACACTGGACGTCTCGAGCACCGCGCGGTTCTGGCTGGCGGTGCGCGGCTACGACCCGCAGTACGGTGCACGTCCGTTGCGCCGCCTGATACAGCAGGCGGTCGGCGACCAGCTCGCCAAGAAGCTGCTCGCCGGTGAGATCAAGGACGGAGACACCGTCCACGTGGGCGTCAGCGAGGACGGCGACCACCTCGTGATCAGCGCCTGACGGCGCCCGTGCGCGGCCTCGGTGGCAGGAGCTGCCGGGGCCGCGCGCGCCTACTCTGGAAGGCGCTATGAAGAATCCCCAGGATCCGCGCACCCCGCAGGAACGGGCCTACGCACTCGACGAGTCGTCGAACGGGACGGACCCCGACGCGACCCGCGTGCTGCACACCGACGACGCGACCGAGGCGTACGGGCGGCCGGTCACCAACCCGACGGTCGCGTACACCCGCTACGAGCAGTGGGGCGCGCAGGGGAGCGAGTACCAGCCCACTCAGGCCTATCCCTCCCCGCAGGGTCCTCCGTCGCAACAGGGTCCTCCGTCGCAACAGCCGTATCCGCCTCAGCCGGGCTACCCGCCCCCGCGCGGCTATCAGCCCACACAGGTGCTCCCCGGATACGACCCCGGTAACCCGCAGACGGCGATGAACCCGGGACCGGGAACGCGGGGACACGGAATCCCCGGGCAGCCACCCACGGGTCCGGCGCCCGGCACGGATGCCGGGAAGCCGCGCGGCCCGCGCTGGGGACTGATCACGCTCGCCGCGGTGGTCCTCATCGCGCTCGGCGGCACCATCGGGTTCCTGCTCAGCCGGCCCGACGACTCCACCTCGCGGGTCGCGTCGGATCGCGCCCCGGCCACCGTCGCGCCCCCGCCGACGGCGACTCTCCCGCCGGCACCCGAACCGACCACACCGGGACTGCCGCTCGACCGGATCCCCGGCGGACTCGGCGAGGTCATGGGCGACGCGGGCGCGGTCGTGGGCACGATCACCGCTAACGACGGCGGCAGCATCACCCTCGGCGTCATCGGTGGTTCGACGGTCACCGTCGTCCTCACCCCCGACACCGAGATCATCACCCTGACCGGCGACACCGCCGACAGCCTCGAGGTCGGAGCGACCGCCGTGGCGACCGGCAGTGCCGTCGAGCAGGGACGGATGACCGCCGAGACCGTCGTCAGCGCGTCCCTCCCATCCTTCGGTGGTTCGGGCCGCTGACCCGCTAGGCTGACTCGACGATGACTGCCATGTGGTTCTCTCTGGCCGCGGTCGCACTGCTGGGTGCGGTCGCGCTGCTCTACGTCGACCGGACGCGGCGAGAACAGTCGGGTCGTATCCGGGAGATCTGGGCCAAAGCGCAGGGCTACAAGTACACCTCCGCCGAGGACCACCTGCCGTCCACCTGGCACCGCGCGGCGCTCGCCAAGCAGGAATATCTCGGCGCGATCGACATCGTCCGTGGGGTTCGCCGCGGCGAGGAGTTCGTCCTGTTCGACATCGAGGAGACCGCGACGATCATCGCGGTCCGGCGCAAGGTCGGCTCCGACGTCGACATCGATCTGCGGCTCAAGTCGACGCCGCCGCCGAAGGACCCCGACATGAACCTGCTCGGTTCGATCGGCCCGCGCATCGTCTTCGCCACCGACCTCGAGATCGCGCGACGCGTGTGCGACCAGCGGATGGTCGCGTTCACCGAGTCCATCCCCGACCACGTACAGATGCTGTGGAGCGAAGGCGAGTGGACGCTCGGCTCGATCCCCGTCGGCAGCTCCGGACGCGAATGGGACTCGGCCATCGAGACCGTCGCGCGTTTGTCGGGCATCCTCCACGTGCTGCCGCCCGTCGTGGAACCCGAGGAACTGGACCGGGGTTCGCAGGATCCGGGCCGGCCCTCCGCCCGTCACTGAGGCGGAACGCCGAGAATTGTCACTGAGGCGGAACGCCGAGAATTGTCACTGAGGTAGATCCTCGGGAGGTGGTCGCGCGCGTCGCGTGTCGTTAGTGTGGCGGCCATGACTTCCGTCCGCCCCGTCGCGCTCGTGACCGGACCCACCTCGGGAATCGGTGCGGGTTTCGCCCGCACCCTCGCGAGTCGCGGTTACGACCTCGTGCTCGTCGCCCGCACCCGTCCCGCCCTCGACGAACTCGCCGCCGAGCTGAAGCAGAAGTTCGGGGCGGCATCGGAGATCATCGTCGCCGATCTGGCGGCCGTCGACGGTCGCGATCTCGTCGTCGAACGCCTCGGTCGCGGTGTCGAGATGCTCGTCAACAACGCCGGCTTCGGCACGACCGGCGAGTTCTGGACCGCCGATCCGGGCCTGCTGCAGGCGCAGCTCGACGTCAACGTCACCTCGGTCGTCGCGTTCACCCGCGCCGCGCTCCCGTCGATGATCGAGGCGGGCAGGGGCGACATCGTCAACGTCGCGAGCGTGGCCGGTCTGCTGCCCGGTCGCGGTTCCACCTACTCCGGCAGCAAGGCCTATGTCGTGTCGTTCACCGAAGGGCTGGCCGGTGGTCTCGCCGGCACGGGCGTGCGGGTGCAGGCACTGTGCCCCGGCTTCGTGCGCACCGAGTTCCATCAGCGTGCCGGGATCGACATGTCGTCCACCCCGAACCTGATGTGGCTCGACGTCGACGAGGTGGTGCGCACTTCGCTCGCCGACCTCGACAAGGGCAAGGTCCGCAGCATTCCGGGGCTGCAGTACAAGGTGCTCGCCACGGCGGGACGACTGGTGCCGCAGAACCTCGTGCGGAAGCTGACCAACACCTTCGGCAACGGTCGCGGCCGGACCTGATCGGCTGCGGCCGCGACAGCACCCGATCGCCACGGACGAACTGACGGCGGGCGTTGCCAGATCACGGTACGGATACACCGCGCAGGACACGCCGGGTGCAGTCTTCGACGCGATTCGTGCGCTCGGTACATTTCTGCGCGTGACGTCTGTGGCTGTGGTGCTCTGTGTTGCTGTCGTGGTTGCGGTGGTGCTGTGGTTGCGTGCAGGCGTGCGCCGTCTTCGGACGTTGCAGCAACGCCACCGGGAGAGCCTGCGCCTGCTCCTCCACGAACTCGACGACCGCTACGATCTCGTGCCCGCGCTCATCGCGGCGTCGGCCGGCGCCGGTGTAGAACGTGAGCGCATCCGGCCCGTCGTCGGCGCCCGCTCGCTCGCCATCGGTGTGCGCGACCAGCGCCTGGGTCTCACCGAACGCGCCGGTGCGGAGAACGCGCTGTCGGCGACGCTCCACGAGCTGATCGGTGGACTCGGAGGGGTCAACCACTGGCCGTTCATCCGGGTCGCCCGGGAACTGCAGACCCGCGAGCAGCGCATCGCCGGAGCCGTCCGCGTACACAACGACCTCGGTGGCGCACTGAACACCGCGGTCGGCGGATTCCCCACCTCGCTGTTCGCGAAGCTCGCGGCCGTCGGACCTGTCGTGCTGTTCGAGGCGCCCGCGCCCGTCGCCGCATCCGAGCCGGCCCGCAGGCACGAGACCGTCGATGCGGAGGTTGTCGAGAACGACGTCCGGTCGGAGTCCGAGGCGACCTCCGACACCGTCGCTGCCTGACCTGCGACCCGCAGCGACTAGGCTCGTTCCCCGACACGAGCGCGACCGCACCGGCGTCGCGCCGCCGAACGACGGGTGAGGACGCAATGAGTGACCGCGACGAACTGGCAGCACTGGTACGCGAGCTGGCGGTGGTACACGGCCGCGTGACCCTGTCGTCCGGTAAGGAAGCCGACTACTACGTCGACCTGCGCCGCGCGACCTTGCACCACAAGGCCGGCCCGCTCATCGGCACGCTCCTGCGCGAACTCGTCTCCGACTGGGACTTCGACGCCGTCGGAGGCCTGACCATGGGTGCCGACCCCGTCGCCCTCGCCGTCATGCACGCCCCCGGCCGGCCCATCGACGCCTTCGTCGTCCGCAAGGCCGCCAAGGCCCACGGCATGCAGCGGCAGATCGAGGGACCGGACGTCACCGGCAAGCGCGTGCTCGTCGTCGAGGACACCACCACCACCGGCAACTCGCCGCTCACCGCCGTCAAGGCGCTGCGCGATGCCGGCGCGATCGTCGTGGGTGTCGCGACCGTCGTCGACCGCGCGACCGGCGCCGACGAGGTCATCGCCGCCGAGGGCGTCGAGTACCGTTCCCTGCTCGGCCTCGCCGACCTGGGTCTGGACGACAAGTAGCCGCGTGGGGGCGCGGGTCCGGCAGACCGTCACGCATCTCGCGGACGGCCGGGAACTGATCTATTTCGACGACACCGAGCCGTTCGTCTCCGGTGCCGCGACCCGCGACCTCCGCGACCGCCGCGACCTGCCGCCGGTCGCGGCGACCTCCGAGATGCGCGGCGACCCGCTGACGGGGGAGTGGGTCACCTTCGCGGCCCACCGCATGGACCGCACCTTCCTGCCGTCGGCCGTCGACTGCCCGCTGTGCCCGAGCAGGGCGGACGTGTGTACCGAGATCCCGGCCGACGACTACGACGTCGTCGTGTTCGAGAACCGTTTTCCGTCGCTCGGGGCGCCGTCGGCCGGTGAGGATCTCGTCGACGATGAAGGTCTGTGGCCGCGACGACCGGCGACCGGCCGCTGCGAGGTCGTCGCGTTCACCCCCGACCACGACGCCCGATTCGCCGACCTCTCCGTGCCGCGGGCGCGCACCGTCATCGATGCGCTCGCCGCCCGCACCGCCGCGCTGTCGAAGCAACCGGATGTCGAGCAGGTCTTCTGCTTCGAGAATCGCGGCGTGGAAATCGGTGTGACACTGCAACATCCACACGGGCAGATCTACGCCTACCCGTTCGTCCCACCGCGCTCACGCGCCCTGCTCGACCGCGCCCGTGAGTATCGGCAGCGGACCGGCAGGTCGCTGCAGGGCGCCATCCTCGACGCCGAACGACGCGCGGGCACCCGACTGGTGGTCTCCGGCGACGCGTGGTCGGCCTATGTCCCCGCCGCGGCACGCTGGCCCGTCGAGGTGCACCTCGTCCCGCACCGCGACATCCCGGATCTCGCCGCCCTCGACGAACACGAACGCGACGAACTCGCCGCCGTCCAGCGCGACCTTCTCGGCCGCGTCGACCGGTTCTTCCCCGGCGTCGACCGCGCCCCCTACATCGCTGCCTGGCACCAGGCGCCGGTCGGTGCACCTCGCGGGGACATGCGGCTGTTCTGCCAGATCTTCTCGTTGCGGCGGGCCCCGGACAAGCTGAAATATCTCGCAGGGTCCGAATCCGCGATGGGCGCGTGGATCAGCGACACCACCCCCGAACGGATCGCCGAACGCCTGCGTGAGGTGGCGCCATGACGCTCGCAGAGACCGCACGCGCACTGTTCGCGACCGAGTTCGGCACCGAACCCGAGGGCTGCTGGTGCGCCCCCGGGCGCGTCAATCTCATCGGCGAGCACGTCGACTACGCCGGGGGTCTGTGTCTGCCGATGGCGATCCCGCAGATCACCGTCGTCGCGGTGCGTCGGCGCTCCGATCATGTACTGCGCGTGCGCAGTTCCGGTTTCGACGGCGTCGACCTGGATCTGCGCGACCGGCACGTCGACGGTTGGGCCGCCTACGTCGCCGGCGTGATCTGGACGCTCGACCCGCCGGGATTGACCGGTGCGGACATCGCGGTCGCGTCGGACGTGCCCGTCGGAGCGGGACTCTCGTCGTCCGCGGCGCTCGAGACGTCGGTCGCGGTGGCGCTCGCCGACCTGTGCGGGCTGCCCCTCGGCGACGACGGCCGTGATCGACTCGCCGCGGCGTGTGTGCGCGCGGAGAACGATTACGCCGGTGCCCCCACCGGTGGGCTCGACCAGCGGATCGCCCTCCACGCACGTCCGGGCCACGCGCTGCTCCTCGACTTCGCCGATGGCAGCAGCGAACACATCCCGTTCGACGCGGAAGCCCGCGGGCTGACCGTGCTGGTCGTCGACACCGGGACCGGGCACGAGCTCGCCGACGGACAGTACGGACAGCGTCGCCGTGAGGTCGAAGACGCCACCCGGTTCCTCGGCGTGGAGAGCTTGCGCGACGCCTCGTCGGCGGACCTGATCGACGATCCCGTCCTACGTCGCCGCGCCCGGCACGTGATCGACGAGATCGCCCGCGTTCAGAAGGCTGCGGCGTTGCTGCGGGCAGGGCGGATCCGGGATCTCGGACCATTGCTCGATGCGTCGCACCGCTCGTTGCGCGACGACTTCGAGGTCAGCTGCCTCGAACTCGACACCGCAGTCGACGCGGCCGTCGCTGCCGGTGCACTCGGCGCCCGGATGGTGGGCGGCGGTTTCGGCGGGTCGGCGATCGCGCTGTGCGAGGACGACCGCGTGGACTCGGTGCGGAAGGCCGTCGCCGACGCCGCTGTGCAGCGCGACCTGCCGGCGCCGACCTTCCTGCGCGCCACGGCGTCCGGCGGTGCGCGCCGCTGCTGAAGCTTGCGGGACGATCGATGCAGCCGGGTACTGTGCGCGCATGGGTTGGTTCAGTCGCAAGAGGTGGGGCGTCGAGCACGCGGTGTTCGCGGCGGCGTCGGCCGCCACCGTCGTCGGGGGAGTGTCGGGGAACGAGAAGTTGCAGCAGATCGCCAAACCGCTCATCGCACCCGCGCTCGCCGTGCGGGTGCTGCGCCGCTCCCGCGACACCGATCGCGCCGACACCGCCCTGCTTGTCGCAGGTCTCGCAGCCGCCACCCTCGGTGACATCGCCATGATCCGCTCCGACGAGGACCGCCGGATCCTGAGCGGTGCAGCCTGTTTCGGTGTCATGCAGACCGCCTACTCGAGCATCCTCGTCCGGCGCGGTGCGCGGGTGTCGAAGCCGGTCGCGGTGCAGCGTGCCGGTGCCCTGGCCGGTGCGGCCGGTCTGCTCGCCGTCCGCAACCGCTCGGTGGCCGCGCCGCTGACCGGATACGGCGCCCTGCTCGCCACCACTGCGATCCTTGCCGGAGACCCCGCCCTCGCACCCGGTGCGCGAGTGCGCGCAGGGCTGGCCGTGCCGGGTGCCGACAGGCGTAGTCGGCTCGGTCTCGGCGGCCTGATCTTCACGCTGTCCGACGGATCGATCGTGGTGCGCCGCACCCTGCTGAAGGACGAGAAGATGCGCGCGGCAGCGGAAGGGTTCGTGCTCGCCACCTACACCGTGGCCCAGCTGTTGCTCGTGGAAGGGCTCCTTGCTCTCACGAGCCGGAACAGTCAGGGATAGAGGACGATCCGGTCGCGGTCGAGCGGGTCCACCCAGATGCTCACGACCTCCCCGGGCGCGTAGCGCTGCAGGTTGCGACGGTCGACCTCGTAGACGACCGTGCCGCGATAGGACTCCGAGCCGGGCACCGTGAGCTCGAGATCGAGCCGGGTCAGCTGACCGGTCGAGGTCAGATCGAGCGGGGTCGCGGAACGGATGGTCGCCCATCCCTCGTACCCTTCGCGTTCGATACGGCGCATGACCTTCGAGCGGCGACCCGCGAGCGCCATCGACAGACCGAGCACGGTGCCGTACAGGCAGACGAGGAAGACCACCTGGAAGCCCTCGGTGCCGGGTTCGGAGATCGGCAGGAACAGGTGCATCCACAACGCGAGAACGACGACATATCCCACGGTGATGAACGCGACGGTGGCAACGATACGACGATTCACAGCTCCTCCGATCCCAGCCTATCCCCGCTGTGCGCCGTCGGCTCCCGTCCGTGACTAGGGTGATGCCATGTCTGCTCCCAGCGTGGTGATCACCGGAGCCGCCGCCGGTATCGGCCGCTCCACAGCTCTGTTCTTCGCCCGTCACGGTTACCGCGTCGGCGCCTTCGACATCGACACCGCGGGGCTCGCGAGCCTCGCCGAGGAGGGCGCCTCGGTCACCGCGGGGCAGATCGCCACCGGTGCCCTCGACGTCACCGACACCTCCGCGTGGACCCGCGTACTCGAGGAGTTCTGCACCGACGGCCGGCTCGACGTCCTCGTCAACAACGCCGGGCTGCTGTCGTCCGGGCCGTTCGAGGACACCCCGGCGAGCCGGCACCGGCAGCTCGTCGACGTCAACGTCACCGGTGTCGTCCTCGGCTGCCACGCGGCCTTCCCGTATCTCCGCGACACCCCCGGCGCGCACATCGTGAACATGTGCTCGGCGTCGGCGCTCTACGGACAGCCCGAGCTCGCCACCTACAGCGCCACCAAGTTCGCGGTGCGCGGCCTGACCGAAGCACTCGAACTCGAGTGGGCCCGCCATGACATCAAGGTGCAGGCGTTGTGGCCGCTGTTCGTCGACACGAACATGGTCGACGGGATGGACATCGGCTCGCGACGCTCCCTGGGCGTGAACCTCGGCGCCGACGACGTCGCCCGCGCGGTGTTCGACGCGACTCGTCTCACGCGGCGCTCGGGACGGGTGCATCGGCCCGTGGGCCGGCAGGCGACCGTGCTCGCCACGCTCGCCCAGGTGTCGCCCGGATGGATGAATCGCCTGGTGAACCGGCGCCTGACCGGCCACTGACGCCGCTCGATAGAGTGACACCCGCACGTCGTCGGGAAGGGTGTTGCGTGAGAATTCGGATGTGGCCGGTCGCAGTCGTCGCGGGTGTGGCACTGTTCGTCGCAGGATGCGGAGGCTCCGCGGACGGGCCGGAGGCCGACTCCGGAGCGACGTCGACGACGACCTCCGCGGCTGCCTCGACGACCCCCTCCACGACGGTCGCTGCGAGCACCACCGAGGAGGCGACCCCGTCGACGACCGAACCAGCTCCCGAGCCGGAGACCTCCCCGGAGGAACCGGCTCCGCTCGCGCAGGTCGAGTACCAGCGCAACGAGTCGTACTACTTCAGCAGCCCCGACGGCACCTTCGAATGCGGCATCGTCCGGCTGCCCACCCGCACCGAGGCGGGCTGCGAAGGACCGACCGATCCGATCCCGCCGCGCCCCGAGGACTGCATGGTCAACTGGGGACTCGGCATCCGCGTACAGGACTCCGGAGAAGGCGAGTTCGTGTGCTCGGGCGGACCGGTCTACCTCTCGCCCGACGGGGCGAGCCCCGTCCTGCCGCCGGGATCGTCGTTGTCGCAGCTCGGCTACACGTGCGCCACCACCGCAGCCGACGTGACCTGCACCAACGACGCCACCGGCCACGGTTTCCGCGTCGCAGCAGGTTCGAACGAGACGTTCTGACGGTGACCGACACGCATTCCGAACCGGCCGTCGAGGACGTGGCGGGCCCCACCGAATGGGGTGAGCACCCGCACGGCGTCGGACCGTGGATCGAGGAGTTCGGCACCGAGCCGCCCACCGACCCGCGCTACGACCCCGAGCTGCTCGCCCACGGCGACCGGCGCAACGTCGTCGACGCCTACCGCTACTGGACCCGCGAGGCGATCGTCGCGGACATCGACCGTCGCCGGCACCCGCTGCACGTCGCCATCGAGAACTTCGCCCACGACGCGAACATCGGGACGGTCGTTCGCACCGCCAACGCGTTCGCCGTGGGCACCGTGCACATCGTCGGGCGACGCCGATGGAATCGGCGCGGAGCGATGGTCACCGACCGCTACCAGCACCTGCTCCACCACTCGGATGTCGACGCGCTCGTCGCGTGGGCGGCCGAACAGGACCTCGAGATCGTCGCGGTGGACAACACCCCCGGCTCGGTCCGGTTGGAGACGGCGACCCTGCCGCGCCGCTGCCTGCTGCTGTTCGGGCAGGAGGGTCCCGGCGTCACCGAAGCGGCCCGCAACGTCGCCTCGATGACGGTCTCCATCGCCCAGTTCGGCTCCACGCGGTCCATCAACGCGGGTGTCGCCGCGGGGATCGCAATGCACGCGTGGATCCGGCAGCACGCCGATTTCTCGGACGCCTGGTAACACCTGCCCCGCAATCCGGGATGAAAGTCGCGCGGACCGTCGTCGGGGCGGCCGCCGGTCGGGCAGTGTGGAGGGTGATGAACACCGCAGCAGGACAGCGTTCGGACGGAGTCGAGGCCGCCCGGTGGTCGGAGCGGGCCGACGCCGCGGAGGGTGCGATCGTGTCGCGGCACATCCGTCGTCTCTGGGCACTGCCCGGCACCGCGCTCGGGGTGGTCGGATGGCCCGCCGTCCGACGTGAGCGACTGTTCCTCTCCTGGCACTACTGGTGGCAGGCGCACCTGATCGACGCCGCCGTCGACGCCGCCGAGCGCGACGC
Organism: Rhodococcus sp. GQ147; assembly: GCF_059759155.1. Classification (NCBI taxonomy): domain Bacteria; kingdom Bacillati; phylum Actinomycetota; class Actinomycetes; order Mycobacteriales; family Nocardiaceae; genus Rhodococcus; species Rhodococcus sp. GQ147. The sequence continues at coordinate 134,833 of NZ_JCAXDU010000009.1, forward strand.
CACCCCGCGCCGCCGGCGCCGTGTCGTGCGGCTCGCACGCACCCACCGCATCCGCAACCTCACCGGCTGGACCAACAACTACTACGACGACATGGCGTGGCTCGGTCTGTCGCTCGAACGGGCCGAACGGCATCTCTACGTCGACCACCGCGGCGCGATCGCGACCCTCGTCGACGAGCTCGTCGACGCCTGGCAACCCGAGAGCGGCGGCGGCATCCCGTGGCGCCGGCGGGACACCTTCTTCAACGCCCCCGCGAACGGTCCGGCGGCGCTGCTGCTCGCCCGCACCGGCAAGGTCTACCGCGCCGAGGAGATGGCCGACTGGATCCACGACGTGCTGCTCGACCCCGAGACGGGTCTCGTCCTGGACGGCATCCGTGATGGCGTGCACGAACGCGCGATCTACAGCTACTGCCAGGGGGTGACGCTCGGCCTCGAGACCGAGCTCGCCCTGCAACTCGACGACTCCAGGCATCGCCGCAGGGTCCACGCGCTCGTCGCCGCGGTCGACGATCACCTCACCGAGCGCAGCGTCGTCACCGGCGGGGGAGGCGGCGACGGGGGACTGTTCAACGGGATCCTGGCCCGCTACCTCGCGATGGTCGCCACGACACTGCCCGTCGTCGACCGCGACGACATCCGCGCCCGCAACGTCGCGGCACGGATCGTGCTGGCGTCGGCGGAGGCCGCCTGGGAGAACCGGCTGCAGGTCGAGGAGCTGCCGGTCTTCGGCCGCGACTGGTCGCGGCAGGCGCGGCTACCCGGCCTGGGCACCTCGGTCGCGCGGTTCGCGGGCGGCACCGTCCGCGAGTCGCCCGTCGCCGAACGCGACATGTCGGTGCAGCTCGGCGGGTGGATGCTCATGGAAGCGGCCTACGCTGTCGCGGCCTCGCGGTCCTGAAACGGAAGAAGGTGGATTCCGACCCGTTCGTTCGACGGGCGGAAGCCACCTTCTGTGGTGCCAGGTTCGTTCCTACGTGCTCTCGATGCGGTTGATCGGCATCGTCGCGGCCTCGGCGGCCGGCGCCTCACCGTTCTTGGCCGCACGACGCGAGTTGAGCACGCGCTTGCCGACCTCCGTGATGATCGGGATCACCGAGACGAACACGATGCCCAGGAAGATGATGTCGATGTTGTCTGCGATGAAGCTGATCTGTCCCAGCAGGTAGCCGAGCAGCGTCACGCCGGCGCCCCACACGATGCCGCCGATGATGTTGTAGGTGATGAACACGCGGTAGGGCATCTTCGCGGCGCCCGCGACGAGCGGGGCGTAGGTGCGCACGATCGGCACGAAACGTGCCAGGAAGATCATCGCGGGTCCGTGGCGCAGGAAGAAGCGGTGCGCTTCGTCGATGTAGGCCTGCTTGAAGAGCTTCGAGTCCGGCTTGAACAGCCTGGTTCCGCCCTTCGCGCCGATGAGATAGCCGACCTGGTCGCCGAGGACCGCCGCGATGGGGATCGTCACCATCAGCACCCACAACGGGGCGAACGGTTCGACCTCCGCCGACTTGGCCGCCGCGATCAGGCCCGCGGTGAACAGCAGCGAGTCGCCGGGCAGCAGCGGGAACAGCAGACCGGATTCGATGAACACCACGAGCAGCAACCCGATGAGCATCCAGGTACCGAACGAATTGAGTAGATTGACAGGATCCAGAAACCCCGGTAGCAGGGCCAGATTGGTCACGGACTCCGAGGCTTCGAACACAGTCACGCGATCCAGGGTACCGGCGGCGTCCACCTCCCCCCGAATCCCGACACCCACCCCGGACGGCCCGAGTATCGAACGGACGTGTCACTTGACATACTGCAAGGACAACCGGGCACCCACCACATCCCGGTGGGGTGCCGATCGACTCTCATCTGGAGGACAGCCGCTGTGCCTATCGCGACTCCCGAGGTCTACGCCGAGATGATCGCCCGCGCGAAGGAGCACTCCTTCGCGTTCCCGGCGATCAACTGCACGTCGTCCGAAACGATCAACGCCGCCATCAAGGGCTTTGCGGACGCCGGCAGCGACGGCATCATCCAGTTCTCGACCGGTGGCGCCGAGTTCGGCTCGGGCCTGGGTGTGAAGGACATGGTCACCGGCGCCGTGGCACTCGCCGAGTTCGCCCACGTCGTCGCCGAGAAGTACGACGTGACGATCGCTCTGCACACCGACCACTGCCCGAAGGACAAGCTCGACGGCTTCGTCCGCCCGCTCATCGCGATCTCGCAGGAGCGCGTGAACAACGGACAGAACCCGCTGTTCCAGTCGCACATGTGGGACGGCTCGGCCATCCCGATCGACGAGAACCTCGAGATCGCGCAGGAACTCCTCGCTGCCGCCAAGGCCGCGAAGATCATCCTCGAGATCGAGATCGGCGTCGTCGGCGGTGAAGAGGACGGCGTCGAGAACGCCATCAACGACAAGCTCTACACCACGGTCGAGGACTTCGAGAAGACCGTCGACGCGCTCGGCGCCGACAAGGGCCAGTACCTGCTCGCCGCTACCTTCGGCAACGTCCACGGCGTCTACAAGCCGGGCAACGTCAAGCTCAAGCCGTCCGTCCTCGCCGAGGGCCAGGCCGCCGCGTCGAAGAAGCTGGGTCTGCCCGAGGGGTCGAAGCCGTTCGACCTCGTCTTCCACGGCGGTTCGGGCTCGCTGAAGTCGGAGATCGACGAGGCGCTGAGCTACGGCGTCGTGAAGATGAACGTCGACACCGACACGCAGTACGCGTTCACCCGCCCGATCGCGGGACACATGTTCACCAACTACGACGGTGTGCTCAAGATCGACGGCGAGGTCGGCAACAAGAAGGCCTACGACCCGCGCAGCTACCTCAAGAAGGCCGAGGCGTCCATGACGCAGCGTGTCATCGAGGCCTGCAACGACCTCAAGTCGGCGGGACGCTCGGTCTCGGCCAAGTAAGGCCCCACCGATACCAGAAGGGCGCCGACGTTCTCGTCGGCGCCCTTCGTCGTCCCTACGGTGTGCAGAAATCGTCGCGACACGCCGAGGGCGAACGACGACTTCTGCACACTCGTGGTCGCTGTCGTCCCGTTATTCGCTGCAGACCTTCCACTGCTCACCGTCGAGCGTGAGGTCGAAGGTGCGGTCGGTGACATCGTCGGGATCGTTCACCGTGTGCGCGGTGACCTGCGCGATGGCGGTGCCCTCGGTGATCTGGATGCGATCGACGCTCGTCACCACCGGGATCTCGCCCTGTTCGACGGCGAGCCGGTGGATGTCGCGGAAGTTCTCCGGATCGACCGTCTCGTAGAAGTCGGAGAGCGCTCCGCAGGTCGACTCCCGCAGAGTCCCCAGGTCGCCCGATTCGAGTGCTCCGACGAAGGTGTCGATGCTCGCGCGGATCCGGCTCTCGGGGGAGTTGTCGGCGCGGTCCTTCAGGAACACGATCACGCCGGCCGCGACGATCGCCACGACCACCAGCACGGCCGCTGCTCCGACAGCGATCAGCCGACGACCGCGGCTCTTGTCGCGGGCCGGCGGGATGCGCGTGGGCGTGGGCTGGACGGCGACGCGGACGGGCTCGGGCTGAACCGTCGGTTCCTCACGGCGCGGAGCGATGCGCTGCGGCGGCGCCTTCGGCACGTGGCTGCGGACCGGGATCTGCACCGTGGGCGCATCGGCGGAGGTGACATCGGGCGCGGGCGTGGATTCGGGGGTCGGGCGGGACTCGACGGTCTCGGGTTCGACGACGGGAAGCGCCACGGTCTCGTCCGTGGTGACGCTCTCGTCTGCAGCCTGTTCCGGCTCATCGCTGCTCGCGTCCTCACCCGAGGACGCCGCATCGGTGGTCGGCTCCTCAGGTTTCTCGGAGACCTGCTCCGCCGGCTCGTCGGCCTTCTCGGTTGCCGCGCCCACTGCATCCTCGGGCACTGCATCCTGGGACGCTGCATCCTCGGGCACTGCATCCTGGGGCACTGCATCCTCGGATACCGCTTCTTCTGCGGCTGCTTCGTCGGTCGCCGCCGGCTCGACAGGGGGTTCGTTTTCCGCACTCTCGTCCGGTGTCTCGACAGAAGGGGTCGTCGAAGTCTGCTCGGGTGACTCTTCGTTCTTCGGGTCCGACAACGTGCTGCACCTCGCTCGACGGCCTGCGGTTACCCGGGGACTCTATCGAGCCTTCGCCACGGAAGGGCACAATGACCCCATGACGTCTTTCGGTGATCTTCTCGGACCGCAGCCCACCCTTCTCCCCGGCGACGACGACGCGGAGTCGGCCCTGCTGAACAACGAGGACCCGGCGAAGGTCGCAGCCGACCATCCCACCGCCTCGATCGCCTGGGCGTACCTCGCCGAGGCCGCACTCGACAGTGGCGAGACGATCCAGGCATACGCCTACGCACGCACCGGATATCACCGCGGTCTCGACCAGCTGCGCCGCAACGGCTGGAAGGGTTTCGGTCCCGTGCCCTACAGCCACGAACCCAACCGCGGTTTCCTGCGTTGCGTCGCCGTCCTGGCCCGGGCAGCCCGAACCATCGGTGAGTCGGACGAGCACGCCCGCTGCCTGGACCTGCTCGAGGACTGCGACCCGCGGGCAGCGGAAGAACTCGGCGTCGAATAGACGCCCGTACATGTCTGTGTTGAACAGACTGTCCGCGGCGACCCGGCGTCGACCCACCCGTCAGGGAGCTCGTAAACGCCTGACCGACTCGTTCGAACGGCTGCGCACATCGGCGCTGCCGATCGTGCAGTGCGCGCTGGCGGCGGGCCTGGCGTGGTGGGTCGCGAAGGATCTGGTCGGGCACCAACAGCCCTTCTTCGCCCCCATCGCGGCAGTCGTCTCCCTCGGGCTCGGTCTCGGCGCCCGATTGCGGCGTTCCGTCGAACTCGTCTGCGGTGTGACCGTCGGGATCGGCGTGGGCGACCTGCTCGTCTCGCTGATCGGCAGCGGACCGTGGCAGATCGCGCTCGTCGTGACCATCGCGATGAGTACGGCGGTCGCGTTGAACAGCGGCCCGATCTTCGCGATGCAGGCCGGGAACTCCGCGGTGCTCGTGGCGACGCTGCTGCCACCCGGTGGCACCGGTGGGCCCGATCGGATGGTCGACGCCCTGGTCGGGGGTCTCACGGGCATCGCGGTCGTCGCGATGATCCCCACCCATCCGGTGCGGCGTGCCCGGCGCAACGCCGCCGAGATCCTCGCCACGGCGAGCGAGGTCCTGAGGAAGGTCGAGACCGGGCTCGTCGAGAACAACCCGAAACCGATCGAGGACGCCCTCAAGCAGGCGCGGGCCACCCAGCCCGCGATCGACTCGATGCGCACCCACCTCAAGGGCGGTCGGGAGATCAGCCGGATCTCGCCGCTGTACTGGAACAGCCGCAAGCGTCTCGCGGTCCTGACGGCTGCCGCCGACCCGATCGATCACGCGATGCGCAACATTCGCGTGCTCGCGCGCCGGTCGCTGACCCTCGTCCGCGACGACGAGATCCTTGATCCGCGGCTCGTGCAGCGGTTCGCCGAGTTGGCCGATGCGGTGGACGTGCTCCGCGAGATGGTTCTCGCGGAGCCGGGGGAGCAGCCCGACCAGGCCGAGGCTGCACGTGTGCTGCGCAGCATCGCCAAGAAGATGGATCCCGAACTCATCGCCGGGGCAGGAGTGTCGGCCACGGTGGTGTTCGCGCAGATGAGGTCACTGATCGTCGACCTGCTGCAGACCGCCGGACTCAAGCGGATCACCGCGATCGCGACCCTTCCACCCACCGTCGAACATCCGGCCTACGACCCGGACGAGTAAGCCCTCCGAGCCCGCCGGGCACGTAGCCGTTGAAACATATGCGCATTCGTGCATACGATGGCCCGAGGTTCGGAGAGGGAGTTCGATGGGTTCGGGTCACGGGCACTCACACGGCGTCGGCCACGGTCACGGTCAGGGCGCCGGTCCCACGCGCGCCGTCATCCGGCGCATGGCCTTCGCGCTGGGCATCCTCGGAGCGTTCTTCGTACTGGAGGCGTTCGTCGGTCTCCTGATCGGTTCTCTCGCCCTGCTCGCCGACGCGGGCCACATGCTCACCGACGTCGTCGGGGTGTCCATGGGCATGGTCGCCCTCATCCTCGCCCGACGCGGGAGCAGCGCGGCCTCGCGCACCTTCGGCTGGCATCGCGCCGAAGTCCTCACCGCGATGGTCAACGCGGTGCTGCTGCTCGGCGTCGCCGGCTGGGTGTTCTACGAGGCGATCAACCGCATCGGCGACGCCCCCGAACTTCCCGGCCTGCCCATGATCGTCACCGCCCTCGCGGGACTCGCCGCCAACATCGTCGTGATGCTCATGCTGCGGGCCGACGCAAAGGACAGCATCGCGGTGCGCGGCGCCTACATGGAGGTGCTCGCCGACGCCGTCGGATCCGTCGGCGTCCTCATCGCGGGCGCACTCGTCATGATCTTCGGCTGGAGCCTGGCCGACGTCGTCGTCGGTGTGCTCATCTCCCTGTGGGTCGTGCCGCGCGCCCTGCGACTGGCCGCCGAGTCGCTGCGCATCCTCACCCAGACCTCGCCGGCGCATCTCGACGTCGAGCTTCTCCGCACCGACCTGCTCGCGCTGCCCGGCGTGTGCGGCGTGCACGACCTGCACGTGTGGACGCTGACCACCGGCATGGACGTCGCGACCGTGCATCTCGTCAGCGACCACGACCCGCAGTGGATCCTCGACTCGGCGCGCACCGCGCTGTCGTCGCACGGGCTCGAGCACGCCACCGTCCAGGTGGAGTCGACAGTCGACGGCAAGCAGTGCGAGAAGGACGTCACCTGGTAGCTCACCGCGCGAATCGGTTCGGCCGCAAAGTCCACCGACCCGGCCCGCCGTAGAGCCGGACGACGTCCAGCGGTCCCACGTCGACCCTCCGGAACGACGCCGCCGGAGCGTCGAGAGCGCACACCGTCGCCGCTCGCACGACCGCCGGGTGTGTCACCACCCCGACCCGTTCGTAGCCGTCGTCCTGTGCCGCCAGCCAGGTGCCGACCCGGCGGATGAGGTCCTCGACGGACTCGCCGCCGTGCGGTGCGGCCGCCGGCTCGGTCAGCCACATCGCCAGCTCGCCCTCGGGCACATCGCCCATCGCCGACCCGCACCACCTGCCGTAGTCGAGCTCGCGCAGCGCGGAGTCGATCTCGGCGGGGACACTGAAGGCGTGGACCGTGTCGACCGCGCGTCGCTCGGGTGCACATACCCACCGGTCGACGACCGGGACCGCGAAGCGTCCGAGTTCGCGGCGGCCCCGATCGGAGATCGGTTCGTCGCACGGAAATCGGGCCTGTTCCGTCGCACGCGTGGAAGCGTGTGCGACGACGAACAATCGGGTCACGGCAGGTACGTCCTCTCCGCTTGACATCGCACAACGCGCGGTGCGAAGGTGCGTCGGTAAAGATGTGCCGAGGTGTAGGCAATCCGGTGGAAAGCCGGAGCGGTCGCGCCACTGTAACCGGAGATGTCGAAATCTCCGGAAGCCAGAAAACTCCCGCGGCACATGACGGAATCGAATGGGGCGCGAAATCCCAGGAGGATTGTCATGGCTGTTGTCCATACCCCCGACGAGTCGCTCGGCTCCGCCGCACTCGCAGTCGCTCTCGCCGCAGTGATCGTCGCGGCTTTTCTCGTTCTCTACCTGGTCGGATTCGATCAGGGCGCGATCTCGCGCACCGGCATGTTCATGCACGAACTGATGCACGACGGCCGGCACCTCCTCGGTCTTCCGTGCCATTGAGAACGGGGACCACGATGCCCGGAACCTACCTCCACCTGCTGCTGCGGGGCCTGCTCGCCGGACTCGTCGCGGGTCTGCTCGCCGGCGGTGTCGCCTTCGTCGTCGGCGAACCCCACATCGAATCCGCGATCGCGCTCGAAGAAGCTGCCGGCGAAGCGCATTCGCATGATCACGACCACGCTGCGACCACCGGGGAATCCCACGGTCACAGTCACGGCGAGGATGCGCTCGTCGACCGTACCGGGCAGAAGGCCGGACTGTTCCTCGCGACGACTCTCGCCGGTCTCGCGTTCGGCGCCCTCTACGCGTCGGTGCTGCACTTCGCGCGTCGCCTCACCGACATGCCGGGCTGGAAGCTCGGATTGTTCGGGGCGGCCGGAGCGTGGCTCGCCGTCGAGGCCGTCCCGTTCGTGAAGTATCCGGCGAATCCGCCGGCCGTCGGTGATCCCGACACGATCGATCAACGCACCCTGCTGTGGCTCGCCTCGGTCGTTCTCGGACTCGTCGCGATCGCAGTGGCCGTCGCGGTGGCGAAGGCGCTGGCCGCCCAGGATCTGCACACCGTCCGCATCGCAGGACCGGCGGTCGCCTTCCTCGTCGTGGTGGGTCTCGGATATCTCGCCTTGCCGAAAATCGACGAGGTGGGGGAGGGCTTCCCCGCGACGCTGCTGTGGGAGTTCCGGGTCGCGTCGTTCACCGTGCAGCTCACCCTGTGGGCGGTGCTCGGTGTGGTCTTCGCGTACCTCACCGAACGCGCGTCCCGTCGCGTGACGATCCCGGCCTGACGGCATGGGTTCGGGTCTGCTCGTCGCCGGAACGACCTCGGATGCAGGAAAATCCGTGGTCGTCACCGGGATCTGCCGATCCTTGGCGCGGCGCGGCCTGAAGGTCGCGCCGTTCAAGGCGCAGAACATGTCGAACAACTCGATGGTGACGAGCGAGGGCGCGGAGATCGGGCGCGCCCAGTGGATCCAGGCAGTGGCTGCCCGTGCGATCCCCGAGGCCGCGATGAACCCGGTGCTGCTCAAGCCCGGCGACGACCGGCGCAGCCACGTCGTGGTTCTCGGGCGGCCGGCCGGAGCGCTGGAGGCGGGTGAGTTCGCCGGTGGACGAAAGCATCTCGCCGACGCGGCATTCGGTGCCTTCGACGACCTCCGGCGTAGATTCGACGTGGTGGTGTGCGAAGGTGCCGGGAGCGCGGCCGAGATCAATCTGCGCGACCACGACTATGTGAACATGGGTCTGGCGCAACATGGTTCGATGCCGACCGTCGTGGTCGGCGACATCGACCGCGGTGGTGTGTTCGCCTCGATGTACGGGACGCTGGCCCTGCTCGGCGCCGCAGATCAGCAGTTGATCCGCGGCTTCGTGATCAACAAGTTCCGCGGCGACGTCTCGCTCCTGAAGCCCGGACTCGACTCGCTCGAACGGCTCACCGGCCGCCCGGTGCTCGGCGTGCTGCCATGGCAACGCGACCTGTGGCTCGACTCGGAGGATTCACTCGCCCTCACCTCCCGTCCCGCACACGATGGTGACGGCGCACTGAGCATCGCCGTCGTGATGCTGCCGCGGGTCAGCAACTTCACCGATGTCGACGCGTTGTGCCTCGAACCGGACGTGCGGGTCCGCTTCGTCGACGACCCGCGAGCGCTCGCCGGCGCCGACGTCGTGATCGTGCCCGGAACACGCGCGACCCTCGCGGATCTCGCGTGGCTGCGCTCGCGAGGACTCGACACCGCGATCGTCGACCACGTCCGCCGAGGTGGACCGGTCCTCGGTATCTGCGGCGGCTTCCAGATGCTCGGCACGCGCATCGACGACCCGCACGGCGTCGAGGGTGTTCCCGGCGCAAGCGCCGCGGGTCTCGGGTTGCTCCCGGCCCGAACCGAGTTCGGACACGAGAAGGTCCTCCGATTGCCGAGGGGGTCAGCGTTGGATGCGGCTGCCTCCGGATACGAGATCCATCACGGACGCGTCACCGTCGACGGTGGCACCGAATTCCTCGGTGGCACCCGGGAGGGTTCGGTGTTCGGCACCATGTGGCACGGCGCCCTCGAAGGGGACGCGTTGCGCTGGGCGTGGTTACGCGAGGTCGCTGCGGTGGTGGGCCGCGAGATCCGCACCGGGGAAGTGAGTTTCCCGGCCGCACGCGAGGTCCGCATCGAGGCGCTCGCGGACCTCGTCGACGAACATCTCGACATGGACGCTCTGCTCACCATGCTCTCCGACGAGCGAACCCTGCCCGTGCTGAGGGGAACCCTGCGGTGACGGTCCTCATCCTCGGTGGGACAGGGGAAGCCCGTTCCCTCGCCGCGGCATTGGACGACGCGGACATCGCGTTCGAATCCTCCCTGGCAGGCCGAGTCCGCAATCCACGCCTGCCCGTCGGTCCGGTGCGCATCGGAGGGTTCGGCGGAGCGGACGGTCTCGTCCGGTACCTGACCGAGCGCGGTATCCGAGCCGTCGTCGACGCCACCCATCCGTTCGCCGCGGGCATCAGCGCGAACGCCGCCGCGGCATGCGCCGCCGCGAACGTGCCACTGGTGCGCCTGCAACGACCGGGCTGGCACGACGCGCACGGCCGGTGGACGTGGGTCGACGACCACGACGGCGCCGCGCACGTCGCCGCGACCGGCCGGAGGATCTTCCTCAGCACCGGACGGCAGACACTCGACCGCTTCGTCGGACCGCTCGCCACGCACGACGTGCTCGTCCGCGTCGTCGATCCACTGACGACCGAACTGCCACCGAGCTGGTCGGTGCTGCTCGGACGCGGCCCCTACACGGCGAGTGACGAACGGAAGCTACTGCTCGACAACGGGATCGATACCCTCGTCACGAAGGATTCGGGTGGTTCGCTCACCCGCGGCAAACTCGACGCCGCCGATGAACTGGGCGTGCGCGTGATCGTCATACGCCGCCCGCCCACACCCCGCGGTGTCGCCGCGGTGGAGACCGTGACGCTAGCGCGGGAATGGGTCCTCCGGGTGGCGGAGGTCAGACCTGCGGACCTTCGGAACGCAGATCGTCGACCTTCTTCATCGCTTCGCGCAGTTCCCGGAGCCACTGCTCCGAGTGCTGCCCCACGAGCCTGACGGTCCACTTCAGTGCGTCCGAACGGGACCGCGCGACACCGGCGTCGACGAGGGTGTCGAGCACCTTCCGTTCGGGTTGGCGCAGTCGCGTCATGACCGGGACGGCGAGGTGGGTGAACAGGTCGGTCCGGTCGCCGACCGTCACGCCCCAGGCCACCTTGCGGCCGTAGCGGGCCTCGGCCTCGTCGGCGATGCGCATCCGGTCGGCGCGCGTGGTCTCGCGGAATCGAGCGATGCGTCCGTCGATCTCGGTGTCGCTCGTGCCGTCGGGTACCCCGAGGGGGCCGACGACGAAGATCTCTTCTCTGTCGATCTCGATGTCGGGCGGTCCGGTGAACCAGTCGTCGGGGAGCCTGCCGGCGAACCACTCGGCGGCATCGCTCGCGTCGGGGACGTCTGCCTGTTGCCAGCCGCCCGGTCGTCCGAATCCGTGGATGTGTGAATGTCGCATGATGTCCTCCTCGGGACGCGACCCGGTGCGTGTCGCACCGATCAACCTGTGCGCGTTGCACTGATTACAGTGTTGCACCGCAAGCGTGTCGTGCGCCACTGTCGAGCGGCGAACGGTGCGGTCAGCGACCGTTCCGGGGAGTCAGAACTCCGGAGGTGACCGGAGGGGCGCTGCGCAGGGGAGCGGTGGAGAGCACGACGGGTAACCACACCGCAGTGGATGCCATCACCGCGCCCCAGCACAGATACAGGCCGACGTGCGGTGCGTGAGAGGTGTGGGCGACCATCCCGGCCTGTGACCAGACGGCGAACAGTCCCACCATCGACGCCGCCCCCGAACCGAGCATCGCGAGCGTTGCGGCACCCCACCGGCGGCGGAGCAATGCGACGAGCGGTACGAGGATGCCGAACACCACCACGAAGACGTCGAAGACACGGAGGGGAAGGGTTGCGGCCTCGGAGTCCCAGCGCAGAAGGGTCGTCAGGGACGTCACCGAAGTGGCCTGGGGAAGCAGCAGACCCATGACCAGCAGCGCGACGCACCCGGCCAGGATCCGGACCCGCGAGCGGCCGACGACCACCTTACCGGCGACGCGGTGTTCGATGCGATCGAGATCGTGACGGAATTCCGCCAGGTCGTCCATGGTGCACCCCCGGAGCGCGGCGACGCTTCGGTCCCAGTATGCGACGCGGGTCACATCGGCGTGCGGGTTCGGGAAAGCAGTTTCGGGCAGGCGCGATCGGGCATGCTCCAAGGCGTGAGCCGATACGACGCGTACATCTTCGACGTGCAGGGCACGCTGATGGACTTCTACACCCCGGTCACCCGGGCGGTGGCCCATGCGCTCGGACCCGATGCCGATCCGGCGACCGTGGGCGACCTGGTGCGGGCCTGGAGGGGCGACTACTACGAACGCATCCTCCGTCTCGACCAGTCGGTGGAGAAGTGGTATCGCGTGCAGGACTCCTACGTCGACGGACTCGGCGACGTGTGCGAGCAGTTCGGGATCGACCTTCCCAAGGACGTGCGCGTCGAGACGGCGCGGGCCTGGCAACGCCTCCAGGCATGGCCGGACGTGCGGCCCGGGCTGAACGAACTCCGTTCGCAGGCAGTGGTGGCGACACTGTCCAATACGGACATGGCCACGATGATCGCGCTCTTCCGCGACCAGCAGCTCGAGGCCGATGCCATCCTCACGGCCGAACTGTTCGGCGCCTTCAAACCCGAACGTTTCCTGTACGAGCGCACCTGCCGGTATCTGGGCGTCGATCCCTTCCGGGCCGCGATGGTCGCGTCGCATCCCTACGATCTGCGGGCCGCCCGCGAAGTCGGACTGAACACCGTCTTCGTGTACCGGCCGCTCGAGAACGGCCGCGTCGAGGACTCGGTCGACGACACCGAGGGGGAGTTCGACCACCGCATCGAGGACCTGCGGGACATTCCGTGACAGGTTGTCGGCCGTGGACGCCGACGTGTTGTCGGAGTTGACGCGACCGACTCGGCGTGGCGCAGTGCGCCATGTTCGTCGCGCACAGCAACCGGAGTTACGTTTCGGGCAGAACGAACACGGATTCACCCCGGAATTTCACCCTCGGCCGGAGTTCCCGTCGTGGCTGGGTAATATCGGGGAGACTATCGACGGACGAGGGCGACCGCGATGGCGGTCGCCACGGCTCCGAGTCCGACCTTGGAGGCGAGTCGCGCGGTACGGCCGATATCTTCCGGGGCCGGCGCGGGTCCGTCGCCGAGCGTGCCGCGATCCTCGACCACACCGTGATAGACGTTCGAGCCGCCGAGCCGGATCCCGAGAGCACCGGCGAACGCCGCTTCGACCGGACCGGCATTCGGACTCGGATGCTGACGGGCGTCCCGGCGCCACGCCCGGACCGCGCCCCGGCCGTCGTCACCGAGTGCGACAGCCAGCAGGGCGGTGAGGCGAGCGGGGACGAGGTTGAGCAGGTCGTCGAACCGGGCCGAGGCCCAGCCGAACCGTTCGAGCCGCGGCGTGCGGTGACCGACGCGCGCGTCCAGGGTGTTCGCGGCGCGGTACCCGAGCAGGCCGGCCGGACCGAGGACCGCACCCCACCACAGCGGGGCGACGACGGCGTCGGAGGTGTTCTCGGCGACCGACTCGATCGTGGCGCGCGCGATCCCGTTCTCGTCGAGCCGAGACGGGTCGCGGCCCACCAGGTGGGTCACCTGTTGCCGCGCCGCGGCGAGATCGCCGTTGCGGAGTTGGGCGTCGATCGTCCGGGCCTCGAATCCGAGGGAGCGGCCGCCGAGCACGGTCCAGGTGGTCAGCGCCGTGACCGCCACCGCCGGCACCGGACGACCGCGGGTCGCGTGGTCGGCGACGTATCCCAGCGCTCCGGCAGAGCCGACCAGCAGCGAGGTGAACACCACCCCGGCAACGCGGTGGTCGGCATACAGCCGGCCCTCGGCGGCGCGCGCCAACTTCCCGAAGCCGCTCACGGGATGCCACCGCTGCGGGTCGCCGACGAGTTGGTCGGCGGCGTAGCCGAGCGCCAGTCCGAGTGCCCTGTGCTTCACAGGATCGTTCTCCACGCCTCGACGAGCGTTGCCGTGGTCGCCGCGTCGCGCACCGCGATCCGTACCCAGTCGTCACCGAGGCCGGGGAAGGTGTCGCCGCGACGCAGCGCGAAGCCCTTCTCCCGCAATCTCTCCCGCGTTCCCTCTGGCGTTTCCGCCAGCACGAACGGGGCTGTCGCGGGGGAGACCACGTGGATTCCGAGTCCGGTGAGGGCGTCGACGAGAACCTTCCTGTCGCCGGCGATCTCCTGTGCGATCACCTCGGTCTCGCGTACTGCGTCACCGGATGCGCACGCGATCATCGCGGCCCCTGCGGGAGTGGACACCGACCAGGGTGGTTGCTGCGCGGCGAAATCCGCGAGCACTGCGGCGTCGCCGACCACGTATCCGGCGCGCAGACCCGGGATCGCCCACGTCTTGGTGAGCGACCGCAGCACCACGAGTCCCGGAACGAGCTGTCCCGTCAACGATTCGGTTTCGCCGGGAACGGCGTCCATGAACGCCTCGTCGACCACGACCACCCGTCCCGGTCGGGTCAGTGCCAGGAGCGTGTCGGCTGGGTGCAGGACCGAGGTGGGATTCGTCGGATTGCCGACGATGACCAGGTCGGCATCCTCCGGGACCGCGCCCGGATCGAGGACGAACCCGTCATCGCAGCGCAACACGACCCGCGTGACACGATGTCCGGCGGCCAACAGTGCGGCCTCCGGTTCGGTGAACTGCGGGTGCACCACCACCGGCTTCCGCCACGCCCGTGCCCGAGCGATCAATGTGAACGCCTCGGCACCTCCGGCGGTCGGGAGGACCTCGTCGACGCTGCGGCCGTGACGATCGGCGAGAGCGGCGCGTGCATCGCTCGGGTCGGGATACCGGGCGAGATCGTCCAGCGATGCACGCAGGGCTTCGTCGAGCCATGCCGGTCGCGGTCGGCGCGAGACGTTGACGGCGAGGTCGACCAGCCCCTCGGTCGCGTCGCGGTCGCCGTGATGGTGCAGGTCGGGTTCGGGTGTTCGACGACGCGCAGGTGCCGAGGTGGGTTCGGGGGCGGGTTCCGCCGACCGTGCGGCGTCTGCGAACCGTCGTGCGAGATCGGGATGTCCGGCCCAGTGCGTGTGCAGGTACGACGCATGCACCGTTGCGGTGGCGATGCCGTCCGGCCGGCCGTCGAGCAGCCACGCGGCAGACGAGCCGGAATCGATCACGGTGCGGTGGAATTCGTGGCCGGTGACGCGGGTGCCGGCGGAGGCGAGCAGGGTGTCCTGCGGCGCGATCGCGGTGCGGTAGCCGAGGGTCAGGCGCGGGGTCATCCGTGCCGCAGTGTCGAGGGCTCCCACCATCTCGTGCCCGTCGACCTCGCGCCCCAGATAGAGCAGACCGGCGCACTCGGCGACGGTCGGAACTCCGGCCGCGATCGCGGCACGCAGGTGCGTGCGCAAGGGGAGGTTCGCGGCGAGGTCGGCGGCATGTACCTCGGGGAACCCGCCGCCGAGGTAGATGCCCGCGGTGCCGGTGGGCAGTCGTTCGTCGCGCAGGGGATCGAAGGTCACCGATCGGCATCCGTGTGCGCGCAGCAGTTCCTCGGTCTCGGTGTAGCGGAAGGTGAAAGCGCGGCCTCCGGCGACGGCGATCACCGGTCCGTCCTCGGTGGGCGTGCCCGGTGACCACGGTGTTGCCGGCAGGTCGGGTGCTGCCGAGGCGATACCGAGGATCTCGGTGAGGTCGATGCGCTCGGCGATCCGCGCGGCGAGACGATCCACCTGCGCGGTCGCCTCGTCGCGCTCCTCGGCGGGCACCAGGCCGAGATGGCGCGAGGGGACGGTGACGCCGTCGTCGCGACCGAGCACACCGAGCACCGGGATACCGGTCGGTTCGAGTGCGCGGATCACCTCGTCCGAATGTCGCTGCGATCCGGTCTTGTTCAGGATCACGCCGGCGATCCGCGTGCCGCGGTCGTAGGACGCCATGCCGTGCACGATCGCCGCGATCGACCGGGAGGCGTGCGAGACGTCGACGACGAGGACCACCGGTGCGGACAGCAGGGCCGCGGTGTGGGCGGTAGACGCGTACCCGTCGGTGCCGATCATCCCGTCGTACAACCCCATGACCCCTTCGATCACGGCGATGTCCGCACCGGCGGCGCCGTGCAGGAAGAGAGGAGCGACGAGGTCCTCGCCGACGAGGTGCGGGTCGAGGTTGCGGCCCGGTCGGCCGGTGGCGAGCGAGTGGTAGCCGGGATCGATGTAGTCGGGACCGATCTTGTGCCCCGACACGATGTGGCCGGCGCGACGCAGTGCCGCCATGAGGCCCGTGGCGACGGTGGTCTTCCCGTGCCCGGATGCCGGTGCGGCGACGACGACGCGTGGAACCCTCACCACTCGATCCCTCGTTGGCCTTTCTGTCCCGCATCCATCGGATGCTTGACCTTCGTCATCTCCGTCACCAGGTCGGCGACCTCGACGAGCTTCGGGTGCGCACGCCGCCCCGTGATCATGACGTGCTGACGTCCCGGCCGTGAGGTCAGCGTATCGACGACCTCGTCGATGTCGACCCAGCCCCAGGCGATCGGATAAGTGAACTCGTCCAGCACGTAGAGGCCGTGCTGCTCCGCGGCGAGACGTCGCTGGATCTCACGCCACCCGGCGAGCGCATCGGCGGCATGATCCTCCTCGGTGCCTTCCTTGCGCGACCACGACCAGCCGGAACCCATCTTGTGCCACTCGATCGGCCCCCCGGTGCCGCGCTCGGCGTGCAGATCGGCGAGGGTTTCGAAGGCGGTCTGCTCGCCGAGTCGCCACTTGGCGGACTTGACGAACTGGAAGACGGCGACCGACCAGCCCTGGTTCCAGCCACGCAGTGCGAGGCCGAATGCGGCTGTGGACTTTCCTTTTCCGTCACCGGTGTTGACCATCAGCAGCGGCCGGTTGCGGCGCTGCCGGGTGGTGAGACCGTCGGCGGGGACGACGGTGGGTTGTCCCTTCGGCATCAGGCGGCCCTCTCCCGGACGATTCCGGTCAAAGCGTCGGCATCGACCTCACCGACGGGCACATACTCGGCGCCGAGGCGTTCGGCGAGACGGGCCGCGAGACCCATCCGGAACCGGCCCGTCTCGGAATCGACCACCACGGAGGAGATTCCCTGTGCAGCGATGACGTCCGCGGCGTCGAGCGAGCGCTGCACAGCGTCCGGTCCGGCGGTGGCGCGACCGTCGGTGACCACGACGAGCAGGGCGCGTCGACGCGGATCCCGCAGGGAATGACGCCGAAGGGTGGTGGCCGATTCGATCAGTCCCTCGGCCAGCGGGGTCCGTCCACCGGCGGGAAGTTCTCGCAGCCGTGCGGCAGCCACGTCCACCGAATTCGTCGGCGGGAGTGCGACGGTCGCACCGGTGCCGCGGAAGGTCACGAGTCCGACGGTGTCGCGACGGCGGTAGGCGTCGAGCAGCAGCGACAGGACAGCGGTCTTGACCTGCACCATCCGGTTGCGTGCTGCCATCGACCCGGATGCGTCGACGCAGAGCAGGACGAGATTGGTCTCGCGGCCTTCGATGATCTTGCGGCGCACCTGCAGACCCCGATCGGTGAAGGCGGACGCGCGGATCGTGGCGGGCAGATGAACCGGGCCGGTGTCGCCGCGGCGACTACCCACGGTACGGCCGATCGTGGTGACCGCCCGCGACCGGCGACCGGCCGCCCCGCGCCCGACCCGATCGACGGAGAACACCCTGGCGCGAAAAGGATCCGTCGCCGACGCCAGGCTGGTGGACGACCGATCACCCGAACCGGAGGACGTCTCCGCCGCCGAGTCGTCGGGTGCGCTCTCGCCACCACCGGGATCGTCGTCGGGGTCAGGATCCGGATCGTCTCCACCGAGAAGTTCGTCGAGCAGATCGTCGCTGCTGGTGGGGGCGTCGAAGGGGTTGCGGCGCCGACGGTGTGGCAGGGCGAGTCGGGCCGCTGCCGCGATGTCCTCGCGTGTCACCTCGAGCCGGTCGTGCCAGGCCGCGTGTGCGATCGCCGTGCGGGCGGTGACCAGGTCGGCGCGCATGCCGTCCACGTCGAACGCCGCGCACACCTCGGCGATCGAGACCAATGCGTCGTCGCTCAGTGCGACCTGCGGGACGAGTTCGCGGGCGGAGGCGACTCGCCGCGACCACTCTGCGTCCCGATCCGCCCATCGCGCGGTGAACCCGGCCGGGTCGGCGTCGAAGGCCATCCGCCGCCGCACGATCTCGGCGCGCATGTGCGGGTCGCGGGGCGCGGTCACGTCCACGGCGAGTCCGAAGCGGTCGAGCAACTGCGGGCGAAGCTCACCCTCCTCGGGATTCATCGTTCCGACCAGTACGAATCGGGAGGCGTGCTCGACGGAGACCCCGTCGCGTTCGACGGTCGAGCGGCCCATCGCCGCGGCGTCGAGCAGCAGGTCGACCAGGTGGTCGTGCAGGAGGTTGACCTCGTCGACGTACAGCACGCCGCGGTGGGCCAGTGCCAGAAGACCGGGTTCGTATTCGGCCGTGCGGTCGGCCAGTGCCTTGCCGAGATGCAACGCTCCGGTGACGCGATCCTCCGCCGCGCCGACGGGTAGTTCCACCAGCCGGACCGGCCGGACATGCGAGGCCGCACCGGGCGGATGGGGGCCGTCCGGGCAGGACTGATCGGGGGCGTCCGGATCGCACGAGAACCGGCACCCGTCCACGACGGTGACCGGGGGCAACAGTGCGGCGTGGGCACGCACCGTCGTCGATTTCGCGGTGCCCTTCTCGCCACGCACCAGCACACCGCCGATCGTCGGCGACACCGCACACAGGGTCAGGGCCAGCGCGAGGTCGTCGGAACCGACCACCGCACCGAACGGATACACGTGCACTTCGACCTCCACAGGCTCCCGCTGGGATGTTTTTCGCGGCAAGCTGTTCGAAGGCCGGTATTCGGACTTCCCGGTCGGACGCCGTGCGATCGCCTTCCCGGACCGGACGGTCCAGTGGCTGCGCGGATGCGCGTGATCGACGACTCCCGGGTCACCGCAGCGGGCCTGTGCCGGATTCTCACCGGCTTCCCGATTATCCCCGTGAGGGGCACCTTCGATTGCCTTGCCACGGCCGAGTCTAGGCCATGGCGCGTGGGCTATGGTTCACCGCCATGGGACCGATACGACAGACGACAGGCATCACCGTTGTCGGAATCGGGGCGGACGGATGGTCCGGTGTGCCGTCCACCGTCCGGGAGCGGATTCTCGCGGCCGAGGTCCTGCTCGGCGGCCGGCGCCACCTCGACCTGGTTCCCGCCGGCACAGCGGTGCGCGAGGAGTGGCCGTCGCCGCTCCTGTCCGGGCTCGACGACCTCCTCGACCGGCACGCCGGCAAGGACGTCGTCGCGCTCGCATCCGGTGATCCGCTGGTCTCCGGGATCGGCACCACGCTGATCCGACGCCTCGGAGGCGACGCCGTGGAGGTGATCCCGGCGATCTCGTCGGTGGCACTTGCCCGTGCACGCATGGGCTGGTCCGCGGAGGAGTGCGAGACGATCACCGTCGTGGGTCGCGAGATCGATGCTCTGCGCAGAGTTCTGACGCGCGGACGCAAACTCGTCGTCCTCGTCGACGGTGCACGTGTCGCGGATGTTGCGACGCTCCTGGAGGCCGCCGGTTTCGGGAACTCACGGGTCGCGGTGTTGTCGCATCTCGGTGCTGCGGACGAGTCCCGGATCGATGCGAAGGCGGCCCATCTGACCGATACGGGCGTCCGGTCTCTGAGTCTGATGTGCGTCGAGGTCGACGGCCCCGCCGGGTTGTCGGTGCTGCCCGGTCTCGACGACTCCCTGTTCGAGCACGACGGGCAGCTCAGCAAGCGGACCGTACGCCTCGCGGCGGTGTGCGCACTCGCACCGCGACCGGGCGAGTTGCTGTGGGACGTCGGTGCGGGAGCCGGGTCCGTCGGAATCGAATGGGCGCGAACCGATCCGCGCTGTCGTACTCTCGCGATCGAGAAGGACGAACGGCGCGCGGGCGCGATCGAACGCAATGCCGCCGCGTTGGGTGTGCCGTCGATCGTGCGCATCGTCCGAGGTGCTGCACCTGCCGCGCTCGTCGGACTCCCGGTGCCCGACGCGATCTTCGTCGGCGGAGGAGGAAGTCGCGAGGGTGTGCTCGACACGTGTTGGGACGCATTGCCTCCCGGCGGTCGGCTCGTCGCGCACGCGGTGACGCTGGAGACCGAGGCCGTCCTGGTGCAGTGGTGGAAGACGCACGGCGGTGAACTCACTCGTCTGTCCGTCGAACACGCAGATCCCATAGGAACATTCACCGGCTGGCGTGCGCAGCGACCGGTCGTGCAATGGAGCGCAGTGAAAGGCGAACGATGACCGTCCATTTCGTAGGATCCGGACCCGGAGCGGCCGACCTGCTCACACTGCGAGCGGTGAATCTGCTGCGCGAGGTCCCGGTCGTGCTGTACGCCGGTACCTATCTCGATGCCGACACCCTCTCGCACTGCCGTGACGACGCCGAACTGGTCGACACGCAACACCTGGACCTCGACGAGATCACCGCGCATCTCGTCGACGCGCACCGGCGCGGCCTCGACGCCGTGCGGCTGTGCTCCGGCGACCCGTCGCTGTACTCGGCGCTCACCGAGCAGACGCGACGGCTCGACGCCGCGGGCGTGCCGTGGGACGTCACACCCGGTGTGCCCGCCTACGCCGCGGCCGCGGCGGCACTCGGTACCGAGCTGACGGTCCCCGAACTCGTGCAGACGGTCGTGCTGACCCGCACGCAGGCCCGATCGACGGCGATGCCCGACAGCGAGGCTCTGGCGCGGGTCGCAGGAATCCGGGCGAGTCTCGTCCTGCACCTGGCGATCACCCGCATCCGCGTCCTTGCCGAAGAACTCACTGCCGAATACGGCGCCGATTGCCCCGTCGCGGTGGTCGCGTTCGCGTCGCGACCGAACCAGGTCGTGCTGCGCGGCACCCTCGCCGACATCGCCGACGGTGTCGAGGCGGCGGGACTGAAGCACACTGCGGTGATCGTCGTCGGACACGCTCTCGGCGTGCGTGAACGGCCGGATGTGGCCTGTTCACACCTCTACGACCCTTCCCGCGAGCGCGCCGGTCTCGGATAGCTCCATCCTCGCGCGCCGAACCGGGGTTCGCCCCGGTTGCAACAGTGGCGAACCCCGGTTCACCGCGCGAACCTGTTGACAACCCGCGGGTGAACACCGCAGTCAAGCGGTTGTCGAGGATCCCGAATGGCGACCGTCGACCGACCGTTTCGTCCACACCGCACCCGAAGGCATCACGAAGGTCCCCGCAGCGCCGACGATGAGCAGGCACTTCATGTCGATGCTCGCCGGATCGAGCTTCTCGAGCGTCGTGACCTCGAGCGACTCGCCGGACCGTCCCACATCGCGTCCGATCACGACGACGGTGTCGGCCGGACGATGCTTCAAAAGTACCGTTTTCGCGTCTGCGACCTGCGTCGTCCGAGACCGCGACGCCGGGTTGTAGATGCCCAGGACGAGATCGGCCTCGGACACCGCTGCCAGCCGCTTCTCGATCACGTCCCACGGCTTGAGTCGATCCGACAGGCTCATCACCGCGAAGTCACCACCGATCGGGGCGCCGGCCCGCGCTGCCACGGCCTGCACCGCGGAGACACCCGGCAGGACGCGAATGGGTACGGACGCGTACTTCTCGTCCTGCGCGGCCTCGAACACCGCCGACGCCATGCCGAACACTCCGGCGTCACCACCGGAGACCACGGCGACCTTCTCACCCGCCAGGGCGAGATCGAGCGCGAATCGCGCGCGGTCCACCTCCACGGTGTTGCCACTCGAATGCCGGTGCAGCCCGGTGCGAACCGGAACGCGGTCGACGTACGGTCCGTAGCCGACGACGTGATCGACCTGTGTGAGCGCGTCCGCCGCTTCGGGTGTCAGCCACTTCTCGTCGGCCGGTCCCAACCCGACGATGAGCAGTTCGTTCGCCTCCGGATGTGTCGTCTCGGCCGAGACGGACGGCCGCGAGCGGTCGGCGACCGCCCGATTCCTCGGGGAGTGGTCACCGGCGGTGAGGATCACCGAGAAGTACGGCACCGCGTCGGCGTCGACCTCGGCGACCGGCAGGATGCGTTGCCGATCCATCGACGCGCGTTCGACATAGACGGCGTCGTCGAGGCGACCGGATTGGGCGAGAGCCTCGCGCACAGCGGGAAACGTCCTGCCCAGCTTCATGATTGCCGCACCGTCGGTGTCGGCGAGCCGTCGTGCGAGCTCCGGGGCGGGGAGTGTGCCGGGCAGGATGGTGAGGACGTCGGTGCGGCGCACCATCGGCTCGGCGGCCGCGGCAGAGGCGGCGGACACCGAGGTCACGCCCGGCACCACTTCCGTCGGGTATCGCGGAGCGAGCCGATCGTGCAGGTACATGTACGAGCCGTAGAACAGAGGGTCGCCCTCGCAGAGCACGACGACGGTGCGTCCCGCGTCGAGGTGGACGGCCAACCGGGCGGCGGACTCGTCATAGAAATCGGCGATCGCACCGTCGTAACCACCCGGGTGCTCGGTGGTGCCCGTCGTCACCGGGTACACCAGCAGTTCCTCGATCACGCCGTCCGGGATCAGGTCGGCGGCGATCGACCGGGCGATGGATCGGCCGTGCGTGCCGGAGTAGTAGGCGAGGACGTCGGCCTCGGCGATCAGCCGCGCGGCCTTGCGTGTGATGAGTTCGGGATCGCCGGGACCGAGTCCCACGCCGTAGAACCTGCCGGACACCGTGTCACTCATTCCTTCTCCTGGGCAAGTGCGTTGATCGCGGACGACGCCATCGCCGACCCGCCGCGGCGGCCCCGCACCACCAGATGGGGTATCTGCAGCCGATGGTCGAGCAGCGCTTCCTTGGATTCGGCGGCGCCGATGAACCCGACGGGCACCCCGACGATCGCGGCCGGCCGGGGGGCGCCGGCGTCGAGCATCTCGAGGAGATGGAACAAGGCCGTCGGGGCATTACCGATCGCGACGACTGCACCCTCGAGGCGGTCGGCCCACAGGGACACCGCCGCAGCGGAGCGGGTCGTGCCCCAGCGCTCGGCGAGTTCGGGGACACGCGGATCGGCGAGCAGACACACCACGTCGTTGCCAGCGGGCAGTCGTGTGCGGGTGACTCCCGACGCCACCATGTTCGCGTCGGTGAGGATCGGAGCGCCCGCGTTGAGCGCAGCGCGTGCGGCCGGAACAAGATCGGGATGGATCACGAGATCCCGTGCCAGATCGGTCTGTCCGCTCGCGTGGATCATCCGGACCGCGATCTTCTCCGCCGTCGCGGGGATCGCGGTCAGATCCGATTCGGCGCGGATCGTCGCGAACGACCGGACGTAGATCTCGGCACCGTCGGTGACGTAGTCGTACCGACGCGGGGGAGGTCGAAGGGTCACGGGGTGCTCCTGGCAAGAACGACGCGGTGAGGCGAGTGTGGTGCGCCGCAGACGCGCTCGCATCCGGCGACGTGAATTCGGGGATCGGTGGTATTTCCGGCGACGATCCGGCGAGCCAGCGCTCGGGTGTCACCTTCGGCGAGGCTACACCCGGGCGCTCCCGTGCACGCTGTCACCCGCTGCCACGCCGAATCCGGGGCCGTCTCGAAGCCGGTCTCGCGAAGCGCGACGAGATCCGACCCGGACGGGAGTATCAGGCCGCGCCAGGGCGTGACGACCACACCTCGATCGGGCAGTGCAGCAACCATGGCGGGGGTGAGGATTCCCAGGGGGACCAGCACCGACACCGCATCGCCGAGCATGCCGTACGGCATCGTGAAGGCCGGTGGCCGCGGAGCGGGATCGGTGCCACCGAGTTCCGCTCCCGCACGCGGGAGTTGACGCACGTGCCACACCGACTCGCGAATCTCGACGAACCGGCGGGCCTGGCGCAGGAGCATCTCGGGAACCTGGGTGAGCCGCACCGTCGGCCCGTCGAGTCCACCCACGACGATGCGTGCGGTCCCGTCGTCGAGTGCGACAGCGGTGAGGTCGCACCGCAGCGTCGCGACGTCGCCGCGACCGTCGTCGAGGCCGAACAGGAACCGGCCGGGCAGATCGGCGAGGACCGGATCGGCGCACAGTCCGGCGTCGAGATCGCGGACGAGAGGCCGGACGTCGGTGAGTCCACCCACGAGTCCCGACAGCGGCGACGCGACGATGTTCCGCACCCGTTCGTGGCTCGCCGAGGGCAGCAGCCCGGCCGCCGTGACGGCGTCGGCCAGTCCCGCGGGGACGGCACCGCACTCGTCGAGGTCGATACCTCTGAGCTGCAGGTTCCCTCGCGACGTCAGGTGGACGTCGCCGTCGGCGTAGGCGGTCGATGCGTTCGACAGTGCTCGGAGCGCCCCGTCGGGTACCTGCCCTCCGGGCACGCGGAGCCGCACCAGCGCGCCGTCCGCCGCGACATGCGGGCGAAGGATTCCGGGGCACCGATCGGGAGGGAGAGGGGGTGGCAGAGCATCCACGGACGCACATGGTTGCACACCTTTCCGGCCGGGTGCGCTACTCTCGGTTTGCCGTGGTGCTCGGGAAGCCGGTGGGAAACCGGCGCGGCCCTCGCCACTGTGAGCGGATAGTTGCTCGCCCTCGTCCGTACCGGTCCGCCGGTGTGGAGGCCACTGGATCTCATCCGGGAAGGTCGGTGGAGCAGCGACGACCCGTCAGCCAGGAGACCGGCCACGGCACGTGAGGTCCACGAGGGTTTTGGAGACTGAACATGGCTGTACGCCTGTGTTTTCGGGTTGCGTCGTGACGCGCCTGACTTTGTTGTCGACGTCCGACACCGACCTGCTGTCGGCTCGGTCGAGCGATGTCGAGTGGGCGCTGGGTAACCCGTCCCGCCTCGACGTGTCCACCGAACTGCCCGGTCTGCTCAGCGGATCGGACCTGGTCGTCGTGCGGATCCTGGGGTCCGCGCGCAGTTGGCGCGACGGGCTCGACACCGTGCTCGCGACCGGCGTCCCGGTCGTCGTTCTCGGTGGTGAACAGACCCCGGACGCCGAGCTCATGGGGCATTCGACGGTGCCGATCGGCATCGCCGCCGAGGCTCACCGCTATCTCGCGTACGGCGGTCCCGCCAACCTCGCGCAGCTCCATGCCTTCCTCACCGACACCGTGCTGCTCGGCGGTGAAGGCTTCGATCCGCCCGTCGAATTGCCCGAGTGGGGTGTGCTCGACCGGCCCGAGGGGCCGGCCGACGACCGGCTGCCACTCGTCGGTGTGCTGTTCTACCGGGCCCACCACACCAGCGGAAACGTGCAGTTCGCGCACGATCTCGCCGACGCGATCGACGCGACCGGCAGGGCCCGCGGCGTCGTGATCCACTGCGCCTCGTTGCGGGGAGCGTCCGAGGATCTGCTCGCCGAACTCGGCACCCTGGATGCGCTCGTCGTGACGGTGCTCGCGGCCGGCGGAACCAAGCCCGCCACCGTGAGCGCGGGAGGTGAGGACGAGGCGTGGGACGTCGGGGCGCTCGCTGCGCTCGACATCCCGATCCTGCAGGCCCTGTGCCTGACCTGGAGTCGCGAGGATTGGGCGGAGTCGGACGACGGTGTGTCGCCGCTGGATTCGGCCACGCAGATCGCGGTCCCCGAGTTCGACGGCCGCATCATCACGGTGCCGTTCTCGTTCAAGGAACTCGACGCCGACGGACTGCCCCGCTACGTCACCGACCCGGAACGGTGCCGTCGCGTCGCCGGTATCGCGGTGGCGCACGCACGACTGCGACACGTACCGCCGCCGCAGCGCCGGATAGCCATCATGCTGTCCGCCTACCCGACCAAACATTCCCGGGTCGGCAACGCCGTCGGTCTCGACACCCCGGTGTCGGCGATCCACATGCTGCGCGCTCTACGCGATGCCGGATACGACCTCGGCGACGGATTTCCCGGCATGGACGTCGAGGACGACACCGAAGCCGGTAACACCCTCATCCACGCCCTGATCGATGCGGGCGGTCAGGACGAGGAGTGGCTCACCGCCGATCAGGTCGCCGGAAACCCGGTGCGGGTGAGCACATCCGACTATCTGGCATGGACGAAGGACCTGCCTGCCGAGCTCACCGACGCGATGAGCGAGGCGTGGGGCCCGGCGCCCGGGTCGCTGTTCGTCGACGGCAGCGGTGGCGACAAGGCGATCGTGCTGGCGACCCTGCAGGCCGGCAACGTGGTGCTGATGATCCAGCCGCCCCGGGGATTCGGCGAGAATCCGGTGGCAATCTACCACGATCCCGACATGGCGCCGTCGCACCATTACCTCGCCGCGTACAAGTGGATCGAACACGGCTTCGGTGCCGATGCCGTGGTTCACCTGGGCAAACACGGTTCGATGGAATGGCTGCCCGGAAAGAACGCGGGCCTGTCCGCGGCGTGCGCGACCGACGCGGCCATCGGCAATCTGCCGCTGATCTATCCGTTCCTCGTCAACGATCCGGGTGAAGGTGCGCAGGCCAAGCGCCGTGCCCATGCGATCATCGTCGATCACCTGATCCCGCCGATGGCGCGCGCCGAATCGTACGGCGACATCGCTCGTTTGGAGCAACTGCTCGACGAGTACTCCAACATCGCCGCGATGGACCCGGCGAAACTGCCCGCGATCCGCGCGCAGATCTGGACGTTGATCCAGGCGGCGAAACTCGATCACGATCTCGGGCTCGACGACCGCCCGCACGACGCCGAGTTCGACGACTTCCTGCTGCACGTCGATGGATGGTTGTGCGAGGTCAAGGACGCGCAGATCCGCGACGGCCTGCACGTTCTCGGTGCCGCACCGGTCGGGGAGGCACGGGTGAATCTGGTGCTGTCGATCCTGCGTGCCGCCCAGATATGGGGTGGCAAGAGTAACGCCGTCCCTGGATTGCGCACCGCGCTGGGACTGAAGCCCGACGCCCCGCTGACCGAGGTCGACGGAATCGAGAACATCGCACGGGCGCTCGTGCAGGCCATGGAGGACGACGACTGGAACACCGGGTCGGCCGCGCGCGTTGTCGAATCCGTTCTCGGCCATATCGATTCCGAGGTCGCGCGGGTGCTCACCTTCGCTGCCGACGAAGTGGTTCCCCGGCTCGCGGGCACGACTGCCGAGCTCGACGCCGTGCTCCACGCGCTCGACGGCGGGTACGTCCCGGCCGGCCCGTCCGGTTCACCCTTGCGTGGACTGGTCAACGTGCTGCCGACCGGGCGCAACTTCTACACCGTCGACCCGAAGGCCGTCCCGAGCCGCCTCGCATACGACACCGGTGTCGCGTTGGCGGACAATCTGATCGAGCGGTATCTCGCCGATACGGGGGAGTACCCGCAGTCGGTCGGCCTGTCGGTGTGGGGGACCTCGGCGATGCGCACCGCCGGCGACGACATCGCCGAGGTGCTCGCGCTCATCGGTGTGCGGCCGGAATGGGACGCCGAGTCGCGTCGGGTGCGCGAACTGACCGTGATCCCGCTCGAGGAACTCGGCCGGCCCCGCATCGACGTCACGGTCCGCATCTCCGGTTTCTTCCGTGATGCGTTCCCGCACGTCATCGGGATGCTCGACGACGCGATCCGCATGGTCGCCGCCCTCGACGAACCCGACGAGCAGAACTACGTGCGAGCCCACGCTCGGCGGGACGAAGCCGAACACGGCGACGCCGACCGTGCGGTGCGGCGCATCTTCGGATCGAAGCCCGGCTCGTACGGTGCGGGCATCCTGCAGCTCATCGACTCCGGCAACTGGCGCACCGACGCCGATCTCGCCGAGGTCTACACGGCGTGGGGCGGATTCGCCTACGGGCGCGGTGTGCACGGAGTTGCGGCCGCCGACGACATGCGCACGAACTACCGCCGGATCGCGGTGGCGGCCAAGAACACCGATACCCGTGAACACGACATCGCCGACTCGGACGATTACTTCCAGTACCACGGCGGCATGGTCGCGACGGTGCGGGCACTGACGGGCACCGACCCGAAGGCGTACATCGGCGACTCCACCACACCCGACGCGGTGCGGACACGCTCACTGGCGGAGGAGACCGCGCGGGTCTTCCGGGCGCGGGTCGTCAACCCGAGGTGGATCGGCGCGATGCGCCGGCACGGCTACAAGGGCGCCTTCGAACTCGCCGCGACCGTCGACTACCTGTTCGGCTACGACGCCACCGCAGGTGTCGTCGAGGACTGGATGTACGAGTCGCTTGCCCAGAACTACGCGCTCGACCCCGCGAACCAGCAGTTCCTCCGCGAAGCGAATCCGTGGGCGTTGCGCGGCATCGTCGAACGACTCACCGAGGCGGCCGATCGCGGACTGTGGTCCGAGCCCGATCCGGAGACGATGAACAGGCTGCAGCAGGCCTATCTCGACGTCGAGGGCGATCTCGAGGACCGGGGGTGAGAGTTCGGCTCATCGGGATCGGCCCCGGCGGACCGGACGATCTCACGGTCGCGGCGGTGCACGCCCTCGAGAGCGTCGACGTCTTCCTCGTACCCGACAAGAACCGGGGCGTGGACGATCTCGTCGAGGTGCGCGAGGGCATCCTGCGCCGCCACACCTCCGGTGCGCATCGGGTGATCGTGGTGGCCGACCCGCCCCGCGACCGGAATCCGGACCGGTACGGCGACGAGGTGCGCGACTGGCACGCCGCCCGCGCCGCAGCCTACGAATCCGTTCTGCTCGAACAGGTTCGGGACGACGAAACCGTCGGATTCCTCGTATGGGGAGACCCGAGCCTGTACGACAGCACGATTCGTGTCGTCGACCGCATCCTCGGGCGAGGGAACGTGCGGTTCGATTATGACGTCGTTCCCGGGGTCAGCAGTGTGCAACTGCTGGCGGCCCGGCATCGTCTCGTGCTCAACACCATCGGCGGGCCGATCACCGTCACGACCGGTCGCAGGCTGGTGCAGGACGTCGCAGCGGGTGCGTCGAACATCGTGGTGATGCTCGACGGCGGCCTCGCCTGCGCGGACCTCGACGGGGCCTGGAACATCTGGTGGGGTGCGAATCTGGGGACCGACGACGAAGAACTCGTCGCCGGCCCGCTCGCCGAGGTGCTCCCGGCGATCCGGGAGGCTCGTGCCCGGGCCAAGGGGGTCCGAGGCTGGGTGATGGACACCTATCTACTCCGACGAGGATGAGTTCGGGTCGCCCGGAACCGTTCCCCGCGCGTACCAGGCGCGGGCGTCGAGCGAGAACGGTCCCGACGGAAGAGCATCACGACAGGCGTCACGTACTGCAGCGCGGTGCCTTTCGGGCATCGACACCAGGTGCCGCCCGGCCGGTCCTACGCCGAACGTGAAGGGCTCCCAGAAGTCGGAGAAATCGGCGTAGTCCACGCGTGCGGACAGGGCACCACCGATCACGTCGTCCAGACCGGCACGGCGGAACCGCTCGGCGATGTCGCCCTCGGTGGTACCGGCCAACCTCGTCTCACCCGGAGACCCGGGCTCGACCGTTCCCACCGCGGCCCAGAAGATGCGGAGCATCGTCATCCCGCCGGCCGTGGTGTCCCACATGCATGCGGCGACGGTGCCGCCCGGGCGGGTCACCCGCACCATCTCGCGCACGCCCAGTTCGGGATCGTTCATGAATCCGAGGACCAGCGACGCCAGGGTGACGTCGAACGTTCCGTCCGGCCACGGCAGATTCTCGGCCACCCCGATGCGGACGTCGATCTCCGGTGCTATCTGCCGGCACGCCGCTGCGAACTGGGGAGCCGGGTCGATCGCCGCGACGTTCGCTGCGCCGACCCGGCCGACCAGTTCACGGGTGAGCCCACCCGGTCCGCAGCCCACGTCGCAGACCCGATGTCCGCCCCTCACCCCGCTCGCGTCCGCCAGGGCGGGCGCGAGCGTCGCTGCGTAGCGGCCCATGAAGCGGTTGTACTGTTCGGCAGGTCCGGCGAACTGCATGCACTCAAATCTATCGGCCCGATCGGTGGCCTCGTGGCCGTTCACATCGTCCGGATCGGGTCACTTCTCGTCGTCGTCCGAACGCTCGACCACCTCGGGGGCGTTCTCCCGGGTCGCCATGCCGCCGTTGCGACCGTGATCGACCGGACCCGGCGGGTCCTTGCGCACCTCGTCGTCCTTCTTCTTCGACGTCGTCACTTCTACCTCCGTACGCTGGGCCGACTCGTGTCCGGGCGGATACCCGCAGACGTGCACGCGCACACTTCGGGTGGCGTCGGGCCGCCGGACCGGATTGACTGGACCCAACGACACGAGGAGGCAGCATGCAGATCCGTGACAGGGTTTTCGTCGTCACCGGTGGAGGCAACGGGATCGGACGCGACGTCGTCCTCGAACTCCTCGTGCGTGGGGCGCGGGTCGCGGCGGTCGACCTCCGCGCCGAGGCTCTCGACGGCACCCGTGCCCTGGCGGTCGCGTACGACGACCGTCTGACCACCCACACGGTCGACGTCTCCGATCGCGGCGCGGTCGAAGCCCTGGTGGTGGAGGTGACCGCAGCACACGGGCAGGTCGACGGGGTCGCCAACGTCGCCGGCATCATCCAGAAGTTCGTCCCATTCGCGGACCTGCCGTACGACGAGATGAACAAGGTGCTCGACGTCAACTACTGGGGCGTCGTGCACATGTGCAAAGCGTTCCTCCCCGAGCTGCTGAGCCGTCCCGAAGCGAGCCTGCTCAACGTGTCGAGCATGGGTGCCTTCGTGCCGGTGCCGGGCCAGTCCGTCTACGGCGCGAGCAAGGCGGCGGTCAAACTGCTCACCGAAGGTCTGTACGCCGAACTGCGCATGACGAAGGTCGCGGTGACGCTGGTGTTCCCAGGCGCCGTCCGCACCGGCATCGCCGAGAACTCCGGTGCCGCCATCCCGGGACGCAGCACTGACGCCTCCGTCAAGATCACCTCGTCCGCCGAGGCAGCCCGCAGGATCGTCGACGCGATCGAGAAGGGCACCTTCCGGGTGTGCATCGGCAAGGACGCGACGATGCTCGACCTGCTCGCCAGGCTCATGCCGCGTCGCAGCATCGAGTTCCTGGCGAAGAAGATGGGCTCGCTCGTCGAGCGCTGACCTACCGGCGACCGGTCCGCAGCGGATGCGGCCGGGGCGGGACGTCCGTCGGCGACCGGCTCAGCACGATCGGCAACCACTGCGAGGTCATCACGATCATCACCAGCCATTCGGCGACCAACGCCACGGTCGGGTGATGCGGAGCGTTCGTGATCATTCCCGCCTGCGACCAGTACGCCAACAGCCCGAAGAACGACGACAGCCCCGAGCCGAGCATCGCGAGCGACGCCAGCTTCCATCGTCGCAGCCACAACGCCAGCGTCGAGATCACCACCCCGAACACGAGGGCCAGGGCCGCGAAGATCCGCAGCGGCACCGCCACGGGTGCGGTGTCGCCGAACCAACTACCGAAGACCGTCCACGACCACGCCGACGACGTCTGCGGAAGCACCATGCACACCGTCAGGACGACGACGCAGATCGCCAGGACCCGTCCGCGGCGACCGGCGTCGAACTCCCCGGCGACCTTCTTCTCGATCCGGGCGAAGTCGTTCCGATAGGCCGACAGGTCCGCGCTCGTACCGTCCGCGCTCATGCCTCGACCTCTCCGTTCCGACACATGGGTGGCCATTATGCGCCGCACACCGATGTGACCTCGCTCATGTCGTCCACCTGCGATTATGCTCCGACACATGCGTCCGGAGCGGTGCCGGTGTGGCGCCGTGGTGCACCGGGTATCGCCCCTTACGAACCCGATCGAGGGAGGGCGAGAATGCCGGACCAGGACCAGTACCGCATGCAGCACCCGGGAGAGCAGCACCCCGTTCCGTCGCTCGAGGAGCAACCGGAGATCGCCTACCCCGGCCAGCCCGCCGAACTCGCCCCGGCCTACGTCTTCCTCGCCTCCCAGGAGTCGAGCTACATCACCGGGGAGACCATCGCCGTCACCGGCGGAGTCCCGTTCACCTGAGAATCAGAGCGCGAAATGGTCATCGGAGCGCGTAACAGCGCGCATCGATGACCATTTCGCGCCCCGGAGTTCACGAGGCCTGCATGTCGAGCAATTCCGACACCGTCACGAACCGGTAGCCCTCGGCGCGCAGGCCGTCGACGATCCCGGGAATCGCCTCCAGCGACGCTGTCCGGGAGGGGTACATGACGTGCAGCAGGATGATCGAGCCGGGACGGGTCTCGTCGAGTGCGGTCTGCACGATCGTCTCGGTGTCGGACGCATCGGAATCCGGTTCGACGTCCCACATCACGGTGGTCCGGTCGTGCTGGTCGAGATAGCGGGGGAGCGCGACGAGCTTCTTGCCGTAGGGCGGGCGGAAGGTGATCTCCCCGTCGAACCCGGTCTCGCGGATCGCGGCGTCGGTGCGCTCGATCTCCTCGGCCACCGTGCCGCTGCCGACGAGCATCATCCTGCGGTGCGTCGCGGTGTGATTACCGAGTTCGTGCCCGGCCTCGACGATGGCCCGGCCCAGCTCCGGTCGCTGTTCGAGTTCCGAGCCGGTGACGTAGAAGGTGGCGGGGACGTCGGCGTCCTCGAGGGTCTGCAGGACCTGCGGGGTGAGGACGCTCGGGCCGTCGTCGAGGGTCAGCGAGACCACCTTCTCGGGTGTCTCCACCCTATGGACGAGTGCCCCGAACAGCTGGAAGGTGCGGGAGTTCGAAAGCTGGAAGATCGCGACGGCGACGACGACCAGCACCACGAGCACGGCGGATACGACGACGAGGGTTCTTCGGCGGGATGCCATTCGGACATGGTGCCTCATCCGGTGTCGATGGGTGGAGGACGCCCGGTTGCGCGGTTCCGGGACCGACGCCGGGTCTTGCGAGATTCGCGAAACGTTCGATGCGGTCGGCCACGAGTTCGGGATGTTCGACGACGTTCGTCGCGTGGCTGATGACGCCGGGCACGATCTGCTTCCCGTCGGGAAGCTTCACGTCCTCCCACACCCGCCACTCGTGTTCGTGACGGACGTTGGCGGCCTCGAACGAGTACGACCCGGCGTCGATGTCGAGCATGGTTTCGACGAGGTACTTGAACTCGAGATCGGTGGTGTGCGGGCCGTGCCAACTGCCCCAGCACAGATGGAAGCGGATCCGGTCCTGGGGCAGACCCCGCAGGGCGTAGTTCAGGGCTTCCACCCGGATGCGGGTGAAAGCCAGGTAGTCCTCGACCGTCGGCTCGGGGTTGATCTGGTCCCAGTTCTCGGCGATGGACGGGTCGTCGATCTGCAGGATCAGACCGGCGTCGATGATCGCTTTGTACTCCTCGCGCATGGCATCCGCGCATGCCCAGATGAATTCTTCCTCGGTTGCGTAGTGCTCGTTGCCGATCCGCGAGGCGCTACCCGGTGACAAGGAAGTCATGAAACCGTTCTCGACCCCTGCGGCCGCCAGCGCGGACTTCAGATTCGCGATGTCCGACGCGATGGCGTCGTGGCCGATATAGGTGACCGGTCCGGTCGCAGTAGGGAAGAGGGGTGCCTCCTTCCCGATCGACACCCCGCTGTCGGGATCGCCGTAGGCCTCAGCGAACAGCGTCCCGTCGCGCCGGTCGGGGAAGGTGGTCAGACGCACGTTGCCGGGTGTCGACCGGATCGGTGTACTGCCGAACGGTCCTCCGTCGGTCAACTGGAGACCGGACAGGCGCTGGAACGAGTACGACCACCAGGCACCGTAATCGACGGTCGAGGACATGGCCTTGCCGTACTCGCCGTCGCCGGGAGTGCAGATGCCGAGGTCGACCTGGCGCCGAACCAGCGCGGTCACCTCGTCGCCGAGCAACTGTGCGAACTCCTCGGAGGTATCGAGGCGGAAGCCGTCTGCCGCTTCTCGTCGTGCTCGGTTGGCTTCGACGAGGGCCGTGGTGCGCGGGAGACTTCCCGCATGGGTGGTGCGAATATGGGTGGACATTGTCGACGACTTTCTTCGTAGTGCGGTAGTTATCGGTTCAGCTCGGCACGCACGGTGGCGGCAGCGGTGACGAGATTTGCCAGTGAGGCCGTGACCTCCGTCGTACCGCGGGTCTTGAGCCCGCAGTCCGGGTTGACCCACAGTCGCTCGGCGGGCACTGCCTGCAGAGCCTTGCGCAACAGTGCTGTGATCTCGTCCTCGCTCGGGACGCGCGGCGAATGGATGTCGTACACGCCGGGGCCCACGCCGAGGTCGAAGCCGACGGCGTCGAGATCGTCGAGGATCTCCATGTGCGAGCGGGCGGCCTCGATGGACGTGACGTCGGCGTCGAGTTCGGCGATCGCCTCGATCACCTCTCCGAACTCCGAATAGCACAGGTGGGTGTGGATCTGCGTGGAGTCGGCGACACCGGATGTCGCCAACCGGAACGCACCGACCGCCCACTTCAGATACTCGGGCTGTTCCGACGCGCGCAGCGGCAGGAGTTCACGAAGTGCAGGCTCATCGACCTGGATGATGCGCACCCCGGCGGCCTGCAGGTCCACCGTCTCGTCGCGGATCGCGAGCGCGATCTGGTCGGCGGTCTCGGCGAGCGGCTGATCGTCGCGGACGAACGACCACGCCAGGATCGTCACCGGGCCGGTGAGCATGCCCTTGACCGGCTTGTCGGTGAGGGACTGGGCGTAGGTGATCCAGTCGACGGTCATCGGGCCGCGGCGGGCGACGTCGCCGTAGAGGATCGGCGGCCGCACACAGCGCGTGCCGTAGGACTGCACCCAGCCGTTGGCAGTGGCGAAGAATCCGTCGAGCTGCTCGGCGAAGTACTGCACCATGTCGTTGCGCTCGGGTTCGCCGTGCACCAGGACATCGAGTCCCAGTTCCTCCTGCAGCGCAACCACTTCGGCGATCTCGTCGCGCATCTGTCGCACGTACTCGCCGTGGTCGATCTCGCCGTTGCGCAGCGCGGCACGGGCCACCCGGATGCGGGTCGTCTGCGGGTACGAGCCGATCGTGGTCGTCGGCAGCAGTGGTAGATCGAGATGGCGACGCTGGATCTCGCGCCGTCGATCGGCGGGGGTGCGGGTGCGATCGGTGGAGATCGAGGCGAGGACACCGCGCACCCGATCGTTGCGTAGACGCGGATCCGACGCTCGTACCTGCGCGGCGGTACGGGCAGCGGCGAGTTCGTCGGTGACGGCGTCGCGCCCCGTACGCAGAGCGGTAGCGAGAGTGACTATCTCCGAGACCTTCTCGTCGCCGAAGGCCAACCACGTGCGCAGCGATGCGTCGAGATCCGGTTCTGCATCGATCGTGTACGGCACGTGCAGTAGTGAGCACGACGACGACACCGCCACGTCGGCTGCGGAACCGAGCAGTGTGGCCAGCGTCGCCAATGCCTGTTCGAGGTCGGTGCGCCAGACGTTGCGGCCGTCGACGACACCGGCGACGATGAGCTTGTCGGCGAGCTCGGGCAGACCTGCGATTCCGGTAGTGGTACCGGCTACCAGGTCGACGGCGAGGCCTTCGACTCCGGTGCGTGCGAGCCGCTCGAGCGCTGGCCCAAGGCTGCCGAAGTACGACGCGACGAGAATCGACGGCCGCTTCGGTGCCTGCACCAGGGCGTTGTACACCCGTCCGATCGCATCGAGGGCAGGTGAGTCGAGGTCGCGGACCAACGCCGGTTCGTCGAGCTGTACCCAGTCGACCCCGGTGTCGGCGAGCTGCGCCAACAGGTCCAGATAGAGGGGAACGAGCTCGTCGACGCGGCCGAGCAGCGGTCCTTGCCCGTCGACGGGCTTCGACAGCAGCAGGAAGGTCAGTGGACCCAGGACGACGGGGCGAGCGGGCACACTGAGCTCGCGTGCCTCCACGATCTCACCCAGAACCTTTGTGGCATCGAGTTCGAAGACGGTGTCGGGTCCGATCTCGGGGACGAGGTAGTGGTAGTTGGTGTCGAACCACTTGGTCATCTCGAGTGGGGCGATATCGTCGGTGCCGCGTGCTGCGGCGAAATAGCGGTCGAGGTCGTCGGCGATATCTGCGGCCCGGGCAGGCAACGCCCCGAGCATGACTGCTGTGTCGAGGACGTGGTCGTAGAACGAGAACGTTCCGACCGGGATCGAGTCCAGCCCGGCTGTGTGTTGACGTGACCACGTGTCGGCGCGCAGTTGTGCGGCAACCGATTCCAGGCCACTGCGGTCGAGGCGCCCGGCCCAGTAGGCTTCGGTGGCCTTCTTCAGTTCGCGGTTCGGTCCGATGCGTGCGGAGCCGAGCACGGTGGCGGTGAATGAGGATGCTGTCGGAGCAGACATCAGGTTTTCTCCGGTGTTCGTCGCTGGGTGGTCTACCGCCCGATGAACGCGCATCCCGATACGAGCCCCGTGTTCTCGACCTGTGGTCGAGGTGTTGCCGATCGGCGCGCGCCCATTCCACGAGGCGGCATACCGTCGGGCACGGCGTGCCCGACACGATCGGCAGGTCTTCGGACTCGCAAGCACCCATTCCCGATTCCGTCGGGATGGACCTAGTGGCCGTCGCTTCCCGGACCTGGTGGTCCAGTGCTTGGTGACGGCGGTCGTTCCTGCATACCGCTGCGGGACAGTCCCGGATTCCCACCGGGTTCCCTCTCACACCCGATACCTGTCGGCATCGGGTGCTTCGGCGCGCACATGAGGTCTTCGGGGCTCCTCACGACGACATGCGGCGAACCGATCGCAGCGCCGACTATACAAGGATCGCCTCCTTCCTCGGCGTGCGTGGGCGCGACGACGCTCTACCGAGTCCGGAATGCGTTCCTCTGTATACGAACTCGGGAGTGTGAGGATTGCCCGGTCGGCTCGGATCCGGTGGCAGGATCCGAGCCGCCGGGCCGGAGACAGCGAGACTCAGCCGGTCGCGGAGGTCCCCTCGGGGGAGTGCTCGGGCGAACGCCGGCGCCGCAGCAGACCGACCGCGACGTCGACGAGCAGGAATGCGAGCAGGCTCAGTCCCAGCAGCGGAGCGAACCACCCGACGGTCACCGCAGCAGCGACCACCGCGACGACGGTGACCGGGTGCAGGCGTCGCCACGTCCCACGCAGCGGTGGGCGCGCCACCCGGCGCGCTCCGCGGGTGGGGCGACGCTGCCACCACAGCTGGTACCCGCGCACGATGACCGTGCCCAACGCGACCGCGAGAGCGAGCAATACCAGCTGGTTGAGCAGCCCGAACAAGATGCCCATGTGCAGGGCGATGCCCCAGGTGGTGAGCTGGGCGGCCAGCGGCCAGTCCGCGAACGTGTTGGTGGCGGTCACCGCCCCGGTGGCCGGGTCGATCGCGACCGCGTCGGTGACGAACTGCCAGGGCTGGCGGGTTTCGGTGACGGTGACGGCAGTGTGGCCGTCGGCCGGGATGCTCATCTCGACGTGTTCGGTCACTCGATGCTCGGCAGCGGCGGCAAGGACGCGGTCCAGAGCGCCGATGTTGCGATCGAGTGCGCCCGTATCGGCAATAGCGGCAGTATGGCCGTCGTGGCCGTCGTGGCCGTCGTGGCCGTCGTGTCCACCGGCTGCAGGCGCGGTGTCCGAGACGCCGAGGGTGGTATCGAGCGTCGGGGTGGTCCAGCTCAACGCGGTACGCAACTCGCCCACATTCGCCCCGGCATATGTGGACCAGGTCAACCCGGTGGCCGACAGGAAGATCAAGCCGACCGCGATCCACAGGCCGGTGGTGCCGTGCCAGCCGAGGGTGCGGTTGCGGCCCCGCGCGCCGCGGTCGAAGGTCAGCAGTCGCGCCGACTGCCGGGTGCGGGTGCGCTGGGTGCGGTAGCGCTGCACCCACAGGTACACCCCGCCCAGAGCGATGACCCACAGCCAGGAGGCGGCCAGTTCGCTGTAGATCCGGCCGGGCTCACCCAGATGCAGGTGCCGGTGCAGCTGGGAAATCCAGGTGCGTACCGGCAGCGCGCTGCTACTGCCGTAGACCACCGACTGACCGGTCGACGAGGCGGTCGCGGGATCGATGAACACGGCAGTGCGCTCGGATTCACCGAGGGACGGATCGGTGAACAGCACCCGGGTGGTCTCACCGACCTCGGATGCGGGGCGTACCGCTGAGACGGTCAGGTCCGGGCGTAGCTGCTGGGCGGCGCGGACCTGCTCGGCGACCGGCAGTGCCGGACCGGTGGAATCGACGTGCAGCAGGTCGCGGTAGAGCACCTGTTCGAGGGTCGGGGCGATCGCGTAGAGGCCCCCGCTGATCGTCGCGATCAGCAGGAACGGGGCCACCAGGATCCCGGCGTAGAAGTGCAGCCGCATGATCAGCGGCCGCATGCTGCGCGGCGGTGAAGAATCCTGCGCCGCAGACCGGGCGGGCTCGGCGGCGGAATTGTCCGCGGCGATGGTGCCGCGGTCGAGTTCGGGAACGGACATGAGTGTGTCTCGATTCGGCTGTCGTGAGGTGCTCACCGTGTGCGCGTTTTTCGGCGGTGTCCGTGCATGAGTACGGGCACCGCTGGAGATGCGGTCGGTGAGGCGACCGTCAGGAAAGGCGGGCATCGAGGGGACTTGGCAGATCGAATCCGGTCGATGCCGCTGAGGGCACGCACGCCATACACTCGGCACCCCAGCACGGGGCGAAGGCAGGACGGCGGAAGAAGAATGTCGGACACCCGTCGGCGATCGCGTGCTCTCCCGCGCCGGGGACGGCGCAGCAGGCGGATCGGGTAGGGAGGCCGACTACGCCGCGGTCGGCGGTCCGCGGGTACCGGCGGCGGCGCCGGCCAGCAACCACAACGACAGCGTCGCCCGATAGAGCGGGGTCGCCGACCAGACCACGGTCTGCGCAGGCGGGACAGAAACGAGCACCAGCATCACGCGGGTGAACGCCCCCAACACGTGCAGGCACCCACCTTCGACGGCGCGCACCGCAGCGGCGGAGACGGCAACAGCGGCAAGGTGGGCGGCGATCATCGCGGGCGACAGTTCCAGCCCGTGCGCGTGGTCGTCGACCACCGAGAGGGTGGTGTGCCCGACCACCTGTCCGGCAGTCAGTGCCGCGAGGAGAAACACCCAGTTCCGATCGCGCACGGTGACGGCGGCGACCGCGGCACCGACGCCGGCGCACGCCGCCAGCAGCAACACCACCGCCGACTGGCTCGGCGGCATCCCGCCACCGGCCACACCATGGGCGGCGATACTCACCGCCCCCGACACCGACCCCACGGCAGCACCGCGCACCTGCGCAAGCACCGGCATCCGTGAGTCCACGCCGCGAGGATAGCGTTGATTCCCCTCGGGTCTTTTCTCCGGTGCCGGGACAGGGCCGGGCGATGACGTCGGTCTCCCGCACAGCGGTGGTACCGGCGTCGAACAGGACACAACCGCTACGCCGTTCGAGTGGCGTTGCGCCACCACCGACCTGCACCGCCCCCGGCTCCTACTTCGGCCGAGCCGGGAATTCGGGCATGGTCGGCTCCTGCTAGCCTCAGTTCGTCCATCACGATGGGATCCGAGGAAGCCGGTGTGAATCCGGCGCGGTACCGCCACTGTGAGCGGCGCTTCGACAAGCGTCTGCGAGCCAGATACTCACCCCATTCGTACCTTTCAGCATCGGGGCGGCCTACCCCGAGAAAGGCTGCGCGAAGCCGTGCACCCATCTCTCTCCCATTCTGTCTCCGCTGTACCTCTTCGGCGTCCGGATCCTGTCGAAGGGCGCGCCATCGCGATCGCCCACGCACCGGGAATCAGTGATCAGGTCGCTGCGACCCGCACCTTCCATGCCTTGATCCGGCCCGAGTGCCGATTCCCCCAGCGCATCGAAAGGACGGCCGTCGCATGACTCCGCTGAACCGTCGGACGCTGAGCGTCGCCGCCGCATGTCTGACGCTGATCAGCGCGAGCGCATGTGGCGCAGACGAGGAGAACGCCGCGTCGGCCGACTCCATGACCGTCGAGAACTGCGGGATCGACGTCACCGTGGAAGCGCCACCGGAACGCGTGTATGCCGCCTACCAGCCGGCCATCGAGATTGCGCATGCGCTGGGCATCAGCGACCGCCTGATCGAGACCGCCTTCCTCGATGCTCAGGTGTTGCCCGAGTACGCAGATGCCCAGGAGCAGGTGCCGTACGTCGAGAAGCTCCCCAGTCGTGAGGCGCTTCTGGCCACCGGGCCCGACTTCATCCTGTCGGGGTACAACAACGTGTTCACCGAGGACGGCGCCGGCGACGAGAGCTTCGGCACGCGGGCGAGTCTGACCCGGCTCGGCATACAGAGCTGGATCCTCAGCCCGCTGTGCCCCAGCGCGGACGGACTGTCGGACGAGGCGATCGACCCCGCCACCGTGAGCGTCGAGACGATCTATGACGACCTGCGCGACCTCGGGGCCCTGTTCGACGTCGAGGAGCGCGCCGAGGAGGTCATTGCCGATCAACAGCAGCGCATCGCGGCGGTCGACCAGGTGCTGGCCGGGGCGGACCGCCCGAGCGTCGCGATCGTCCTACTCGATGAGGGCGGTGGCATCCGCGTCGCCGGTGGCATCGACTTCGGTACCCGGATCATCGCGCAGGCCGGGGGCGTGAACGCCTTCGCCGACCTCGTCGAGCGACGCCACGTCGCGATCGACCTCGAAGAGCTGATCCGTCGCGACCCCGATGTCATCTTGACCAGCACCTGCTGCGACGCCTCCTATACCCGCCAGGACGGCGCCGAGGAGGCGCAGACGATCGTGCAGAACCCGGCGCTCGCGGGCCTGTCGGCGGTGCAGAACGGTGCCGTGCATCCCTTCCTGTTCGCTGACCGCGCCGCCGGAGTCCGCATCGCCCATGCAATCGAGCTGCTGGCTTCGCTGCTGCACCCCGACCTGGCCATCCAGGACGAGACCGGACAAGACGGGGGCGAGTGAGGTAGGCGGTGACGACGGCGGCAACGACCCCGGAGCGGTCTGCGGACGGTCCGGCCCCGGCTGCCGGCGCGCCTGTCGTGCGTTCCGGCCTGCTGAGCGGCAACCGTACTCGCCTACTCGGGCTCGCGGTGGCCACGGCTGTTCTGGTGGCCGTGACCCTCGGCTCGGTCCTGCTCGGCACCCTGCCGGTCGGCCTCTCCGACGTGGTCGGGGCCGTTACAGGTTCGGCGGACAGTGACGTCGAGCGTGCGGTGCGATATATCCGCATCCCGCGGACCGTGACCGGATTGCTGGCCGGGATGGCGCTCGGCCTCGCCGGCGTGGTGATGCAAGGTCTGACCCGCAACCCCTTGGCGGGACCCGGACTGTTGGGCATCAACGCCGGCGCGGCGCTGGCGGTGGTTTCGGCGATGGTCGGTCTCGGCGTCACGAGCGCTGCCGGTTATGTGTGGTTCGCCTTCGCAGGAGCTGCGGTGGCCGCCGTCTTCGTCTACATGCTCGGCTCGCTCGGTCCGGGTGGTGCCACGCCGGTGAAGCTCGCTCTGGCCGGGTCGGCGTTGACCGCGCTCCTGGGCGCGGTCACCACGATGATCACCCTCCAGGACGCCTCCACGATGGAGGACTTCCGCTATTGGGTCGTGGGATCGTTGACCCGTTCGGACAGTGACGCTTTGGCCGCGGTAGCGCCGTTCATCGCCGTCGGTGTCGTCCTGGCTGTTGGCCTGACCCGCGCGTTGAATGCTCTGGCTCTGGGTGAGGATCTCGCCCGCAGCCTCGGTGCCCGTGTGTGGGTCGACCGCATCGCGGGGGCTCTCGCTGTGGTTCTGCTTGCGGGTGGCGCCACCGCTATCGCAGGTCCGGTCGGGTTCATCGGGCTCGTGGTACCCCACATCGCACGGATGATCACGGGCTCGGACTACCGCTGGGTGCTCGCCTGGACCATCGTGCTCGCGCCCATGCTGCTGCTGATCGCCGACATCGTCGGACGACTCCTGGTCCAACCCGAACAGCTGCAGGTCGGGATCATCACCGGCCTGGTCGGCGCCCCGTTCTTCCTCTACCTGGTCCGCAACCGCAAGGTGGTCGGCACATGAGTTCGCCGGTGCGCCGCGGTCCAACCCGCGACACGCTCCTGGTGGCCCCGCGAGGTACCCCGGTCTCCTTTCGGATCAGCCGCTCCTCGGTGCTGCTCACCGTCCTCGCCGGCGTGGCCGCCGTTGCGGTCGCCACGGCTTCCTTGGTCCTCGGGGTGTACCCGATCTCGGTTTCCGACGCCGTCACCATCGTGGGAGGCGGAGGCACCCTCATCGAGCGCGAGGTCGTGCTGGGCGACCGCCTGCCCCGGGCACTGACCGGGCTCGGTGTCGGCGCGGCTTTTGCGCTCTCGGGGGCCATATTGCAGCGCATCGCCGCCAATCCGCTCGTCAGCCCCGACATCATCGGCATCAATTCCGGGGCGGCGATGGGCGCATTGACCGTGCTGCTTGTCGTGGGGGGCAGCGGTCTGCAGCTCGTGTTCGGTGCGCTGGCCGGCGCGGTCCTCGCTGCGCTGATGATCGTGCTCATCGCTTACCGGCGCGGTCTGCACGGCTTCCGGCTGGTGCTGGTCGGGATCGGTGTCGCGGCGATGCTTTCCTCCGCTATCTCCTATCTGCTCACCCGTTCCGACATCCACCGAGCCATGAGTGCCGCTGCCTGGCTGACCGGCAGCCTGGCCAATCGGAGCGGGCTGCACGTGACCATCATTGTCATCGCGCTGGCGGCGACGGTCCCGGTCCTGATCGTGGAGTCGCGGCACCTGCGGCTGCTCGAGCTCGGCGACGATCTCACCCGCACCCTGACCGGAGCCGGTCAAGGCCGCAAGGTGTTGTTGCTGCTGATTGCAGTGGTCCTCGCCGCGATGGCGACCGCAGCTGCCGGACCCATCGGTTTCGTCGCGCTGGTGGCGCCGCAGATCACTCGCCGCATCCTCGCCGAGCGGCAGATCGGCCTTGCGCCCTCTGCCGCCGTCGGCGCCCTTCTGGTGGTCGGCGCCGATCTGGCGGGCCGTTCGATTTTCGCGCCGTCGGAGATGCCCGTCGGAGTCCTCACGGCGATCCTCGGAGCGCCGGTCCTGCTCTATCTCCTCGCCCGCGCCCACCGCATCGGAGCCGCCGGATGACACCACAGCCAGCACACGCGATCCGGTCGGTCTCGTTGACGACCGAGCAGCTCAGCCTGGGCTACGGATCCTCGCTGATCGTCGACCAGGTGAGCACGAGCCTGCCTGCCGGCCGTATCACGGCGATCGTCGGACCCAACGGGTGCGGCAAGTCGACGCTGTTGCGGGGCCTGGCCCGCCTGTTGTCGCCGCAGCACGGCCGAGTCCTTCTGGACGGTACCGAGCTCACCGAGATGCCGGCGCGCACACTGGCCCGCGCCCTCGGTCTGCTGCCGCAGCAGCCCCTTGCCCCGGACGGCATCACCGTCGCCGATCTCGTCGGCCGGGGCCGGCATCCCCATCAACGGTGGTTCCGACAGTGGAGTGCCGAAGACGAGCGGGTGGTGGCTGCCGCACTGGCGGCGACCGGCGTCGACCAGCTGGCCGAGAGCCCGATCGAAGAACTGTCCGGTGGCCAACGCCAACGCGTGTGGATCGCGCTGGCGTTGGCCCAGGATCCCGACATCATGCTGCTCGACGAGCCCACGACCTTCCTCGACCTGGCCCATCAGATCGAGGTGCTCGATCTGCTCGCTTCCCTCAACCACCGGCTCGGACGCACCATCGTGCTGGTGTTGCACGATCTCAACATGGCCAGTCGCTATGCCCATCACCTTGTGGCGATGCGAGCGGGGACGCTGGTGACCGCCGGACCGCCCAGCGAAGTCATCACTTCCGAGATGGTGCGCGACGTCTTCGGTGTGGAGGCCACTGTGATCACCGATCCCGTCGCAGGCACACCGCTGGTCCTGCCCCACCGGTCGGTCGACATCGAGGCCGCCCGGTGACCGGGCGCGTTCTGCCTTCGCGGACGGACCGCTCCGCGCCGGACCTCGGTCGGCGCCCGGCTTCACACTCATGTGTGCCGGAAGCCCCTACCTGTGCGATCGCGTGGATCGGGTTCCAGCCCCAGAAATTCCGCGGATGCGGTCCCACGCCTCGAGGTGCTCCCAGACCGGTTCCTCCGTCAGTCGCTGGGTGTTGGTGAGAAACGGGGTGGGCAGCATGATCGTGAGCATCTGCTCGTCCCGGCCGTTGAACATGCGCAGACCCCAGGAGGTGACGGTGTCGTCCCTGCCGATCCTGCGGTACAACTCGGCGCGACTGCAGCGGCGGATCCGGCCGAGTTCCGGCCCACTCGCGGTGTGTTCGCCGATGCAGAGATGGAAGTGCCACCGACCGAAGTCGACGGTGACGTACCCGTCGTACATCCCGATCTTCTTCGGTGCGTTCGGGGCCGCGACCTCCAGTGCCGAGCCTTCGATGAGCAGACCGAACCACATGTCGTTCCAATAGTTCTCGGGATCGGACACGACTGTCACGGCATCTCCTTCGAGCGGTCGTCCGGCGGGGTGGGGAAGACGCAGTCGCCGCAGACCCCGCCGGTGGGTGTGCGGTAGTAAAGACAGCAACTACGGCGACGGCCGGTCGCCGGGTCCACAGTGTCCGCCAGACGCGGATCGGACAGAAGGTCATCGACGAGAGGCTGTGCATCGGAACCGATCACCCGACCGGCACCGATCAGAGCGGATGCCGCGTTGCCCCACAACAGGCCGGCCGCGACCACGTCGCGCCACGCATGGACGAGAGGTTCGATCTGCCGGTCGAGGACTTCCGTCACGATGTCGTCGCCGAATCCGGGTTCGGTGATGTGCAGGTGCAGTCCGGCGTCGTTCCGCCACAGGAGTTGCTCGGGATCGAGCCGGATGCATCGTCCGGAGTCGACGACGGAACCGATCGCCACCGACCACACGCGTGCGACGTATCCGAAGAAGAGGGTCGATGCCGCCACGCGCGGTTCGTCGGTGTCCATCCGCGCGGCAGTATCGGCCACCAGAGCGTCGCGGGTCGCGGGGTCGGCCAGATCTGCGGTGGGACGCCATCTGTCGTCGGCAGGTCCGGTACTCACGCGGAAGTACGGGCTCCATACGGCGATTCGCTCGAGAACCCCGATCGCATCAGACACGGCTGTCCTCCGCTTCCAGGTCGAACACCATCCTACGAGGATCGAACC
The DNA here is from genome assembly GCF_059759155.1 of Rhodococcus sp. GQ147. NCBI lineage: Bacteria > Bacillati > Actinomycetota > Actinomycetes > Mycobacteriales > Nocardiaceae > Rhodococcus > Rhodococcus sp. GQ147. The sequence continues at coordinate 179,621 of NZ_JCAXDU010000009.1, forward strand.
GCATGCGTCCGCGATCGAACGCCTCTCCGATACGGCCGGATTCGGTGAGAGCAGCGGGAGTGTCGCATGTCAGTGTGCGATCTGCTTCGAGCAGCCACATCCGGTCGGACACCCGTAGTGCGAGTTCGAGTTCGTGGGTGGACATGACGACCGCCAGATTCTGCTCGCGCGCCAGGCGTCCGAGCACGTCGACGAGTTCACCCCGTCGAGCAACGTTCACCTTCGAAGCGATCTCCGTGACCGTCCTGCCACGGAAGGCACGACGACGGGCGTGGCCGATGGTCAGATCGCGTAGTTCCACGCCGGTGGAGGTCACAGTGCCGCTCCCAGTGTTCCACGCCGTGAACGAATCAGGACGGCGATGACCACGGGCGCCTCCACGATGGCCGTGACGGCGTTGAGGGGGAACACGGTGGCCCCGAGCGCCGCGGCGATCACCACACCGGCGCGGCCGAGTCCGGCCAGCCCCGCGGTGAACCCGCCGACGCCGCCACCCACGAGCCAGGTCGGGGCGTCGGCCGCCTGCGCGACCACGGCTTCGAAATCGGCGTCGACTATCTCGGACTTGTCGGGAAAGTAGTCGACCGAGGCATCGAAGTCGGTGATGCACTCGTCCGAGGCGTCGTTCTCGGTGTCGGAACCCGCCGTCGAACATCCGGCGAGCAGAAGGCTCGCGGAGGTCAACGCGACAAGGAGCTTCGGGAAGGCTGCGCGTACACGCACGGCGATTACACCCTCTCTCGGGGAAGTCCGCCCCGGGCAAGGAGGTACGGCGACGTGAGTATCTGGCTCCCGGAGATCGCTCTACCGGTCACAGTGGCGGGACCGCGCCGGAATCACACCGACTTCCTCGTGCGTCGTCGCAATGACGGTGCCGAAATTAGCACACGGAACGAAAAGTCTTCACGGGCCGGTCGTCCGCACCTTCGTCCACCGCTGCGTGTCGGGGTCGAAGGAGACGAGTCCCGTCCGCTCGAACTCGTCGAGCCACCCCCGCATCGGCCACCACCCCCAACGCCGGTGGAACAGCGCGGCATTGGTGAGGATGTCGTCGAGATGCTCGACCAGCGGGCTCGACACCGGGTGGTACTGGTGGAAGGCATGGGCGCCGCCGACCCAGGCCATCGGGACTCCGGCACGGGCGGCCTTCTGTCCGAAATCGGTGTCCTCGCCGCCGTATCCGCTGTATGCGGTGCAGAACCCGCCGATGCGGTCCCACACGAGCGACCGGGACGCGAACGACAGCGACCAGAACAATTCGTGTCTATCGTCCAGCACGATCTCACCCGAGGAGGGGAACGGACGGGCCGGATGCGGATCGATCGCGTCGCCCAGCCGGTCGAGGTCGTAGCCGTCGGCGCCCGGTTCGGACAGATAGGTGACCGGACCGTTGAGCAGCGCAGCCGGGTGCCGGCCGGCCGCCTCGGCGTACCGTTCGATCAGGTCGGGAGCCGGAATGCAGTCGACGTCGAGGAAGACGAACAGATCCGACGACGCCGTCCGCGCGCCCAGATTCCGTGCCTCTCCGACCGGCAGTTTCGCGGAGTCGACGTCCATCTCCACCACTCGCGCCGACGAGCCGGCCGTGGCGACGACCTCCGTGACCTCCGGGTCACCCATCGCGACAACGATGTGCTCGTCGGGTGTCCGGGTGCTGCGTGCGAGGCCGTCGAGTTGGCGTCGCAGATGCGTGCCGCGACCTGCGGCGACCGTGACGACCGAGACGGTCACGATCGCTCCGCTAGGTCGTCCAGGATCGCCGCCGCGCGCGCCGCGGCACCGTCGACCTGCCAGCGTTTCCATTCGACGGGGTCGAGGCCGCGTGCTCGCTCGATCAGTTCGGGCCAGCGGTCCGGGTCGGGCCACCCGTCGAGACCCACCGCCAGTCCGGACTTCTCCAAAGCCGTTGCGGTGGAACGCTGTTCGTCGAACGGACGGGGTTCGGCGATCACGACCGCAGGTCGCGCGGCGGCCGCGATGTCGGCGACGGTGTTCTGGCCCGCATGCCCGATCACGACGTCGGCGCCGGTGAGGACGGGCCACGGATCGTCGACCCACGGGCCGCCCGCGACACCGAGACCCTCCCACACGTACTGGGGGTAGCGTGACGAGAACCGGTGCAGATCGTCGACGGTGATCGACGATCCGCCGCTGCCGCTCATGACGAGGACCCTCGGCTTCTCACCGGCTGTGCGGGTGGGAGACGGGCGTCCGTCGAAACGGCTGATCCCGCCGACGTACGAGGTGGCGTACGAGCGCAGCCAGTGCGGATCGTAGACGTCCTGCGACCACGGTGCGATGAGATGGTCGGCGACGCGGTAGGCCAGCGTGTGGGCGGTATCGGTGCGCTCGCCCGGCATCGCGAGCACCACGACGGGGATCCCGTACAAGCGGGCGAGGAGCGTCACCTCCACCGACACATCCACTACCAGCAGGCTCGGGCGGGTCGCGGCGATCCACGACCCCAGCGCGTGCATGCGTTCGCGGAGACCGTCGTCGTGGGTGGGAACCCAGTGGAGGACGTCGTGGGCCGTCGTGTCCTGCGCGGTGTCGACGGCGAGGTCGTCGCGGGGGAGCAGCACGACGTCGTCGAAGACGTCGGCGGCAGTGCCGAGCGGCGCCGACGACAATGCCGTCACCGGCGTCCGCAGATCCGCGCAGATGCTGCTCGCGCGGGTGCGGTGTCCGTGCCCGTGGTGATGGATGTAGTAGCCGATCATGCCGCTCCCGCGAGTTCCCGATACAGCGAGACGTAGGCATCGACCATCGTGCGTTCCGAACAACGCTCCTCCGCGCGGGCTCGGGCGGAGGCACGGGACAGACCGACAGCGCGGGGTACCGCCTCGGCCAGGCCGTTGATGTCGTCCGGCGCGACCAGGCATCCGCTGCTCTCGTCGACGACCTCCGGGATGCCGCCGCGCGCGAAGGCCACCACGGGTGTCCCACATGCCAGGGACTCGGCGACGACGAGCCCGTACGGTTCGTCCCATTGCGGGGTGATGAGTGCTGCTGCCGAACGTCCCACCGCGGCAGCGAGATCCGGCTGGGAAAGATGACCGAGATAGATCACGTCGGGACCGAGGAACGGTTCGACGTGTTCCGCGAAGTACCCCCGGTTGCTGATCGGGCCCGCGATCCGCAGCCGGTAACCGACCCGGCGCGCGGCCTCGATCGCGAGATGCGCGCCCTTCTCCGGCACGAGGCGGCCGAACCAGATCAGATCCTCACCTCCCGAACCGACCGGCCACGCTCCGAGATCGACACCGTTGGGCACGACCGCCACCGGACCAGGCGTGACGTGTTCCCAGGCCGTCGCGGTGTGCCGGCTGACCGCGACGAACGTGCCCGGGCACCCACCCGGAGTCGCCATCGCCGACTCGAGCCACGGCGTCGGCGGCGTGTGCAGCGTGCAGAGCAGCGGGGTGTGCAACATGCGGGCCATCGCTATCGGCAGGTAGTGCAGGCTGTGGTTGTGCACGACGTCGAAGGCATCGGCGGACGGTCCGGCGAGATCGAGCATCAGCGACAGGTAGGCGTGGTGGTCGCCGAGGAAGCCGTTCGCCGGGGGCATCGACACGTCGATGCGTGCGAGTTCGCTGACCTCGAAGGACGGCACCTCGAGGAACGAGGCCGGAAGTTCCGGATCGGATCCCGGTGCGGCGAAGAGCGTCACCTCGTGGCCGTCCTTGCCGAGCGCGTGGGCGAGATGCCACACGTGCGCTTCGAGTCCGCCGGCGAAGGGCTGGCGGATCGGATATCTGTTCGACGCGACGAGTGCGATGCGCAACGGCGTCATGATCTGCTCCGGCTGCTCATCGCGCGCAGGTAGATATCGCGATGGGCGCGGGCCAGCGCGCGACGTTCGTCCATACGTTGCGACCAGTCGGCTCGCGGAAGATCCCTGCTCTCGTACAGTTCTCGCACGCAACGATCGAGCGAGTCGGCTTCGAAGGTGTCCTCGTCGTAGGTGTACACCCCGCACCGACGCTGCTCGCCGTAGAAGCCGCAACTCGGCGCGATCACAGCGGCGCCGAGGTCGAAACACGCCTCGAGCCAACCCGAATGGGTTCCGAAACGGTAGGGCAGCACCGACACCGACAGATCCGAGAGGTACTGCCACAGTTCGTCGTCGGAGAAGTACGGATGCACCCGCACGTCCACCTGGGGTTGCTCGCCGTACTGCAGGATGCGGGAACCGGCTTCCGGGTTGTACCAGTACGCATTGTCGGGATCGAAGATCTCGTCGTGCACGTTGATCTGCAACACCGCATCGGGTAGCGAGCGCACGGTCTCGGCCAGCGTGTCGAGCACCGGGAACAGATCCATGTTCGCGCGCAGGCTCTTCGCGTGGACTCCCACGACGAACGGACTTTCGTCGCGACGCGGTCGCTCGAGCCAGTGCTGTTCGACGACGTGCGGATGCGGCAGGACCGTCGCCTCCCGGCCCCAGCGCAGACGGATCCGCTCGGCGGCGCCCGGCGTGAGGGTGATCAGTTCGTCCGCGGCCGGAATCAGCACGTCGAGTTGCTTGTGGTGCTCACCGGGGGTGGGATGGTGCGGGTTCCGCAGGTCGTGCACCGTGTACACGAGAGGCTTGTCGTGCTCGGCGAGTTCGGCGACGACGTCCTGCAGCTGCTCCGCGCCGATCGCGTCGAATCCGAAATGGATGTGGAAGACGTCGAATTCCTCGTGGTGGTCGCTCACCCAGCCCGGTTCGAGCATCAACGGCGGCCACCAGCCCCCGGGAACCTTGCGGCCGTCGGCGGGAACCGGATCCGTCAACCGGATCACGTCGTCGCCCTCCGGGCAGGCGAGGTGCCGGACGTAGACGTGCGACGCAGGCACCGACGCGACTCGAATCACCACAACCGACCCTCTTCTCCCTCGCGCGACATTCGCCGTACACACCGAAAGGCCGGGAACGCCGTCCCCGGCCATCGTCCGGTGCCCTGCGGCTACCCCCGCGGGACGGCCTTCACACGTCCTGCCCGACTCGTCCGGTCTTCACTAGGGTGGCGGTAGGCAACGATCATCGAGCGAGAGGATTCGGTATGGGTGTGAGCTTGGCCAAGGGCGGCAACGTTTCGCTGTCGAAGGAGGCTCCGAACCTGACGGCGGTGACGGTGGGTCTCGGCTGGGACGTGCGCGCGACGACCGGCGCGGACTTCGATCTCGACGCCAGTGCACTGCTGACGAGTGAGAACGGCAAGGTCCTGTCCGACCAGCATTTCGTCTTCTACAACAACCTGCGTTCGCCGGACGGCTCCGTCGAGCACACCGGCGACAACCTCACCGGTGAGGGCGAGGGCGACGACGAGAGCGTGAACGTCGACCTCGTCGCCGTTCCCGCGGAGGTCAAGTCGATCGTCTTCCCGGTGTCGATCCACGACGCCGACGCGCGGGGCCAGTCGTTCGGTCAGGTGCGCAACGCGTTCATCCGCGTCGTCGACCGCGCCGACGGCCGGGAACTCGCCCGCTACGACCTCACCGAGGATGCGTCCACCGAGACTGCGATGGTCTTCGGTGAGCTGTACCGCCACGGTGGCGAGTGGAAGTTCCGCGCCATCGGCCAGGGCTACGCCTCCGGTCTGGCGGGCATCGCACGGGACTACGGCGTCAACGTCGGCTGAGCCGACAGGGGTCAACGTCGGCTGAGCCGAGAGGGGTCAACGTCGGCTGAGCCGAGAGGGGTCAACGTCGGCTGAGCCGAGAGGGGTCAACGTCGGCTGAAGATGGGTTTCAGCGGACGAGCTTCCACTTCTTGTCGTGCCGGTAGAAGGTCGACCGCTTGAGAGCCCGGGGGTTCGCGACCCCGTCGCGGGTGACGACTGCGGCGGGGGAACCCAACTGCATGGCCCGGCCCGTCAGCCACTTGTAGCCGCCGAACCAGCGCGGCCGGTCGATCGCGGCCCGCAGACCGGGCATCGCGGGTGTGGGTTCGACGCGGATGCCGGGCACCGTGCCGGAGAACAGGCGGGTGTCATCGACGTAGGCCTCCCCGACGAGCGCATCGCCGTTCTCACCGCACAGCAGCGCACGGCCGACGAGGGCGATACCGGCGTCGTCGCGGATCAGCGGCAACGGCTTCGCGACCCCCTGCAGGGCGACGGTGGCGGCCTTCGACCCCGTCCGCAACCCGTACGCCTCCGTGGCCGGGGTTCGTGTCTCCGGGACGTACGCGACCTCCAGGTCGAGGCGTTCGGTGCGCATCAGCCGGGTGACGGTCGCGGCGAACGCCGCGTCGTTGCCTACGAGGATCAGACGAGGGTCCTCTACCGACTCGAGATGCGCGAAGACGTCCTCGAAGTCGTCCTTCTCGGGGAGGGCAGGCGCAGACAGTGCGGTCACGGGGGTCAGCGCCAACGGCAATGGCACGTCACCGCATCTGAGCACTACCGGGGTCAACGGGTCTCCTCGAGGGGTCGGGTTCGTCGGGCTCTCGGCTGCGTCCACTGTAATGGGAAGGCGGTGGGGGAGGGCGGCGGCGACCCGCCACCGCGCGCCGCAGCTCCGGCGCTTCTGCAGTCCCGTCATTCGCGCTCGTCGGAGGGTGGACTACACTGTGGTCCCGGCTGCTGCCCGGTTGGGCAGGACCCTGCAGGCGAGACCGCCCGCACGTAGACACCTGCCTGAGGAGAGCGCGACATGCCGGCAATCGTCCTGATCGGAGCCCAGTGGGGCGACGAGGGCAAGGGCAAAGCTACCGATCTACTCGGCGGACGTCTGCAGTGGGTCGTGCGCTACCAGGGCGGCAACAACGCCGGTCACACGGTCGTGCTGCCCAACGGCGACAAGTTCGCCCTGCACCTGATCCCGTCGGGCATCCTGACGCCCGGCGTCAACAACGTCATCGGCAACGGTGTCGTGGTGGATCCGGGTGTGCTGCTCACCGAGCTCGAAGGCCTCGAGAAGCGCGACGTCGACACGTCCCGTCTGCTGCTCTCGGCCGATGCGCACCTGATCATGCCGTACCACGTGGCCATCGACAAGGTCACCGAACGCTTCCTCGGCAAGAAGAAGATCGGCACCACCGGACGCGGTATCGGCCCCTGCTACCAGGACAAGATCGCCCGCGTGGGCGTGCGGGTCGCCGACGTGCTCGACGAGAAGATCCTCACCCAGAAGGTCGAGGCCGCACTGGAATTCAAGAACCAGGTGCTCGTCAAGATCTACAACCGCAAGGCGCTCGACCCGCAGCAGGTGGTCGACGAGGTCCTCACCCAGGCCGAGGGTTTCAAGCACCGCATCACCGATACGCGCCTCGAACTGAACAAGGCGCTCGAGCGCGGCGACACGATCCTCCTCGAGGGTTCGCAGGGCACGCTGCTCGATGTCGACCACGGCACCTATCCGTACGTGACGTCGTCCAACCCCACCGCCGGCGGCGCCGCTGTCGGTTCGGGTATCGGCCCGGCGAAGATCTCGACGGTGCTGGGCATCCTCAAGGCCTACACCACCCGCGTCGGCTCGGGTCCGTTCCCGACCGAGCTGTTCGACGACCACGGCGCCTACCTCGCCAAGCAGGGTGGAGAGGTCGGTGTCACCACCGGTCGCGCCCGCCGCACGGGATGGTTCGACGCCGTCATCGCCCGCTACGCGACCCGCGTCAACGGCATCACCGACTACTTCCTCACCAAGCTCGACGTGCTGTCGGGTCTCGACACCGTGCCGATCTGCGTCGGCTACGAGGTCGACGGTGTGCGTATCGACGAGATGCCGATGACGCAGACCGACGTGCACCACGCCAAGCCGATCTACGAGGAGATGCCGGGCTGGTGGGAGGACATCACCCACGCCCGCACCTTCGAGGAGCTGCCGAAGAACGCGCAGAACTACGTGCTGCGTCTCGAGGAGCTCTCCGGCGCCTACATCTCCTGCATCGGTGTGGGGCCGGGCCGCGACGAGACGATCGTCCGGCGCGACGTCATCCGCTGACGGGGTAGCTCCCGGCCCGCGCCGATTCGTCGTCGGACGGGCGCCGATCCCTCACTGCATGTTCACCGACGGTTCGCACGGACTGTGCACGCTCGTCCCGCACAGTCCGTCGGACCCCGGGGAGAACCATGTACGTGTCCCGTCGAACCCTGCTGCGCACCGTCGCGCTCGGAGCCCTCGCGGCTCCGGCGGTGGCGTGCTCGTCGGGAAGTTCCGTTGCAACGCCGAGCCTCGTCCGTGAGCGGCCGATCCTCACCCACGGTGTGGCCACCGGCGACGTGCGGGCCGACGGGGCGCTCGTGTGGGCGCGCTCGGATCGACCGGCGCGGCTCGTCGTGGAGACGGCGGCTACCGAATCCTTCACCGATCCCGTCCGGCACGTGGGTGGTCTGCTGACGCCCGAGACGGACGGAACCGGCCGACTGCGGCTGACGGGACTGCCGGCCGGCGAGCAGGTGCACTATCGTGTCGTCCTCGAAGGCGAGGACGGCGCCACGTCCGAGCCGGTGACGGGTCTGTTCCGCACCGCCCCGACCGCACCCGGCGACATCAGGCTGCAGTGGTCCGGCGACACCGCCGGTCAGGGCTTCGGTATCAATCCCGACATCGGTGGGATGACGATCTTCGACACGATGGCCCGTCGCGACCCGCACCTGTTCGTGCATTCCGGCGACGTCGTGTACGCCGACAATCCGCTGAAGGAGACCGTCGAGCTGCCGGACGGCCGGATCTGGCGCAACATCGTCACCGAGGCCAAGAGTGCTGTGGCGCAGACCCTCGACGAGTACCGCGGCCAGTACGCCTACAACCTCATGGATGAGAACTATCGGCGGTTCAACTCCTCCGTCGCGCAGATCGTGCAGTGGGACGACCACGAGACCGTCAACAACTGGTACGCGGGTGAGATCCTGGATCTCGAGCAGTACACCGAGAAGAACGTGGACGTCCTGGCGGAACGGGCTTTCCGTGCCTTCCACGAGTGGCTCCCGCTCGATCCGGCGGAGGCCGTCGACGGACGCATCCACCGGGTCGTGCGGTACGGACCGCTGCTCGACGTCTTCGTACTCGACATGCGGACCTACAAGGACGCCAACGGCACCAACGTCGGCGCGGCGGGGCAGGTGCTCGGCAGCGCGCAGACGCAGTGGCTCATCGACGAACTCACCCGTTCGACCGCCACCTGGAAGATCATCGCCGCCGACCTGCCGATCGGCCTGGTCGTACCCGACGGCGATACGGCCTTCGAAGGAATCGCGAACGCGGACAACGGCGCTCCCTCGGGCCGGGAATCGGAGATCGCGCGGGTCCTGTCGGCGGTCGAGGCGCGCAGGATCACCGGCACCGTGTGGTTGACCGCCGACGTGCACTACACGGCCGCGCATCACTATTCGCCGGACCGCGCCTCGTTCACCGACTTCGACGAGTTCTGGGAGTTCGTCTCGGGACCGCTCAACGCCGGTGCTTTCGGACCCAACGAGCTGGACGGGACGTTCGGTCCCGAGGCCGTCTTCGTGCACGCGCCCCCGGCGGCGAACACCTCGCCGATGGACGGATATCAGCACTTCGGGGAGGTGTTCATCGACGGCGCGACGAAGCAGATGCGGGTGGAGTTGCTCGACTCGCGAGGGACGGTCCTGTTCCGTCAGGTGCTCGATCCACCGGCCTGATCCCGCCCGCGCGATGCGGGGCATACTGGATCGGTGATCACTCGAGCGATCGGAGCCGTGGCGCTCGTCCGCGACCTCGGGAACTGGCAGGATTCGGGGCAGTCGCATTCCCGTCGCTCCGCTCGCCCCGATCCCAGACCCGCCTACCGGGCGCTCGCGGACAGCATCCGCCTGCTCGTGCACGACGGCCGTGTCCCGCTCGGGGTCGCCCTGCCCAGCGAGCGGGAACTCGCCGCGGCGCTGTCGGTGAGCCGCACCACCGTCGCGTCCGCCTATGCGGCGCTGCGGGAAGAAGGCTATCTGCGCAGTCGGCAGGGTGCCCGCAGCACGGTCGCCGTGCCCGCTCGCCGGGGCGCGGAGAACACCGGGTCCCGGATGCCGATCGGCCCGGCGATCGATCTGAGCAACGCCTCGCTGCCCGCGCCGGCAGCGGAGATCGAAGCGGCGTATGCCGCGGCGCTGCGGTCGATGTCGACCTATCTGGACTCGCACGGCATGGAACCGATAGGGGTGTCGGTGCTGCGCGAGGTCATCGCCCGCCGCTACCGCGAGCGTGGACTGCCCACCTCGCCCGACCAGATCATGGTCACCTCCGGGGCGCAGCACGCGATGCGCCTGCTGCTCGGTGTGCTCGACGACCCCGGCGACCGGGTGGTCGTCGACCACCCCACCTATCCCAATGCGCTCGAAGCGATCCGCCGCTACGGCGCGCGCCCGGTGCCGGTTCCGGTGCGCCCGGAGAACGGCCCGCACGGCGGCTGGGATCTCGACGGTGTCGCCAGTGCCGTCCGGCAGACCGCGGCGCGCACCGCCTTCCTCGTCCCCGACTTCCACAACCCCACTGGCCTGTGCCTCGACGAGGACGGCCGCGCCGAACTGGCCCGCATCATGCGCGACACGCGGACCACGCTCGTCGTCGACGAGTCGATGGTCGATCTCTGGCTCGACGCCCCGCCGCCGCCTCCCGTCGCAGCTATGCCTGCCGGCGCGTCGGTGGTGACGGTGGGTTCGACGGCGAAGTCGCTGTGGGGTGGCCTGCGGGTGGGATGGATCCGCGCCGACCGCGACACGATCGTCCGGCTGGCCGGGGCACGGACCGCGGTCGACCTGGGCACGCCTGTCATGGAACAGCTCGCGGCCGCGCATCTGCTCTCCGAAGTCGACGAACTGCTCGAACGTCGCCGCGCCGCGTTGAGGGAACGACGCCGTGCGCTGTGCGCAGCCTTGGACCGGCGGTTGCCCGACTGGGAGTACACGCCGGGCCAGGGCGGGATGTCGTTGTGGGCGCGGATGCCCGAGCCGGTGTCGACCTCGCTGGCTGCCGCCGCGCCGTCCCACGGTGTGCTGCTCTCCGCCGGTCCGCGCTTCGGTGTGCAGGGTGCGTTCGAACATTTCGTGCGCCTGCCGTACACGCAGGATGTCGAGGTCCTCGACGACGCCGTCGAGGCGATGGCCGCCGCCTACGAGCAGGTCGCCTCCGGGCGCACACCCGACGAGGCGCGGCTCGTCGTCTGATCCTGTGCGCCAAGACGATCGTCGGAGCGTCGGCGGGCTCGAGCTGCCGGATCAGACCCAGAGGGTGTCGATGTCGGTGGCCTCGGCCGCCGGACCGACCGGCTCGCCGGCGGGGGTGCGGGAGAAGCGCGGCGCCGGTGCGTGCTGCACGACGCCGTCGATCTCGATCAGCGACCCGCGTGCGACGAGATGCTCGTTCTTCTCCGCCTCGGCCCAGGTGAGGACCGGGGAGACGCAGGCATCGGTACCGAGGAAGATCTCGGTCCACTCGTCGCGGGTCTTCGACAGGAACTTGTCGGTGAAGATCTTCTTCATCTCCGCCCAGCGGGAAGTGTCGAGCTGGTGCGGCAGGTCGGCCGGATCGAGCTCGAGGCCCTGCAGCAGCAGCGCGTAGAACTGCGGCTCGATGGAACCGACGGCCATGTACTTGCCGTCCTTGGTCTCGTAGACCTCGTAGAACGGGGCGCCGGTATCGAGCATGTTGACGCCGCGCTCGTCCGACCACGCGCCGCGACCGCGGAACGCCCACATCATGTGCGAGAGAGCGAGGGCGCCGTCGACCATCGCCGCGTCCACGACCTGGCCCATGCCGGAGGTCTGACGCTCGACGAGGGCCGACAGGATGCCGAAGACGAGGAACATCGAACCGCCACCGAAGTCGCCGACCATGTTCAGCGGCGGCACCGGACGCTCGCCCTGGCGGCCGATGGCGTGCAGGACGCCGGTGAGGGAGATGTAGTTGATGTCGTGGCCGGCGGCGTTGGCGAGCGGGCCCTCCTGGCCCCAGCCGGTCATGCGGCCGTAGACGATGCGCGGGTTGCGCTCGAGGACCACGTCCGGTCCGAGGCCGAGTCGTTCGGTGACGCCGGGACGGAAGCCCTCGATGAGGACGTCGGCGCGCTCGAGCAGGGTCAGGACCTTCTCGATGTCGGCGGAATCCTTGAGGTTGGCCTCGACGATGCGACGGTTGCGCTGAATCGGATCGCGCTGTCCCTCCGGCGGGATCTCGCCGGGGCGCTGCACGATGACGACATCGGCGCCGAGATCGGCGAGCAGGGTCGCGGCGTGCGGGCCGGGACCGAGACCCTTGAACTCGACGACGCGGACACCCGCGAGCGGACCCTTCTTCTCAACAGCTTCAGCGGACACTCGACGAACCTCGCTCCGATGTGTAGGGACTGTCGCAACGGAGAGTACCTTAGCGAACGTTCAGAATATGGCTCCGGTTGCTGGGGTTCCGGTCGTCGGGAGTGGATCACTCCTCGTAGAGGTCGGCCTCGCTCAGTCCGGTCGCCTCGAAGGCCTCGCCGAGATCGGTGTGGCGGACGACGGTGACCACCTGGTCGTCGACCACCCGGAAGGCGATCGCCTCGTCGCGAGGACCCGGATCGGACGCCCAGGTCACCGTCTCCTCGACCACCACGATTCCGTGGTGGACGAACAGGCGGCCCGGTTGCAGCGTGACCCCTGCCGTCGTCGCCCACTCGCGCAGTTCGTCGAGTCCTTGGTCGGGATCGTCGTCGGGGGTGGGGAGCACGATGTCGTCGCTCGACAACTGCACGAGCGTGTCGATGTCGTTGCTGTTCACAGCGTCGTGCCAGGCCAGGACCGTAGCGATCTCCGAAGTACTCATGATCGAGAGCCTAGTCGCCGGATCGCCGAGGTGGGGGCGTGAATCCGCCGAATCCGCTGTCGCACTCGGGCGCTCCGGAGCACAGTGGACGTATGACGATCACCGGCCAACTCGTGAGCTTCGTCCCGAGCACCGACCTCGACGTCTCGGAGATGTTCTACGTCGACACCCTGCGCTTCCGGAAGCTCTCCCGCGACCCCTTCGCGCTCGTCCTCGACGGAGGCGGCGGCGCACCGGTCCGGGTGACCCTCGTGCAGTCGCGCGAGGAGACCGGCTACACCGTGCTGGGCTGGCGGGTGTCCGATCTGGACGGCACCGTCGAACAACTGCGCGAGCACGGCGTGGAGTTCATCCGGTACAACGGCATGGATCAGGACGACCACGACGCGTGGACCGCACCCGACGGTATGCGGGTCGCATGGTTCCGCGACCCGCACGGCAACGTCCTGTCGTTGCTCGAACACCGCACCTGACGCGGCCTCAGCTTGCGAAGGCACCCCACAGGAAGCCGGCGAACAGCACCGCGAAGCCACCCATCTCACCGACGATCAGCGCGGCCATCGCCAGACCCGTCCCGCGCACCGGATGCGCGAACTGATTCGTGGTGTCGCGCAGCGCACCGTGCACGACATAGCTCGCGATCGCGCCGACGAAGAACACCACGATCACCGCGGCCGCGGCGAGGTTCACTGCGGTGGGCCACGCGCTGAGCTCGACGAACACCGCGACCAGCAGCGTCGCGAAGGAATACATCAGGGCCGATCGGTGGGCGATGTCGACGTACGGGTGCGCGAGGTGGTCGTCGGACGTCGCCATCTGCCGGTACTTCCACACGCCGAGAGCGAGCGCAAGAAGGAAGACGGCACCCGCGGCCGTCAGTGTCAGTTCGGTGTCGACTCCCAGGACCATCCCGCCAGTATGGACGCATCACCTCAACTGCAGCCGCTGGTGTTCCCACAGGACGGGCAGGCGTGGCACGACCCGGCCCGTTGCATCTTCACTCCGCATTGCATGCAGTACGGCGCGTCCGGATTCGACGGTGACGGAGCAGCGAGACCACCCGGGGAGGACGTGCTCGCGCTGCTCGTGCTGTGCGTGCCCCGCGGCGCGGTCGCCGGCGGATCGGGCTCACGCACCGGCGGCGTGCTCGTGTACGGCGTGAGCGTGGGGGTGTCGGGCACCGAACGCTCGGCGCCGGTGAGGATGCCCAGTTCGGCGCGCTCGTCGGGTTCGAGATAGTCGATCGCCAGTCGCCGGAAGATGTAGTCGAGGATCGACGTGGCGATCCGCAGATCCGGATCGTCGGTGATCCCGGCCGGCTCGAAACGCGTACTCGTGAAGGCCCGGACGAAGGTGCGCAACGGGACCCCGTACTGCAGACCGTAACTGACCGACATCGAGAAGGCGTCCATGATGCCGGCGAGCGTCGAGCCCTGTTTGGACACGCGCAGGAACATCTCGCCGGGACGCCCGTCGTCGTACTCACCGATCGTGACGAAGCCCTTGCAGTCCGCCACCCGGAACTCGAACGTCCGAGAAGTGCGGGTGCGCGGGAGCCGCTCGCGGCGAGGCGCCGTGGACGGAGCCGCTTCTGCGACAGCAGGGCGCGACGCCGTCGACAACGGTTGTCCCAGTTTGCAGTTGTCACGGTAGATCGCAAGGGCCTTCACGCCCAGGCGCCACGCGTCGACATACATGTCGGCGATGTCGTCGACGGTCGCGGACTCGGGCAGGTTCACCGTCTTGGAGATCGCACCCGACAGGAAGGGCTGCACCGCGGCCATCATCGCGACGTGGCCGCGCGGCGAGATGACGTTGTCGCCCATGGACGTCGCGAACACCGGTGCGTGCTCGTCGCGCACGTGCGGCGCACCGGCGAGATCGTGATGCAGATCGAGGTGCGCCACGATATCGGCGACCTCCGACGGGCTGTAACCCAGACGCGACAGTGCGCGCGGCACACTGCGATTGACGATCGTGAGGCTGCCGCCGCCGACGAGCTTCTTGGTCTTCACCAACGCCAGATCCGGTTCGATCCCGGTGGTGTCGCAATCCATCGCGAGCCCGATCGTGCCGGTCGGTGCGAGCACGCTGACCTGGCTGTTGCGCACACCGTGGGCAGAGCCGTCGGCCACGGCGCGGTCCCACGCCTGTCGTGCCGCATCGAGCACGTCGGCCGGTGCGAGATCGGCGTCGATGTCATCGAGTGCGCCACGATGCTTGCCCAGCACGTCGAGCATCGGCGCGCGGTTCTCGTCGAAACCGTCGAACGGTCCGAGGCGCCTCGCCATGTCCGCCGACACGGCGTAGGCGTGACCGGTCATCAGGGCGGTGATCGCCGCAGCCGTCGCGCGTCCGGCCTCGCTGTCGTAGGGCAGGCCCGAAGCCATGAGCAGCGCACCGAGGTTGGCGTAACCGAGCCCGAGCTGCCGGAACCGCCGCGACGTCTCACCGATCCGCTCGGTGGGGTAGTCGGCGCGGCCGACGAGGATTTCCTGCGCGGTGAGCATCACCGCCACGGAGTGACGGAAACCGTCGACGTCGAAGGTGCCGTCCTCGCGCAGGAAGGTCAGCAGATTCAGGCTCGCGAGGTTGCAGGCCGAATCGTCGAGATGCATGTACTCCGAGCAGGGATTCGACGCGTTGATCCGGCCGGTCGCGGAGGCGGTGTGCCAGGCATTGATCGTCGTGTCGTACTGGATGCCCGGGTCGGCGCACTCCCAGGTGGCGGCGGCGGTGCGCTGCAACAACTCTCGCGCGCGGACAGTCCGGACCGTCTCGCCGGTCGTCACGGTACGCAGCGGCCACTCGGCGTCGGCCACCACCGCGTGCATGAACTCGTCGGTCACGCGCACCGAGTTGTTCGCGTTCTGGTATTGCACCGAATGGATGTCGGTGCCGTCGAGACCCATGTCGAAACCGGCCTCGGCGAGCACCCGCGCCTTGCGTTCCTCGATCGCCTTGCAGTCGACGAACTCCTCGATGTCGGGATGGTCGACGTCGAGGATCACCATCTTCGCGGCCCGCCGGGTCTTGCCGCCGGACTTGATGGTGCCGGCGGAGGCGTCGGCGCCGCGCATGAAGCTGACCGGCCCCGATGCGCTTCCGCCACCGGTCAGCGGTTCGGCCGACGAGCGGATCCGGGAGAGGTTCACCCCGGCGCCCGACCCGCCCTTGAAGATCACCGCTTCCTGCCGGTACCACTCGAGGATCGAGTCGATGCTGTCGTCGACCGACAGAATGAAACACGCGCTGGCCTGCTGCGGAGTGTTCGGCACCCCGATGTTGAACCAGACGGGACTGTTGAACGAGGCCCGCTGGTGGATCAGCAGATAGGTCAGCTCGGCGGCGAACGCCTCCGGATCGTCGAGATGACCGTCGGTGTGCCCCCACGCCGTGATCGTGTCGACGATGCGCGCGATCACGTCGCGCAACGAGTGCTCACGATCCGGGTGTCCGAGCTGCCCGCGGAAGTACTTCTGCGTGACGATGTCGGTGGCGTTCTGCGACCAGAAGGCAGGAAACTCCACATCGGTTTGCTCGAAGACGACACGACCGGTGCCGTGGTGGACGATCCGCGCGTCGCGGCGCTGCCACTCCACCGCCTCGGCGGGATCGACACCGGGCGTCGTGAAGTACCGGACGTCGCCGCGCACCGCGGCGGCTGCGGCGTCCGATGCACTCTTCGGGCTGCTGTGAGGCCTGGTACTGCTCATCGCGTCCTCCCGGGGGCGTGGACCGGTGGCACATATAGTCCCACCATGCTGCCACCGCGTCCCGGTACTCCGCTGTCTTCCGCCCGCTCGACCCGCTCGGTGGCGCCGTGAGTGCCGGCGGCGAACTGCTCGTCGGGCTGGCGATCCTCGTCGGCCTGCTCGGGATCGTGCTGCCGGTCCTGCCCGGCGTCCTGCTGATCTTCGGCGCGATCGCCGTATGGGCGTTCCTCACGGGAGGCACCACCGCATGGATCGTGCTGGGCGTCGCGGCGGTGGCGCTGCTGGTCACCGGCATCGTGAAGTACACCTGGCCCGGCAAGCGACTGCAGCAGGCCGGGGTGCCGAACCGCTCGTTGATCCTCGCCGGTCTGCTCGGCATCGTCGGGTTCTTCGTCGTCCCCGTCGTCGGGCTGTTCCTGGGCTTCCTGCTCGGCATGTACCTGTCGGAGGTGCAGCGGCATCGCACCCACCGCGACGCGTGGGTCTCGACGGTCGCGGCGACCAAGGCGGTCGCGTTGTCGATCCTCGTCGAACTGTTCGGCGGACTCGTCGCGGCGTCGGTGTGGCTGGGCGCCGTCCTGTTCACCTGAGCGCACCCGGAAAGCCGAGCAGACCCGAAAGCGAGGAGGGACCCATCCGCGCGGATGGGTCCCTCCTCGTTCGTGCAGTTCAGGCTGCTGTCACGCCTTGTGCGGCTCGCTCGCGCGGAACATGTCCTCGCGCTCGACGACCTTCACGCGCTCGCGGCCCTCGGCCTCACCGAGGCTGCGCTCGTGCGCGTCGAGGCGGTACCAGCCTTGCCAGGTGGTGTACGGCAGCTGCTTGTCCTCGAGGAACTTCACGATCGCGTCCTCGGACGGATCCTCGGGGGTGTTCAGCCGGCCGGCGGCCCGGTCCTCGAGCAGGTTCGCGACGGTCTCGTTCGCGTCGCCCTTGGTGTGGCCGATCAGGCCGACGGGGCCGCGCTTGATCCAGCCGGTGACGTAGGTGTGCGGCATGAACCGGTCGGGACCCTCGGCGTTCTCGTCGGCGAGCACACGTCCGGCCTCGTTCGGCACGGTGCCGGCCTGCTCGTCGAAGGGCAGCTTGGCGATGTTCTGCGACAGGTAGCCGACCGCGCGGTAGACGGCCTGGACCTCCCAGTCGTTGAATTTGCCGGTGCCGCGCACGTTGCCGGTGCCGTCGAGCTCGGTGCGCTCGGTGCGCAGACCGACGACCTTGCCGTCCTCACCGAGGATCTCGTGCGGGGACTCGAAGAAGTGCAGGAACAGCTTGTGCGGGCGGTTGCCCACATCGCGGATCGCCCAGTCCTGCAGAGTGTTGGCGACCATGTCGACCTGCTTGGAGTTACGCCGCGCCTGCTCGGAGCCCTCGTCGTAGTCGATGTCCTCGGGGTCGACGATGACCTCGATGGTCGGGGAGTGGTCGAGTTCGCGTAGCTCGAGCGGCGTGAACTTGGCCTGCGCCGGACCACGGCGACCGAAGACGTGCACCTCGACGGCCTTGTTGTTCTTCAGACCCTCGTAGACGTTCGGCGGAATCTCCGTCGGCAGCAGCTCGTCGCCGGTCTTGGCGAGCACGCGGGCGACGTCGAGCGCGACGTTGCCGACACCGAGGACGGCGACCTTCTCCGCCTCGAGCGGCCAGGTGCGCGGCACGTCGGGGTGACCGTCGTACCAGGACACGAAGTCGGCGGCGCCGTAGCTGCCGTCGAGATCGATGCCGGGGATGTTCAGCGCGCGGTCCGCGTTCGCGCCGGTCGAGAAGATCACCGCATCGTAGAAACGCTGCAGGTCGTCGAGGTTGAAGTCGCTGCCGTAGTCGAGATTGCCGAGCAGGCGGATCTGCGGCTTGTCGAGCACCTTGTGCAGGGCGGTGATGATGCCCTTGATGCGCGGGTGGTCGGGCGCGACACCGTAGCGGATCAGACCGAACGGCGCAGGCATGCGCTCGAACAGGTCGATGCTGACCCCGGGATCCTGCGCAGTGTCGGACTTCATGAGTGCGTCGGCGGCGTAGATACCGGCAGGGCCGGCACCGACGATCGCGACGCGAAGGGGACGAGTCTGATCGGTCATCAGGGGATCAACTACCTCTTCGGTGTGCGGACGGACATATCCAGCTTAAATTAAGGCTGCCCTCAGTGGGCTCGGCGCAGGTCGCGCGGGGATGACGGCGAAGGAGGACGAATCGAGCCGTCGAGCGAATCGCTTCAGCGACAACACATGTGGGCACCCATACGACACAGGTCGACGGCGAGGCGTCGAACGAGCTGCGTGGTGGCCATGCGACAATTCCTACCTCGAGAGGGTTTTTAGGGCAAATGCGGTCGTGACGGGCCGCGACCTCGCGCCCACTAGGATCGGGCGCATGGCCAAGCGCGGAGCCCCCGAACCCGAACCCGATCCCGGCCCGGATCCCGACAGTCCCACCAGTAGCAGCATAGGGCCTTTCCTCGGAGCCCTCGCGGTCCTGGTGGTGCTCGTCCTCGTCGTCTTCGGCGCCCAGCTCTTCTCCCCGGCGGGCGACGACCTCACCGAGGACGAGATGGTGCGCCGCGCCGTCACCGACTACGTCTCCGCGCACAACGAGAACGACGGACCGATCCTCGACCGGCTGCGGTGCAGCGATCTGCCCGCCGAGGAAGCACCGCTCGCGGACGTCGAGGGACGCGCGGAGCTGCAGGCCACGCAGAACATCGCCGTGGACGGCGATCGGGCCACCGTCGACGTCCGGACCGGCCTCGACGGGGAGACGCAGACCGAGACGTGGCAGGTCGTCCGCATCGACGACGTGTGGCGGATCTGCCGGTTCTGACGTGTCGCCGTGCGTATACGAAGCGGTGCCCGCGTGTACGTCACAGTCCGACCTGTGAAAATATGTCCCGGTGAGCTACGCAGGTGATATAACGCCGCAGCAGGCATGGGACCTGCTGCAAGGTGATCCGGATGCCGTGCTCGTCGATGTGCGTACCGAAGCCGAGTGGAAATACGTCGGGGTCCCCGAGACCTCGTCGCTCGGTCGCCGGACCGTGTTCGTCGAGTGGGTTCGTTACCCCGACGGCGCCCCCAACCCGAACTTCGTCGAGGATCTGAGGGCAGCGGGTATCGGCAGCGGACCGGTGATCTTCCTGTGTCGCTCGGGGCAGCGCTCCATCGGAGCGGCCACGGCCGCCACCGCTGCGGGCCTGACCCCCGCCTACAACGTTCTCGAAGGATTCGAAGGCGCTCTCGACGGCGAAAGCCATCGCGGTGCCGAGGGCTGGCGGGCCGCGGGCCTGCCGTGGAGGCAGTCGTGAGTTCCATCCCCCAGGGCGGCGCGTTCGACAAGGCGCTGCCCGCCACCGTTCGCCCCGCCACGCTCGGCGTGCGCGGCGGCACCCTCCGATCCGGTTTCGAGGAGACCTCCGAGGCCCTTTACCTCAACTCCGGGTTCGTCTACGAGTCGGCCGAGGCCGCCGAGGCCGCTTTCACCGGCGACGTCGACCATTTCGTCTACTCCCGCTACGGCAACCCCACGGTGAAGATGTTCGAGGAGCGCCTGCGCCTGCTCGACGGTGCCGAGGGGGCGTACGCCACCGCGTCCGGCATGTCCGCGGTGTTCACCGCGCTCGCCGCGTTGCTCGGCAAGGGCGACCGTCTCGTCGCGGCACGCAGCCTCTTCGGTTCGTGCTTCGTCGTGTGCAACGAGATTCTGCCCCGCTGGGGCGTGGAGACGGTGTTCGTCGACGGCGAGGATCTCGACCAGTGGGAGAAGGCACTGTCGGTGCCCACCACCGCGGTCTTCTTCGAGACCCCCTCGAACCCCATGCAGACCCTCGTCGACGTGCGTCGCGTCTCCGAGATGGCGCATGCGGCGGGCGCGAAGGTGGTGCTGGACAACGTCTTCGCCACCCCGCTGCTGCAGCGCAGCCTCGATCTCGGTGCCGACATCGTCGTCTACTCCGGCACCAAACACATCGACGGTCAGGGCCGCGTGCTCGGCGGAGCGATCCTCGGACCCGCCGACTACATCGACGGGCCGGTGCAGAAGCTCATCCGCCACACCGGGCCGTCGCTGAGCCCGTTCAACGCGTGGACGCTGCTCAAGGGTCTCGAGACCATGCCGGTGCGGTTGCGCGCCTCGGTCGATTCGGCGCTGCGCATCGCGCAGTTCCTCGAATCGCAGAATGCGGTGCGCTGGGTCAAGTACCCGTATCTCGAGTCGCACCCGCAGTACGAACTCGCGAAGTCGCAGATGAGTGGCGGTGGCACGATCATCACGTTGGAGCTCGACGCCCCCGAGGGCGAGGGCAAGAAGCGTGCCTTCGAGCTGCTGAACAAGCTGCGCATCGTCGACATCTCGAACAATCTCGGCGACTCCAAGTCGCTCATCACCCACCCGGCGACCACCACCCACCGGGCGATGGGACCGGAGGGCCGGGCCGCGATCGGTTTGTCCGACGGCGTGGTGCGACTGTCCGTGGGCCTCGAGGATCCCGAGGATCTGCTCGAGGATCTCCAGCAGGCGCTGTCCTGACCTGGGACGCCGTGAGCTACGCTGCGGGTGTCCTGCCGATCCGGTAGGGCACCCGCTGCGTTTTCGGTGAAGCCGGTGAGATTCCGGCGCTGTCCCGCAACTGTAAGTCCCGATACGGGGTGAGCCAGGTCGGCCGGCGCGGAGGGTCCGTACGTACTGGTCCTCGGACGAAGGACGGTGGCGTGCCGCAACCGCCTGTTGCAGCCGTGCTGTTTTCGTCCTCCGAACAACGGAGGATGGCTGTGCCACTCGACAACCACCGACGGCTGCTCGCCGCCGGACTGACCGCTTTCGCGCTCCTCGCCGCAGGGTGCTCGAGCAGCGACGATTCGTCACCGTCCGGTGACACCGACATCACCTCCGCGGACGTCCCGCAGGCCATCGTGTCGCTGAGCCCCACCAGCACGGAGATGCTCTACGCCGTCGGTGCCGGCGACCAGGTGGTCGCGGTCGACGACCGATCCGATTATCCGGCCGACGCGCCCGTCACCGATCTGTCGGGGTACACCCCGAACGTCGAGGCGATCCTCGGTTACGAACCCGACCTGGTCGTCGCCAACGCCGACACCGCCGATCTCGTCGCGGGGCTCGAGCAGGCCGGTGTCGAGACGCTGATCCTTCCCGCGGCCGAGAACCTGGACGACACCTACGCCCAGATCGAGCAGCTGGGAGCCGCCACCGGACACGTCGGTGACGCCGCCGAGCTCGTCGCGCAGATGAAGACGGACATCGACGGGATCCTCGCGGGCCTCCCGGAGCGTGAGACCCCGCTGACCTACTACCACGAGCTCGATAACACCTTCTACACCGTCACCGACGACACCTATATCGGCGATATCTACTCGATGCTGGGCCTGACCTCGATCGCGACCGGCGGCAACGGTTACCCGCAGCTGTCCGCCGAGTACGTCCTCGAGCAGAACCCCGACGTGATCTTCCTGGCCGACGGACAGTGCTGCGGCGTCACGCCCGAGGTCGTCGCACAGCGTGCGGGTTGGAACGAGCTCAGCGCCGTCCGTGACGGTCGCGTCTACGTCCTCGACGAGGACATCGCCAGTCGCTGGGGGCCGCGCGTCGTGGACCTGATGCGTGAGATCGCCCGGATCGTCGGCGGCATCCCCGCGGCCCAGCCCACGCCTTGATCTCTCTGTCGCGACGCAGTACCCGCGCCCTGCCACCCGGCGGTGCGCGGGTACTGCCGCGCAACGCGCTCGCGCTGACCGGCGCGGTGCTCGTCCTGTTCGCCGCGATGCTGGTCGGGATCCTCGTCGGACCGGCCGGTCTCACCACGGGAGGGGTGCTGCTCGACATCGCCGACCGCCTGCCGCTCGTCGACGTCGACTCCGGGTTGAGCACGCGTCAGCAGGCGATCCTGTGGAACATCCGGATGCCGCGCGTCGTGCTCGGGGTGCTGGTCGGTGCGATGCTGGCCATCGCCGGTGCGGCCTACCAAGGGGTCTTCCGCAATCCGCTCGCCGATCCCTATCTGCTCGGGGTCTCCAGCGGCGCCGGTCTCGGTGCCACCCTCGCCATCGTCGTGGGCGGCGCGGCCGGGTTCGCCGGTGTCCCGATCGCGGCCTTCGCCGGGGGCCTGCTCGCCGTCGGCGCGACGTATTCGCTCGGCCGCACCGTCGGCGGCAGCCGCTCGGAAGTCGTCATCATCCTCGCCGGTGTCGCCGTCGCGGCCTTCGCCAACGCGATCCAGACGTTCTTCATGCAGCTGCACGACGACACCCTGCGGCAGGTGTACTCGTGGATGCTCGGCCGCCTGTCCACCGACGGTTGGTCCGACGTCGTCGTGGTCCTGCCGTACGTCGTGGTCACCGTCGCGATCATCGCGCTGCATCGGCGCACACTCGATGTCATGGCGGTCGGCGACGTCGAAGCCGCGAGCCTCGGGATCAACCCGGCGCGCGTGCGGCTGCTGCTCGTCTGCGTCGCGACCCTCGGAACCGCGGCCGTCGTCTCGGCGAGCGGTCTCATCGGGTTCGTCGGCATCGTCGTCCCCCACGCGGTCCGGCTGCTCGCCGGACCCGGCCACCGTCTCCTGCTGCCGCTGTCGCTGCTGGTGGGTGCGTCCTTCCTCGTCCTCGCGGACGTCCTGGCCCGCACCGTCATGTCGCCCGCCGAACTGCCGATCGGTGTCGTCACCGCGGCGATCGGGGCGCCCTTCTTCCTCGTCGTGCTCAGACGGAGCCGAGGTGTCCGATGAAGAGCGATGTTCTCACCACCCCGACCATGACGGTGTCGTGCCGGCAGCTCAGCGCCGAACGCGGTGGCGTCGAGGTGCTGCACGGGATCGACCTGAACGTCACCGCCGGCTCCTGGCTATCGCTGGTCGGACCCAACGGGTCGGGCAAGACCACCCTGCTGCACGTCCTCGCCGGTCTCGTGCCGGCCACCGGTCACCTGCAGGTCGCCGACATCGTGCCGGGGCGCGCCGGACGTCGGGACATGGCACGCGCGGTCGCGCTGATGCCGCAACGCCCCGTGGTGCCGGAAGGTGTCACCGTCAGGGAACTGATCCATCTCGGCCGCACCCCGCACATCCCGCGCTTCGGATCCGAGACCGCGCACGACCGCGAGGTGGTGGACCGGATCGTAGAACGGCTCGAGCTCGAAGCGTTCGCACCGCGACTCGCGACCGAACTGTCCGGCGGTGAGCTGCAGCGCGTCGTGCTCGCACGCGCTCTCGCCCAGCAACCGCGGGTGCTGCTCCTCGACGAACCCACCAGCGCACTCGACATCGGACACCAGCAGCAGGTACTCGAACTCGTCGATTCGATGCGCACCGAAGGCGACCTCACCGTCATCGCCGCGATGCACGACCTGACCTCCGCCGCCCAATACGGGGAACGGCTCGTACTGCTCGATCGCGGGCACGTCGTCGCCGACGGAGCGCCCGACGACGTCCTCACCGCCGAACGCATCGCGCAGGTCTACGGCGCCCGCGTCGAGATCCTCGACCGCCCGGCGGGTCGCGCCGTCCTCCCGCTCCGCGACAGCACGAAGGACCGCTGATGGAAGTCGTGCTCCTGGGAACCGGCGCGGCGGACGGGTGGCCGAACCCGTTCTGCACGTGTGCATCCTGCGCGGATGCCGCGCGTCGCGGCGAGATCCGCGGGCAGACCGCGGCACTCGTCGACGATGTGCTGATGCTCGACTGCGGTCCTGAGGCGCCCCGCGCGGCCGTGCGGCACGGCAGGTCGCTGGCGCAGGTGCGGCATATCCTCCTGACCCACGCCCATGCAGATCATCTGGGCCCGCAGGCATTGTTGTTCCGGTCGTGGGTGGCCGCCGGCGTCGAACTCGATGTGATAGGTCCCGCCGACGCGCTCGACACCTGTAGACCCTGGGTGGCTCCCGACGCGCCGGTGCGTTTCGTGCCGGTCGAGCCGGGGGACTCGCTCACCGTCGGCGACTACTCGGTGCGCGTTCTTCCCGCACGGCACAAGGTCTTCCGCGACGGCGACGCGGTGCTGTACGACCTGTCGGGCCCGGGCGGGTCGCGGTTGCTGTGGGCGTGCGACACCGGGATGTGGCTCGCCGAGTGGTTCGAGGCCGTGCGCGACGCCCGGTTCGACGCGGTATTCCTCGAGGAAACCTTCGGCGACCGTTCCGAACGGTCCGAGGGTCACCTCGGCCTGCCCGAGTTCGGCGCGATGGTGGATGGTCTGCGCGGTGTCGGTGCCGTCACCGAGAACACCGAGGTGGTCGCAGTGCATCTGGGCCACCACAATCCGCCCATCGACGAACTGCGGAATCGTCTGCAGCAGGTGGATGCTCGTCCCGGTCGTGACGGTGAGGTGGTCTACGTGGGTGAAGGCACTCCGGTCGTGCCGCATCGGACGCTGGTTCTCGGGGGAGTGCGGTCGGGCAAGTCGCGGCACGCCGAGGAACTACTCGCGTCCTGCCCGTCCGTCACCTACGTCGCCACCGGCGGGACACGAGAGGGTGACGCGGAGTGGGCGGAACGTGTTGCACTGCACCGGGAAAGACGTCCCGGTTCATGGTCGACGGTGGAGACGGTCGATGTCGCCGAGGTGCTGTGCACCGCTACGGAACCGCTGCTGATCGATTGTCTCGGAACGTGGTTGACGGCACGGCTCGATATCCACGGTGTCTGGGATGATGGCGACCTCGACCCTGTCCACTCCGATGTGGACGAGTTGATCGCGGCGTGGCGGAAGTGTGCGGTGCCGGTGGTCGCCGTGAGCAACGAGGTCGGTAGCGGAGTGGTGCCCGCGACCTCTTCGGGCCGATTGTTCCGCGACATGCTTGGCCGGCTCAATGCGCGGGTCGCGGAGGCCAGTGAGTCGGCAACTCTCGTGGTGGCGGGGATTCCCATTTCTCTGAAATCGGATTGATACCTGTTCTTCTCGTAACGCTGCGGACAACCCCGGCAGAGGTGAATTCCGGAAAGTGGTGCGTCAGGCGAGCAGTCGGTAAAGACCGATCAGCCCCACCACGACGATCACCGTCCGCAGCGCGACCGGCGACAGGCGTCGGCCGTAGTGCGAGCCGAGATAGCCACCGATCAAAGAACCCACCGCGATCAGTGCGGCCACGGTCCAGTCGATCCGGTCGAACGCCACCAGGATGTACGCGCACGCTGCCACGACGTTCACCACCAGCGACAGCAGATTCTTCACCGCGTTCTGTCGCTGGATGTGGTCGTGCAGCAACGCTCCGAACAAACCCATGAGCAGAATGCCCTGCGCCGCCGTGAAATAGCCGCCGTAGATGCCGACGGCGAAAGTGCCGACGACGAGCAGTGTCATCCGCACCGGTCCGAGGTGGCCGTCGGCGTCGCCGCCGGTTCTGCGGGCAACCCACGCCTGGATCTTCGGCTGGAACACGACGAGGGTAAGGGCCAGGAGGAGCAGGATGGGTACGACCGTCTCGAAGACGGTCTCGGGCAGGTGGAGCAGGAGCCACGCTCCTACCAGTGCCCCGCAGAACGACGCCGGGATCTGCCATCGCAGCCGCTCCCATTGCCCGCGCAGCTCGCGCCGATACCCCCAGGTGCCTGACACACCTCCAGCGACCAGGCCGATCGCGTTGGACATCGTCGCGGTCACCGGGGGCACACCGAACGCGACGAGCGTCGGGAAGGTGATGAGAGTGCCGGATCCGACGAGGGAGTTGATCGCTCCGGCGCCCAGTCCGGCCAATGCGACGAGGAAGAGTTCGAGCGGGGTCACCGAGGCGAGTCTACGGCGTACCGAAACCGGCCTTGTCGTCGATGCCGGGGCACCGCGTCGACATCGACATCGGTCTCGACGAGGAACGGATTTCCGTCACAGTGAGAGAAACCTTTCCGCGGCGTGCCGCACTCCGTAGCTTTAGCCGCGACCATCCAGAGCGACCGAGAGACCTGGCTCTACGACGTCGCAGCAACCCCCCGTACGCGGGTGCGGGTGCTACCGCCGGGACCCACGTCTGCACCCTCGATTTCCCACACCCCGCATTCCCGAAAGGCCCATTCCGATGGCTCCCGCCCACAGAACGTCGCCGTGAGCACGTCCACCCGGGCACGACAGTCGAAGCGGTCGAGGCGTACCGGTCGGCGTTCCGTCCGTCGCCGATCCTGAGGAAGCCCTACGTGGTGGTCTCGGCCGACGCGGTGGTCGCCGACGACGACGCCACCGCACGCGAGTTGGCGTCGACCTACGGGCATTGGACGCACAGCATCCGCTCGGGCCACGGCGCGATCCCGTACCCGGACCCAGAGACCACCCCGCCGCTGACCGACGAGGAGCGAGCCCTCGTCAACGACCGCATCGTCACCCAGTTCGTGGGGGCGCCGAGCTCGGTGGCGGAGCGTCTCGACACCCTCCGCCGAGTAACGGACGCCGACGAACTCGTCGTCACCTCGGTCACCCACGGCCACGAGGACCGTCTGCGTTCCTACGAACTGCTGGCCCGCGAATGGGGGTTGGCGCGGGTCCGCGCCGCGTGATCGTTCGTCGAGACCGGTGTTGTTGTCGATAACTCGCGAGAAATCGACAACAACACCGGTCTCGTTTCGGGGCGCCTGGGGATAAC
Source organism: Rhodococcus sp. GQ147 (assembly GCF_059759155.1). Taxonomy (NCBI): domain Bacteria; kingdom Bacillati; phylum Actinomycetota; class Actinomycetes; order Mycobacteriales; family Nocardiaceae; genus Rhodococcus; species Rhodococcus sp. GQ147. The sequence goes on from NZ_JCAXDU010000009.1 coordinate 206,653, forward strand.
GTCGAAAGTTCTCCACAGACGGCGGATTCGGGGTACCGGAGGGACCGGAGACCGGGCACGCTCGCGCTCATGGTCGACTTCCACGAACCGTTCGCCGGCACCGATGCGCTGGCGGCCGGATCGGTGACGCGGTACCGACTCCGGCACCACTTCGTGAAGCTGCATCGCAATGTGTACGTTGCTCCGGGAGTCGAAGCGACCGCACTTCTACGCGCGAAGGCAGCCTGGCTGTGGGCGGGAGGTAGAGGGGTACTGGCCGGACCGTCCGCAGCCGCCGTGCACGGGACCCGTTGGCTCGACGCGTCGTTGCCGGCGGAGATGGTGCGACCCGGAAAACTGCACTCGACGCCGGGCATCATCGTTCGCAGCGTCGACGACATCGAATCCTGCGTCGTCGACGGAATGACGGTGACGATACCGGCCCGAACGGCCTTCGACCTCGCGCGCGGTGCGGACCTCGATCGGTGCGTCGAAATGGTGGACGCGCTCTGCAATGCGACCGGAACGAAGGTCCACGAGATCGAAGCGGTGGCCGCTCGGAACAAGGGCGCTCGGCACCTCGCGTCCGTACGGAAGGTTCTCGAACTCGTCGACGGAGGTGCCGCGTCACCACCGGAGACGCACACGCGGCTGCTGATCGTCCGATCCGGTCTGCCCGTGCCGGAGACGCAGATCGAGATCTACGACGGTGGGCGGTTCGTGGCACGCGCGGACATGGGCTGGAAGCAGTGGAGGGTCCTCGTCGAGTACGACGGTGCGCAGCACTGGACCGATCGAGTACAGCGGACCATCGACATCGACCGCTATACGTTGCTGTCGGAGCTCGGTTGGACCGTGGTGCGTGTCGGCGCCGACCTGCTGTATCGGCGACCTCAAGTCCTCGTCGAAAGGGTGCGACGCGCGTTGCACCGCGCCGGTGCCCTCGGGTGACCTGTCGAGACCGGTGTTGTGTGCGATTCTTCGGTGAATTTCGAACACAACGTCGGTCTCGACCGACGACGAGCGTCCGGTGGGCATACTCGGGGACATCGGAACGCGAACGGTCGGAGGAATCTGTGGCTCAGGGTTTGAAGTTGGGATACAAGGCGTCGGCGGAGCAGTTCGGG
>NZ_JCAXDU010000010.1:0-200553 GCF_059759155.1 Rhodococcus sp. GQ147
AGCCCACTGTCCTTATGCATGAACTCCGCCAGGAAATCGGACTACCGCTCGGCGACGGCATCCCCGCTGATTCGTCCACATCTCTGATGGTCTCAGCCGATGCTCTGAGCGCGTGGGGCGCAGAGACCGAAGCGGCCGCAACACGCGAGTTGGCAGCGATGCTCCATCAGTGTCGCTGAATACCGAACCTTCCACTTCACCACCTCAGTTCGTGATGATCGGCTCGTGCAGGGCATCGAACTCTCAACGGATCAGGACTGGAGAAGCCCCGCGCCCGGTTGGAGCCACCTTCCCGACCACGGGGAAGGTGACCCGCCGCACTTCGCACGGAATGCGCCCGTGTGCGAGTGTTCGACGTCCCCTACCCGAAACGCGTACTTACATCGGGGCTACTGTCCGTCGGCCGAGGAATCCGTTGAGCCCTTTCCTCACGCTCGCGGTGGGAATGGCGGTTGCGAACCATGCAGCCTCGACAGCGAGTCCTTCGTCGATGGGCACGTTGAGGCCGCGTGCGACTGAGGCTGCCCCCTGGGAGTGGACACCCTGACAGTGGTTCGTAGAAGAACCAGGAGGGATGTTCACATGGGACGTCAGTCTCAGTACACGGAGGAGTTCCGCCGGGACGCCATCGCGTTGTATCGCGCCGGCGGCGGCACCCGCACCTACGCCGCGGTGGCCTCGGACCGGGGCTCAGCGGCCGCATCGGGCGGCGGCAGTGAGACTGCGGCGGACGAGTTGGCGCCTGCGGGCAGAGAACGCCCGGCTGCGCAACTCGGAGAAGGAATGGCAGCTCGAACATGAGATTCTGCGCCGGGCAGCTGCCTATTTCGCGCAGGAGATCTGGCGACGGTGATCGACATCTGTTCGCGTCGAGTGGTGGGGTGGTCGATCGCCGACCGCTCAACATCGGAACCGAGACCAGTCCGCCTCCCTCTACAGCCGGCACGCCACTCGTCATCGGCAGTCTCCCCGCGTTCAGCAGGCGTGTCGGTGATGGCCATGTCTCGCAACCGGATCAGATAACGACATAGCCGAGTTCGTGCGCCGCGGTATCAACGGCATCAGCCAGACCAGGATGCGACAAGGGAAGCGACAGCACAGGACGCTGCGGAAACGCATCGGCAGCACGTTCGACGACCGCCACGGATGTGCTGCCGGCGAACCGGCCACGATAGATGACCCCGTCGAGTCCGGTGTGAGCGCGATGGATCGTGCGGGCCCAATGCTGCGAAAGACGGTGCGGCGCGGAATCGAGAGCATCGTTGCCTCCCACCCGAGTGGCCCATGCACCTCCACCGACACCGGACACGTCGAGCAACCGCAGCACGCGGGTGAAGCGCACACCGGTCAGATAAGGGTCACCGCGATGGCGATCGATCACCCGCGCCGATCGAAACGCTTCCGCCAATGCACCTCGGGGGCTGGACGCGCCGTACCACACGCCGTAGCCGGGATGATCCCCACGCGGGAGCGGATGCTGATCGAACCGCAGGATCGGCCCGAACTCACGCAACGCATTCCACGGGAGAACATGTGAACCGGTCGTACGGTGCACGCGCCACATGATCTCGCTCGGCTGCCACTCGAGTACTTCCTTCGGCAGCAGACCTGCCGCACGAAGCTGCGCGATGGAGGGCGGTGTCGGAAGCATCGCCCCCATCTACGCCGATTCCCACTCGACGGCGGCAAGCACGTCGACCACAATCTCGATCTCTTCAGGTGTGCCTGCGCTGCCGGTCAACCACGCGACGATCGAGACCGGCCGGCCATCGACGACCAATGACGACTGCGGCTGCGTGAGCAATGTCTGCACCGTCAGCGGGTGCAGGTCCTTCGGGATGTGGGGCATGACTTTGTCGAGGTGAGGCACGGCCCCGCTGTCGGTGAACTGCGCCGGAGGCAACAAGCGGTTACGACCGGAGTCGAATGCCCACAGGGTGCCGTCGGCGATTCGTTGCCTGATGCGAGCCGGCGTGACGCCGAGGCGGACTGCAGCGTCTGCAATGGACAACGAGGTCGCGACGAGGTTGGCCATCCGAATATCGCGATCGACTCGCGCAGCCGTGGCAGCGGCGGGACTCGCGGTGAATCCGGCATCGGTGAGCACGCGTGCGTCGTGCTCGGACAGTGCGGGCCCGGCTGGATTCGCCGTATGGAGACTCTTGAGGATCTGCACGAGTTGATCACGGCCGATGTCGACTCCGGTCACTTCACGCAAGGCATCTTCGAAATTGAGGTCGCCTCGCAGATAGCGACTCTCCGTCGTTGCTTCACTCACCACGACCTCCTGATTTGCGATCATTTACGCCCGCAAATACATGCTAGCGAACTCGGCCGGGCAGCTACACCCTGACGAATCCTGTCGATGTAGCACCATCCCGGCAGCCACAAGGACTCTGCACAACGCGTCCCAGCAACCACGGGCCCCCTCCAGCGAGAAACCACGACACCCTGGACCGGGGACGGCGTCGCCAACACCTTCTCGTAGTCGGCCAGCGAAGATCGATCCCTACCTCGATAGGACTGTCGACCAGGGTGATCGCCTCCGCAATGATCCCCCTCGCCGACTCGAGCAGACGGTCGATCAGCCCATAGTGATGCACAGCGTTCGCTCCTCGAGTCGCCGTGCCCCGGAATCGAAGAACTCCGGGGCACAGGGCGAGCAGCTTCGAGGGGTGAGCGGCCTGCCAGGACTCGATCACTCCAGAAACGGAGTTGAATATTCGTCACCGCAGCCCGGTCGAAGGAGCCACAGCCAGACCGCAACATGCGTGTGGGACGTTGGGGACTGCTGCACGATTCGGCGACAGTTTCGGTCACGCAGCCTGTGCGACTGGTGTGGTCATGATGGTTTCGAACTCGACCGGCGTCGATCGGGGGAGAGGCAGGTCCGGGACACCAGCAGGTCGACGGTCACGCCGAGAGGCCGTAATGCTTCGGCGATCTCTTCGAAGTGTTGCGCCGAGCGAGAATATCGGTCGGGGCCATGAGGACCGCCTGAAAGCCGCCTTCGATTACCAGTAACGCAAACGCAGTGGCTGCCAGGACGGGGGCCTTTCCGGCGCCGACGTCTCCCTGCAGCAACCGATTCGTCGGCCGGAGGCGGTCATGTCGGTGTGGATATCGGCTATCACCCGCAGCTGTGCACCTGTGGGTGTACGGCAGGCCGGCCAACCATGCATCGAGCAGTCGCCCGGTGGGCTTGTGGGCGATGCCGACTTCTGCGGCTTGTGCGTTTCGAAGCACTCCGAGGGCGAGCTGCGACCGCAGGAGTTCGTCATAGGCCTGTCGGTCCCGTCCCTTTTCTGCGTGCTGTTTGGATGCGGGGACATGGACAGCGCGTAGCGCGGTCAGCCGCGACGGCAGCTTCCGTTGAGCCAGCAAGGTCGAGGGATTCGGGTCATCCAGCTTCGGGAGTCGGCGGCGTGCATCGACCGCGGCACGGCGCAGCATCCACGTGTCCACCTCATGTTTCTGCGATTGGGGTAGATCGCGAGCAGTGGTGCGGTGGATTCGCTCATCGGTTCCAACAGTGGTGAGGTCATCTGCAATGCGCCGTTGAAGAACATGGCGGAGACTCGGGTGTTTTCGTCCGCGAGTTGGAATCGCACGTAACATTCTCCCCAGTTCCCCGTATGCTCACGAGTCGTGCGTATCGATCAGGTGTGGCGTTATCCGGTGAAATCGTTCGGAGGAGAACGGATCGACGCCGCAGCGATCGAAGCGGACGGTGTGCGCGGCGACCACCTGTGGGCGCTGGTCGACGCCGAAACCGGAAACATCGCGAGTGCGAAGCGTTTCCGACGCTACGGACTGCTGTTGACCTGCTCCGCACGACTTCTGAACGACGACGACCCCCGCGATCCGGCGGCACTCGAACTCACGCTCGCCGACGGCACGGTGGTGCGCGGCGACGATCCCGAGGTCGACGACCTGCTGTCGAAGCTGCTCGGTCACGACGTGCGGCTCGAACCGCGCGACCGCACCTACGACGAGGCGCCGGTGCATCTCGTCTCCCGCTCCGCGGTCGAAGCGCTCGGCACCGGCGACCCCACCGATGTCGCGTTGCGGCGGTTCCGGCCGCAGTTGGTCGTCGACACTCCGGACACGACCGGTTTCGTGGAGGACGAATGGATCGGCCGACGGGTGTCGGTGGGCTCGGCAGTCCTCGAACCGCACAAGCGCACCGCGCGGTGCGTCATGGTGACGCTCCCCCATCAGGAGGTTCCCGCGCGGCGCGACATGCTGCGTGAGGTGATGACCGCGCATCAGGTGCCCAATGTGCCGGAGGGCAAGCCGATGCCGTGCATCGGTGTCTACGCGACCGTCCCGACTCCCGGCGACATCACCGTCGGCGACGAAGTCCGGATCGGGTAGACCGGGTCACTTCCCGGCGAGGTAGTCCTCGACGAGAAGCTTCTTCTGCACCTTGCCCATGGCGTTGCGCGGAAGAGCGTCGGCGGTACGGATCTCGCGGGGGCGCTTGTGGATCGACAGGGTCTGCGCGACGAAGTCCGAGAGTTCGCCCGGATCACGGAGATCCCCGACGACGTAGGCGACGATCCGCTGTCCGAGATCGTCGTCCGGCACACCCACCACCGCGGCCTCCTGCACGCCGGGATGGTTCAGCAGCGCGTGCTCCACCTCGCCGGCGCCGATCCGGTAGCCGCCGGACTTGATCATGTCGACCGATTCGCGGCCGACGATGCGGTGGAAACCCTGGTCGTCGATCACGGCGATGTCGCCGGTCTTGAACCAGCCGTCCTCGGTCATCGACTCGGCGGTCTTCTCGGGGTTGTTCAGGTAGCCGTCGAACAGGGTCGCGCCGGACACCTCCAACTGGCCGAGGGTTTCGCCGTCGTGCGGCACGAGGTTGCCGGCCTGGTCGCGCAGTCGGGTGGAGACCCCGTCGATCGGCAGACCCACCCAGCCGGGCCGACGCTCACCGTCGTGGCGGGTGCTGATCGTGATGATCGTTTCGCTCATTCCGTACCGCTCGATCGGCGCGGAGCCGGTGAGGGCGAGCATGCGCTCGAAGACCGGCACGGGCAGGGGTGCGCTGCCCGAGACCAGGAGTCGTGCGGACGACAGTGCGCGAGCGGACGATTCGTCGGCGGCGACCCGCGACCACACGGTGGGAACACCGAAGTAGAGCGAACCACCCGCCGCTGCATAGGCTTCGGGCTTCGGTCGCACCGTGTGCACGAGCGACGAGCCCTGCCGGAGCGCACCGACGACGCCGAGGATGAGTCCGTGGACGTGGAACAGCGGAAGTCCGTGGACGAGAGTGTCGTCGGACGTCCAGTTCCACGCCTCGGCGAGGCCGTCGAGGCCGGCCGCCACGGCGGACCGCGAGAGCACGACTCCCTTGGGGGCACCGGTGGTTCCGGAGGTGTACATGATCATTGCGGCGCTGCCCGGGTCCGCCTCGGCGTGCGAGGACGACGAGCGCGCGTTCGCGTCGACCGGGATCGCGGGCAGGGTGACGTCCTCGGGGGCAGTGCCGAGCCACACCTGCGCACCCGAGTCCTTCAGGATGTGCGCGCGTTCGGCCGGACCGGAATCCGGCGGCACCGGCACGGCGGCCACACCGGCCATGAGGCATCCGGTCGTGGCGATCACCGTCTCGATGCTCGCGGTGGCGTCGACAGCGACCCGCGAGGAGCCTGCGACCTCGTCGGCCACCGCGGCGGCAGCCGCGATCAGTTCGGATCGGGTGAGCGAGACGTCTCCGACGCGGACAGCGCTGCGGTCGTCACTGCCTGCTCCGGACTCGGTGAGCGAGGTCAGCAACGGCACGGGCGTGGTGGTGGTCATCGGTGGTGGTCCCTTCTCGACGTCCTGCCGGACGGTGTCGCGCGGTGCACGGTCCACATTGTGGACCAGCGTGCTACGATGCGGTCCGGCTCAACCTATAGCCCGTGCCGCCTGCCGTCAACGACCGCGCGAAAGGTTCCGATGAACAGCGTTCTCACCGCACTCCGCGTGTTCGAGGAGGTCGCGACCACGCAACCGGTCGGGCTGTCGGACCTGAGCAAGCGACTCGACGTCCCCAAGAGCACCGTTCAGCGATGCCTCAAGACCCTCGCCGAAGCCGGCTGGCTGCGCCCCTCGACGACGAACGCCGGGCAGTGGGTCATCACCGGCCGCGCATTCAGCCTGGGCAGCGCGATGTCGTCCGGCGACGACCTGCGCGAGGTCGCACTCCCGGAGCTGAACCGGCTGCAGACCGAGACGGGCGAGACCGTCCATCTCGCCGTGCCGGACGGGAACGAGCTGGTCCTGATCGAGCGACTCGACAGCGCCCATCAGCTGCGCGCCTTCCTCGCCCTCGGCACGCGCCTTCCCCTCCACGCCGCGTCGACCGGCAAGGCCTATCTCGCGTCGCTGCCCGACGAACGGATCGAAGACTTCCTCGCGACCGAACTCCCATCACTGACCGAGCGCACCGTCACCGAACCGGCAGCGCTGCGCGAGGAGATCGCCGAGATCCGCGCCCGCGGGTATGCCGTGACCGAACAAGGGCTGCACGACGGCATCGCCGCCGTCGCCGTCGCGCTGCGTGGGCGCGGTGGCACCGTGCGCGGTTGCTTCAGCATCTCCGGTCCGGCTTCGCGGCTGACACCCGACCTCTTCGCCGACTACGGCGCGAAGGCGCTGGCAGCGCGGGACGCGATCGAGCGTCGCCTACCCTGATCCGCTCCGAGCAGGACTGGCGGGCGCCCCCACCTCTGGACATATCGTTTATCGATAGGTATAACGATTATCGATGGTATCGACAATCGATAGCCCCGCCGTCCGGCGAGTTCGGAGACGACCATGAATTCCACCCACGGCACCGACCGCCCCCAGGGCCCGGGCGGCGAACCCGACACGCTCTCCCCCACCGAGACGTCGAAGAAGGACCGCACCGATCTGCGGGCGTCCCTCACCGTCTTCGCGCTGACCTCACTGATCGTGCTCTTCACCTATGTCCGCGACCTCGCGAGCTCCCTCGGCGACGGCATCGTGACCGCGCGGGTCCGGTTCGACGACGCGGCAGCGGCGCCGGTGCTGTCCACCCCGAACGGCGCCGACCTCCAGACCACCTCGACCACGGTGATCGACGTTCCGACCGACACCCTCTCACCCGTCAGCGTCGGCCTCCTCCGCGCCGGGGAGGCGGTACAGACGTTCGGTTACCTGACAGCCCTGGCCCTGCTGAGCTGGATCGTCGTGCGATTCGTCCGGGGCCGATTGTTCGACCGGGGTGTCATCCGGCTCGTGTGGGTCACGTCGATGGTGGCGATCGCGACCATCATCGTCCCGATGATTCCCCGCACGCTGGGCACCAACATGTTGATCCGTGACGTGGACATGAACGAGGTCCTCTCGAACGCGCCTCTCGGACCGGAGTTCTGGTACGCCTACGTCTTCTGCATGGTGATCTCGGCCGTGGGCGTGGTACTGCGGATCGGCAGCCGCATGGCGCGCGACAACGAAGGACTCGTCTGATGCCTCCGGAAACCGAGCATGCCGTCCGGTGTCATCTCGACGAGCTGCTGGCCGATCGGGGCATGACCCTCACCGAATTGGCCGACAAGGTCGGCGTCAGCGTGGTGAACCTGTCGGTACTCAAGAACGGACGCGCCCGCGCGATCCGCTTCTCGACCCTCACCGCCCTGTGCCGCGTACTGGATTGCGCTGTGGGCGAAATTCTTTCGGTCGACTGACCGACCCCGGAAAACAGCGATACCCGGAACCTCGTGGGTTCCGGGCATCGCCGATCGGCCCGGCCGGTGGCGCTCCGGCTGACGCACGGACCTGTTTCCTCTATTCCCCGATCGCGGGAAGAATGCGGGTGCGGACCTCACCGAAGCCGATGCGGGTCCCGTTCGGGCCGGGCGCGGTGGCAGAGATGGCGATCTCGTCGCCGTCCTCGATGAAAGTGCGGGTCTCGTCGCCGACCTGCACGGGTTCTGCTCCGCCCCAGGTGAGTTCGATGAAGGCACCGCGCTGGTCCTTCTCCGGGCCCGAAATGGTGCCGGAGCCGAACAGATCACCGGTGCGAGTCGCGGCACCGTTGACCGAGGTGTGGGCGAGCATCTGCGCCGGCGACCAGTACATCTGCGCGTACGGCGGGCGCGACACGACGTGCCCGTTCCACTCGACCTCGAGATCGATGTCCAGGCCCCACTTCTCGGTGCCCTTCAGGTACGGCAGCGGTTCCGGGTCCTGCACCGGGGTGTCGATGCGGGCCGCCTCGAGCGCGGCGAGCGGAACGACCCACGGCGAGATCGACGTCGCGAAGGACTTGCCGAGGTTCGGGCCCAGCGGCACGTACTCCCACGCCTGGATGTCGCGGGCCGACCAGTCGTTGAGGATGACCGCGCCGAAGCAGTGGTCGGCGAACTCGTCGGGGGTGATCCGCGAACCCATCGGGGAGCCGACACCGACAATGAAGCCCATCTCGGCCTCGATGTCGAGGCGGATCGACGGACCGAAGACCGGCCCAGGATCGTTGGGGCCCTTGCGCTGCCCACACGGCCGCACGATGTCGACGCCCGAGGTCACGACGGTGCTCGACCGGCCGTGGTAGCCGACGGGCAGGTGCTTCCAGTTCGGCATCAGCGGGTCGGGGTTCTGCGGGCGGAACAACCGGCCGAGGTTCGACGCGTGGTTCTCCGACGCATAGAAGTCGACGTAGTCGGCCACCTCGATCGGCAGGTGCATCGTCACGTCGGTGACGGCGAAGACGGCCTCGTCGGCGACGTCACCGGCGACGAGTTCCTTGATCGCAGCGCGGACTTCGTCCCACCGGGCGCGGCCCCGGGCCATGAACGCGTTGAGCGACGGCTCGGCGAAGACGATGTCGTCCTCGAAGACACGGCTCAGGTCGAGGACCGAATCTCCGACGCGGACACCGACGCGGGGTTCGCTGTCGGCCGTGGAGAAGATGCCGTACGGCAGGTTGTCGAGGCCGAAGAGCGAGCCCTCCGGAATGGCGATGGTGGTCATGCGTTCGTTCCTTCGGTGATCGGGGAAACGGTCGAGGGTGCCAGACCGAGGCCGAGCAGATCGTCGAGCGGTTCGGCGATGCTGCAGGTGCCGTACGACAGGAAACGGCGCCGGACCTCTGCGGCCCGGTCGTCGGAGAGGGCGCCGAGGCGGGCGGAGAGCACTGCCCCGTCGCGTTCGGCGAGCACGGAGGCGACCTCGTCGGTGTCGGCTCCGGACAGCACCGCGTCCACTGCGGCCAGCAGGTTCACGAACCCGTGCTGCTCGAAGCCCGTCTTCGGGTCGGTGTTGCGCACCGCGTGGTGCAGACCGGCGGTCGCCTTGAACGGCACACCCGTAGTGACGACCGTGCCGACAGCTGCGGCGAGTTCGGCTTCGTCGGGATACGCCTCCGCGACGATGCCGCCGGTGCGGAACTTGGCCGCGTAGGGCGTGCCGACCATACGGGCGAGGATCTCGGCGCGGCGCTCGTCGCGCGGAACCTCCACGAAGACATCGACATCCGGGCGGCCCACGGAGATCTCGGCGAGTGCCGCGAACAGTTCGTCGACGGATTGCTCTGCGGGGACCGCGATCTCGAGCGCCACCACGGACACCGAGTCCATCGCGTCGACCTGCTCGAGTGCGGGTCGGACGGCGGCGGTGCCGGTCGGTGCGGTCAGGCTCAGGCCCAGCTCGCCGGGATACGGGTGCTGCGTGAGGTGATCTGCGAGTTCACCGAGGCGACCGGCCGGGAAGACGAACGCTCCGACGAGGGGTGCGTGCGCGGACGAGCGGTGTCCGGCGTGGGCGGGGACGGCGACGGGCAGCGGGGCGTTGCCCGGAGGGAACAGCGCCGCGTCGTCGCACAGTCCCGTCAGGAGAGGTCCGAAAGTCATTTCGTCGCTCCTGCATTGCGGTTCCAGCTGCCGGCGTAGGCGGCGTCCTCGCACGCGAGCGCACCCTCACCGAGTTCGAGGGGGCGGAAGGTATCGACCATGACGGCGAGTTCGTCGAAGAACTCCACACCGATGCTGCGCTCGTAGGCGCCCGGCTGCGGGCCGTGCGCGTGACCACCGGGGTGCACCGAGATCGAACCCTGGCCGATACCCGATCCCTTGCGGGCCTCGTAGTCGCCGCCGCAGTAAAACATGACCTCGTCGGAGTCGACATTCGAGTGGTAGTACGGCACCGGCACGGCCAGCGGGTGGTAGTCCACCTTGCGGGGCACGAAGTTGCAGATGACGAAGTTGTTGCCCTCGAACGCCTGGTGCGCCGGCGGCGGCTGGTGGACACGGCCGGTGATCGGCTCGTAGTCGTGGATCGAGAAGGTGTAGGGGTACAGGCAGCCGTCCCAGCCGACCACGTCGAAGGGGTGGTGCGGCATCAGGTAGCGGGTGCCGACGACGCCGTGCGAGGTGCGGTGCTTGACGAGCACCTCGACGTTCTCCTCCTCGACCTGCATCAGTTCGGTCGGGCCGTGCAGGTCGCGCTCGCAGAACGGCGCGTGCTCGAGGAACTGCCCGAACTTCGACAGGTAACGCTTCGGCGGGACGATGTGACTGTTGGCCTCGATGGTGTAGGCGCGCAGCGGTGCGTCGCCCTGGGGCACCCAGCGGTGGGTGGTGGCCATCGGCAGCAGCACGTAGTCGCCGGCCTTCGCCTCGAGCGGGCCGAAGACCGTCTCGACGGTGGCCTCACCGGACTCGACGTAGACCATCTCGTCGCCGACGACGTTGCGGTACAGCGGCGAAGGCTTGGACGACACGACGTACGAGATGCGCACGTCGGCGTTGCCCAGGACCAGACGACGACCGGTCACGACATCCGTCTCGGCCCAGATCGTCTCGGGGAACAGATCGTGCAGCTTCAGGTGCCGCGGCTTGAGCGGGTGATTCGGCGTGGTGGTCTGATCGGGCAGCTTCCACTCGGTGGCGTCGACGATCGCCGAGGGGATGTACCGGTGGTAGAGCAGCGCCGAGTCGGACGAGAAGCCCTCCTCGCCCATGAGCTCTTCGTAGTACAGGTCGCCGTTCTCGTCACGGTGCTGGGTGTGACGCTTCGGCGGGATGACGCCGAGCTGTCGGTAGAACGCCATGATCTGACTCCTCGCGGATCTCGGGCGTGCGAGGGAAGGTCGCTCGCCTGGAAGTAGTAAATACGTTAACTAAACGGAGGGCGTGAGCGCAACCACAGAGAGGTCACGAGGCTGCGTCAGTTGCGTCCGCGCACGTCGAACTGGCTGCGGTTGGTGATCAGCTTGTTCAGGAGCATCACGAGAATCTGCTGCTCGGTGGGGGTGAGCACCTCCACCCAGGCCTCCTCGCGCTCGTTCTGGGCGCGGAAGCTGTCGCGGATCTCCTTCTCCCCCGCCTCGGTGAGCGACAACTGCACCGAACGCGCGTCGTGGCTGACCGGTGTCTTCTCCAAGATTACCGCTTCGACCAGCGGTTTCGCGAGGTTCGACACCGCGGCGCGGCTCATCCCGGTGAGTCGCGCGGCGACGTTCGGCTCGATCGGGCCGGCAAGCCAGATGACGAACATGAGCCGATAGGCCGACCACGACCGGCCGCGCGGACGGTGAACGGCGGCCTCGAGGTCGTAGGTGACGATGTCCGAGGCCCGGTTGAGCGTGAGCAGAACTTCGGTCGCGCTGCGGTGATGTTGGCCGAACTTGCTGTTCAGACGCTCCTGCGCGAGTTCGACGAAGGACCAGTAGTCGAGGTCGCGGGGTCCGGACATGCGGTCACAGTACCGCAGATCCGGGATAATTCATCCATTTACTATCCGGTGGATAGACCGGAATTCGGCAGGACTGCGGAAAACCACACCCCGAACGCCGCGAAGTCGGCGGAAAACCGCAGCGACCTGCACGTTCGCCGCTCATAGCGTTCCGGACATGAACCTCGCACACACCCTCACGCAGTCCCCCACGGACGAACTCCACGGCCTCGCGGGTCTGTCGCTACAGCTGATGGAGATGCTCGGAGCACCCGGTGCCGGTGTCGCGGTCGCCGCGGAGAACCTCTTCCCGCCGATCCCGAGCGAGGTGATCCTTCCCCTCGCCGGCTTCGCGGCCTCCCGCGGGGAGATCTCCCTCGTCTCGGCCGTCGCGTGGACCACCCTCGGCTCCCTCGTCGGCGCACTGCTGCTCTACCTCGCCGGACGCGCCTTCGGCCGTCAGCGGATGTATGCCGTTGTCGAGCGACTCCCCCTGGTGAACACCTCCGATCTGCGGCGCGGCGAAGAGTGGTTCGCCCGGCACGGCGAGAAGTCGGTGCTCCTCGGCCGGATGGTGCCGCTCGTGCGGAGCGTGATCTCGGTTCCCGCCGGGGTGGAGGCCATGCCCGTCGGTCGGTTCGTCGTCCTGACCGCCCTCGGTAGCGCCCTGTGGAACTCGATCTTCGTACTCGCCGGATACCTCCTCGGTGAGAACTGGGGAGTCGTCGAACCGTATGCCGATGTGCTGCAGAAACTCGTGATCGTCGCGGTGGTCGCAGCAGTGGCGGTGTTCGTCGTCCGCCGTGTCCGATCGATTCGCGCCCGTTAGGGTCGGTCCGTGATCGATCACCTTCGGCGCTCACTCGGGACCTCGGTCCGCGCCGTCGTCGGGCTTCTGCTCGGGATCGTCACCGCGGTGACGGGTGTGGCGGCATCGGCTCGCCGTACCACCGACGGACCGGGTCGCGCGGCCGAACGCGACCGTATTCGTCTCGTGCGATGGTTCGACGCCGAGGCGGTCCGGGATCTTCCGGATCGCGAGCCGACCGGATATTTCCTCGTCCGCCTGGCCTACGGTCCGCTCGTCGGCCTCGTCGTCCTGCTCGTCCTGATCTCCGCGACCGGCTACGGGGGCTGGGCGTTCGTCCTGCTGGCAGGCGGTCGCATCTCCGTCGCCGACGGTCTCGTCTCGCTCCTCGTCGCCGCCGTGATGATCTATCTCTCCGTCCGGATGGCGATGATCGTGGGCCAGTGGGACGTCCGCACAGCCCTGCGGTTGCTCGGCGACGATGCCACGCAGCATCGCCTCCGCGACCTGCAGCGCACCCGCGCCGACGTCGTCACCGCCATCGACGACGAACGCCGGCGGATCGAACGCGCCCTGCACGACGACGTCCAGCAGCGGGCCGTCGCGCTCGCACTCGACGTCGGTCGCGCGCGTCGCACCGCCGAACGCGGCGGCGGGAACCTCGTCGCCGACCTCGACAACGCCGTCGCCCAGGCGCAGGCGTTGCTCACCGAACTGCGCGACGTGGCGTGGCGGATATACCCGGCCGCGCTCGACAAGCACGGAATCGCCGCGGCGCTGGAAGGGTTGTCCGCGCACACCTTCCTCCCCGTCGACCTGGATCTGTCGATCGACCCGGAACCACCACACGATGTCGCGGCAGCCGCGTACTACGTTGCCGCGGAAGGGGTCACGAACTCGACGAAGCACTCCGGCGCCGACAACGTGTCGGTGACCGTCGCGGCGGACGGTCACGTCGTCACGGTCACGGTCGTCGACGACGGATGTGGCGGGGCCGAGATGACGGGCTCCGGGCTGACAGGTCTCGCGCGCCGTGTCGCCGCGCTGGACGGGCAGTTCTCCGTACACAGCCCCCGCGGAGGGCCGACCGTCGTGGAAGCGAGGATCCCGTGCGCATCGTGATAGCCGAGGATTCGACCCTTCTTCGCGAGGGCCTGTCCCGGTTGCTCGCGGACGAAGGCCACGAGGTGGTTGCCGGTGTGGGCAACGCCGTCGAGCTGCGTCACGTCGTCGAGCGCGAGGTGCCCGACCTCGTGTTGCTCGACGTGCGTATGCCACCGACCTACTCGACGGAGGGCATCGACGCGGCGCGGTGCATCAAGGAGGAGCACCCGCAGGTCGCTGTGCTCGTGCTGTCGCAGTACGTCGAGCACCGGAACGCGACCGGCCTGCTCACGAACGGCTGGGGTGGCGTGGGCTATCTGCTCAAGGATCGCGTGTCGGACGTGGGGGCGTTCCTCACCGACCTGGAACGTGTGGCCGCGGGCGGGACGGCCTTCGATCCCGAGGTGGTGCGGCAACTGTTCGCGAGCACCCGCCGCACCGACCCTGTCGCCACCCTCACCGAACGCGAACGCGAGGTGCTCGAGGCCCTCGCCCAGGGGCTGACGAACACCGGCATCGCCGATCGTCTGACCATGTCGGTCAGCGCCGTCGAGAAGCACGTCAATTCGATCTTCGTGAAGCTCGACCTGCCGCGCGAGGCCGACCGTAGTCGGCGGGTACGGGCGGTTCTCCTCTATCTCGAGAGCACAGGCACCCCGAGCTCACGGGACGACCGCTGACGCCCCGTACGGATCAGAAGAGCGGATACACGAAGTGCCCGACGCCTCCGCCGGGTGCGCTCGACCCCGTCACATTCGGAAGGTTCGCGGGCAGACGCTGAAGCTTATGTGGACGGCCTTCGAGGTCGGCCTGCCAGCAATCGGTCGTCACGCCGTGGAAGCCCTGACATACGATGCGGGTGTTCGTGCCGAAGGCCGAGGTCAGCCGCGGCTCGTTCACCAGCGGATTCCAGTAGGCAAGCTCGTCCGGCGTGAGCCAGTTGGCGGGGTCCACGTCGTACACGTAGATCGGACTGTTCGGTTGCTGGACCGGCCACTCGTCCTGCGCCGCCGCGATGCCGGCGCCGCCGAGGACGATCCCTCCTGCCACTGCGGCGACCGCTCCCGCTCGCAGTACCCGCCGAAATCCGTTCGCCATCGTTCCCTCCGCCCATTCTGTCGGATCCGTCCGTCGACCACATCGAAACACGGACCGCGGGGTCCGATACGACAAACCGAGATTGTCGATCTCCGACGCTTTCCGGCAATTCGGGCGGGGAGGACGCCTTCGAGTGACAGATCACGCAACCCGACCTCGCGTGCATTCGAGCACTCGAGCCCTCCAAGAGCACACATCTGTGTGCACAATTGATAGGTGAGTTCAACCCAGTCGACCACCGATCCGCACCACGGCACCCTTCGCAGCCCGCGCTTCTGGCTCGCGCCCTTCGCTGTCGTCGCAGCGATGATGAGTGCCCTGGCCTACTTCTATCTCGGCGCACTCCTCGATCCGAGCGAGAACCTGAGACAGTTCCCGATGGCCATCGTCAATCAGGACGTCGGCGATGTGCTGCCCGGATCGGACGAGCGACAGAACTTCGGCGACCAGATCACCGAGGGCATCCTCGACGGCATCGATCCCGAGGAGATCGACCTCCGACGGATGGGAATCTCGGCCGCCAACCAGGGCCTCGACGACGGCAGCCTGTACGGCGCGATCGTCATCCCGAGCGACTTCACCAAACGCATCTCGATCCTCGCGCAGGCCTCGGTCGTTCCCGGTGACATCGAGAAGCCGATCATCACCCTCTACACGAATCCCCGGACGGGCGCGTTCGCGACGGGCATCGTCACGACGATCGGCGACCGCGCGCTGACCCAGGTGAACGACACGGTCGGGCAGCAGCTGACCGAGACCGTCACCGCGACGCTCGCAGAGTCGGCACCCGACCTGCAATTGTCCGGAGCTTCCAGCCTCGTCCTGACCCAGCCGATCGATGCACTCACCGTCGAGCACAAGCCGCTGCCCGACGGGACGGGCGCCGGCCTGTCCGCCTTCTTCTACACCCTGCTGCTGATCCTGGCCGGCTTCACCGGCGCCACGATCATCAACGCGGTCGTCGACAGCGCCCTCGGTTTCGTGCCCACCGAATACGGCCCCCTCTACATCGCGCGGGAGACCACCCGGATGTCGCGCCTGCAGGTGCTGGCACTCAAGTGGGGCATCACGGTGGTCATGTCGTTGATCGTCTCGGCGTTGTATGTGTGGATCGCCACCGCACTCGGCATGCCGGCGCCGCGCGCGCTGCTGCTGTGGGAGTACGGGGCGCTCGCGATCTCGGCCGTGGGCATCACGTCCCTCGCGGTGATGTCGATTTTCGGCGCGGCGGGCCTGCTGGTGAACCTGATCGTGTTCATCGTGCTCGGCCTGCCGTCGTCCGGTGGCACCATTCCGATCGAGGCCACCCCGCGGATGTTCGAATGGTTGTCGACCTTCGAGCCGATGCACCAGATCTATCTCGCGGTGCGGTCCATCCTCTACTTCGACGGACGACCCGACGCCGGGCTCGGCCACGGCGTGACGATGACGATCGTCGGCGTCGTGTTCGGTCTCGTCGTCGGCGCCCTGGTGACGTGGATCTACGACCGTGTCGGTTTCCACCGGGCCGCGGACGCACCCGTGCGTCTGCCCTGGCGGCCGTCGCGACAGCAGGTTCGGGATTCTGCGGTCGCGACCGACACGGTTCGTTCGAACGACAGCGTGGACGCCGGTGAGGACGATCGTGACGATACGGGCGAATCCTCCGGCAGCTCCGAGCATGCAGGCGAAAGCGACGGGCCCACGAACGAAATGGGGGACCCCGCCGCGCGTCGGGGGTAGCGGCGGAGTCCCTCCACTACCACGGTAGTGGCGGTTCTCGCGGGGATCGCTCTCGATACGGGTGAATTCGAGGGTGAATCGGGGGGTCACCGCGCGTCGGGGTCTGTCGCCGTGATGGAGCACACTGTATGGGTGCGCACGGTCGTCGTTCCTCATCCTGCGGACGGCCGGGGCCGTCGCGGTGCAAGCATCGTCGAGGTCGACGCATTCGGTGCGCCGCTCAGCTCGGTGCGGGAGTACCCCGGATTCGCGGATGCAGTCGCTGCGATCGAAGCCGAATCGCGACCGCGTTGGGTGTGGACCTCGACGGCATCGGTCTATCCCGAGCTGCTCCGCGCCGATGTTCGGGTGCAGCGATGCCACGATCTCGCCACCACCGGCGCCATCCTTGCCGTACGCGAGGGCCTACCCCCGCCCACTGCGGAGGAGCCGGTCGACGAGCGGCCCGGCCTCTTCGATGCGGCTCCCGCGATCGACGTCGAGGCGGTGGTCGAGCAGTTCGCCGAGCAACGTCGCCGCATCTCCGGCGACGCCCGCCTCGAGTTGCTCACCGCCGCCGAATCGGCCGGCGCTCTCGCAGCGGCCGAGATGGGTTTCGACGGGTTGCCGTTCTCGGCGCAAGCGCATCGTCGCCTCCTCGAGGACACCCTCGGGCCGCGCCCGACCGGCTACGACCTGCCGAGCCGTATCGCCGAAGTGGTCGAGGAGGTCAGCGCGGTCTTCGGCCGCCCCGTGAATCCCGCCTCCCACAGCGAGGTGCTCGAGGCGTTCCGTCGCGAGGGCATCACCGTCGAGTCGACCCGCAAGCATGTGCTGCAGCGGATCGACCATCCCGCGGTGCCTCTGTTGCTGCGGCACCGCGAGCTGTCGAAGTTGTACAGCACGAACGGCTGGCACTGGCTCGACACCTGGGTCCGCGACGACCGGTTCCGTCCGGTCTATGTTCCCGGCGCGGTCGTATCGGGCCGGTGGGCGAGTCGCGGCGGTGGCGCTCTGCAGATCCCCAAGGCGCTGCGGTCGAGCGTGATCGCCGACCCGGGGCGGTCGTTCGTCGTCGCCGACGCGGGCCAGCTCGAACCGCGCATCCTGGCGGCGATGTCGGGCGATCGGCGCATGGTCGCGGCTGCCGGTTCGGACGATCTGTACGCCCCGGTCGCCGCGGCGTCCTTCGGCGGCGACCGCGCGAAGGCGAAGGTCGCGGTGCTCGGTGTTCTGTACGGCGCCACGTCGGGCGACGCGCGTGCCCTGCTGACGGTGCTGCGTCGCAGCTTCCCGACCGCCGTCGACTTCGTCGAACGTGCCGCCCGTGCGGGTGAACGTGGCGAGGTGGTGCATTCGTGGCTGGGCCGTGCGTGCCCACCCGCTCCGGAAGGCTTCCACTCCCACGGTGATGCGCATGCGCGGGGCCGGTTCACGCGGAACTTCGTCGTGCAGGCCACCGCGGCCGAGTGGGCGCTGTGCGTGCTTGCGGAACTGCGACGGCGGCTGACCACCGATCCCGACCCGACGGCCGGCGATCTCGTGTTCTTCCAGCACGACGAGGTGGTGGTGCACACCGGCAACCCGGAACTCGCGTCGTCGCACATCACGGCGTCGGTCGAGGTGGCGACGCGCCTGATGTTCGGCGACACGCAGGTTCGTTTCCCGATGGACACCGCCGTGCGCAGCGTCTACGCCGAGGATGCGGGCGGCGAGTAGGTGGCGTGTGTCCACAGATGCATGACGGCGTAGGCCCGCCACGGCCGCCATTGTTCGGCGCGCTCGGCGGCTTCGCGCGCACTCTCCACCTGCAGGGCTCGTCGGAGAACGAGGTCGCCGGACGGATACGCGTCGCGGTCGCCGAGTCGTAGAGCGAGATAGTCGACGGTCCACGGTCCGATCCCGGGAAGCGCGAGAAGGTCTGCCGCGAACGACAGATGCTCCGGCGCCACCCCGTCGGCTGCGACCCGGGCCAGTTCGGCGACGGTGCGGGCGCGCGACTGCGTCGTGCCGATGACGGCACGCAGCTCGCTCTGCTCGACCGTCGCGAGTCGGTGCGGCGTAGGGAAGCATCGCAACCCACCGGGTGCACCGTCGCCGAAGGCTGCGACGAGTCGTCCTGCGAATGTGCATGCCGCAGCGACACTCACCTGCTGCCCGAGCACTGTCGACACGGCGGTGGCGAACCAGTCGGTGGTGCCGAGCACGCGCAGACCGGGGTGGGTCTGCACAAGAGGCCCGAGCACGGGATCGGGCTCGAATGCCGCATCCACGACGGACGGGTCGACGCCGAGATCGAGCCACTTCCGGACCCTCTCTTCGATCTCCTCGACATCCGCGCGACCTGCGGTCTCGACATGAACCTCGAGATGTCGCACATCCCCGTGTCTCCCGTCGTCGGGTGTCGCAGGGTCGGCGAAGCGGACGGCGACGTGCGCGGCGCCGCCGTTCGTGCGGATCGCGCGGTGATGGGTGCCGGTAGCGCTGTTGTGGTGTTCGTAGCCGGGGACGGTGTGGCTTCGCAGCGACGCGAGCATCGGCCCCACCGCAACGGGTTCGGCCACCGGGATCCGGAGGGTGGTGATCATGCCACCGACTCGAGTTGCAGCAGCGCCCTCTTCGCCTCGACTCCCCCGACGTACTGCCCCATGCTGCCGTCGCTGCGCACCACCCGATGGCACGGCACCACCACGGGCAGCGGGTTCTTCGCGCACGCCGTACCGACCGCCCGCACCGCGCGCGGGCTCCCGGCCGCGGCGGCGATCTCGGCATAGCTCGCCGTGCGCCCGTATTCGATCTCGGGCAGACGCGTGATCACTTCACGACGGAATCCGTCGGCGAGACGCAGATCGAGCGGAACGTCGAAATGTGTCCTCGTACCGGCGAAGTACTCGTCGAGTTGCCGGACCACCGGGTCGAGTCGCCGCGGCGCGTCGAGCACGCGCGGGCTGATCCGGCGGGAGAGTTCGTCGAGCACGGCGTCGGATCCGTCGGCGACGTAGGCGACCCGCACGAGTCCGACGGGGGTGGTGGCCAGCAGGAGCGGACCGACGGGGGTGTCGACGACGCGGAACGCGACATCGAGCAACCCGGCCGCCTCGGCGTCGAGTACGAGCTTCTCCCGCAACCACGCGAGATCGGCCGATCCGACCGAGGGTTGTGGAAAGTTCATGAGCGACATCCTGTTCCGTGTTCGATCCGACGACGCAACGCAGCCCGACCGTCGGCCGCCGCGCGACGTGCCGCGGCCGGGCTGTTGCCGAGGATCGTGCCTATCTCCGCATAGGGCAGGCCTCCGACGTAGTGGTAGACCAGCGCCGCACGCTGCGTGAAGGGAAGTTCGGCGACCGCGCTCCACAGTTCGTCGTCGCCCTCACCGGGGTTTCCCGTGGCCGACGCGGGTTCGGGGAGGTTCTCGGTGGGCACCGGCGTCCGCCCGCGCACCCGGTGGATGTCGACGGCCTTGCGGTGCGCGATGGTCACGAGCCACGCTTCGATGTTGCTGCCCGGTGGCAGGTCGGGATAGGCGCGCAACGCCGCGAGGAAGGTCTCGGACCAGGCGTCGTCGGCGTCGACCGGTCCGAGCAGTGCGCGGCAGACCCGGAGGACCGTCGCGCCGTGGCGGGTGACCACCTCCTCGAAAGGAGGCAGGCTCGCCCGCGGTAGGTGATCAGGCAGGGACATGGGTATCGCCGGCGACATCGGGCTCGGCGGAACTCAGCACCCGTGCCTCCTGGTCGAGCAGGAAGCGTTTGCGCTCGAGACCACCGGCGTAACCGGTGAGCTTGCCGCTGCTACCGATGACGCGATGGCACGGCACGATGATGCAGAGCGGGTTGCGGGCATTGGCCGCAGCGACCGCCCGTACCGCAGTGGGTCGGCCGAGGGCGAGTGCAATCTCCGAGTAGGTGCGCGTGGTGCCGTACTCGATCGTCATCAGCGCCTCCCACACCTCGCGTTGGAACGGGGTGCCGACGGGAGCGATGGGGACAGTGAACCGGGTACGGCGACCCGCGAAGTACTCATCGAACTGGGTGATCGCCTCGTCGAACCCCCCGGTGACCTGCTCGCCGAAACCGGCGCGGTCGGGCGCGGGGTGATGCTCGGCCATGTACACGCCGCTCAGGACGCCGTCGGTGTTCACCAACGTCAACTCGCCGATCGGTGTGTCGATCACGGTGTGGGTGCGCAATGCGGTCACGGCCTCGATCCTTCCATCCGGTGTGTGCTCTGTACCGGGTAGACGAACGGGACGCCGAAAATGTGAGGTCCGCGATCACGACGATCGGACGTACTGCACTATGACGACATGATCTCGCTGCCTGTGCCCGCGCTCGGAGTCTCGGTCGCCGGTTCCATCGTCGACGTCACCCGGACCGTGCTCGGACGCACCCGCGAGACCGCCGAGTTCGCACTGTCGCTCCCGACGCGGGTGGAAGGCCTGCTCAGGGAGGCCGAATCGCTCATCGACTCGGTCGAATCGCTGATCCGCCGCATCGACAGCGTGGTCACCGACGCCACCGACATCGTCGAGGGAGCGTCGGTGGCCGTCGCGCAGGCCACGCAGGTGATCGCCTCGACCATCGGTGTGGTGGAGGAAGCCGCCGATGCGGTCACGCGCGCCACGGAGATCATCGACTCGACGGGCGGGGTCGTGCGCGATGCGACGGTGGTCGCGGCCGACGCGCGGATCGTCGTCGAGTCCGCCGGCCGCAGCTCCGACGCCGCCGGGGAACTGCTCGAGACCTACAAACCCCTCGCCGAACGTGCCGCTCCCCTCGCCACCCAGTTCGTCGAGGAGTTCTCACCAAAAGAACTGCGCGCCGCGATCAAGCTCATCGACCGGCTCCCCGAGATCACCGAGCGGGTCGACGCGGTCCTGCCCATCATGGCGACACTCGACACCGTCTCCCCCGAGATCCACGAACTGCTCCTCGTCGCCAAGGACGTCCGCCAGGCCATCGTGGGCGTGCCCGGGTTCAACTTCCTGCGCCGACGCGGCGAGGAGAAGGAAACCAACGGTGATGATTGACCGCACCGCGGTCGGTGATGATTGACCGCCCCCGGACGGCTCTACTGATGGGCCGTGGAGAGGAACTGGTGCGTCGCCACGTCGACGATCTCGTCGGGCGAGATGGCGATCTCGTCGTTCAACCACGCGGTGACCAGTTCGGCCAGACCCCCGACGAACAGCAGTCCGTTGATCTCGCCCCGTTCGGGCGGCCACGCCCGGTCGCCGTACATGCGGGTCGCTTCGTCGGCGACCATCTGGGCGAAACTCCGTAGCGACGCTCGTCTGTGGGTGCGCAGGGGTTCGAAGCCGGCGGACTCGATGAGTGAGACCCGGCCCTTGCGCGGGTCGTCGGTGAGGATCGCGACGAACGACGCGATGGCGTTCCGCACGAGGTCTTCGAGTGTGCCCGTGCCGGTGCGGAGCGCGGCGAGTACGGCCTCGCGCACCTCGTCGGCGATCTTGTCGAGGACCTGCTGCAGCAGATCGTCCCTGCTGGTGAAATTCTCGTAGAAATACCGCTCCGTCAGCTTGGCGTGGGCGCACATGGCGGTCATGGTGGCGCCGCTCTTCCCCGAGGCCGCGAACAGTTCCAGTCCTGCTTCGAGCAGGGCTTCGCGCCGCAGCGCGACACGCTGTTCGCCGCTCAGACCGGCATAGCGGCGGGGCGCGGGGGAAGTCATGGGACCGATCTTGACAGACCGGACAGATGTGACGCAGACTACACCCCAATCTGACAGGGTCTCCTGTCAGATATCCGCAGAACTGGAGGTTCGTCGTGACCCGGATCCTGGCGGCTCCCCCCGCCCACTCCCATCTGCGCCCGGTCCCGGGACGATCGGGAATACCCGGTATCGGGCACGTCCTCGAATACATCCGCGATCCACTCGCGATGATGCAGAAGCACTGGGACCGATACGGCGAGGTATCCTGTTTCTCTGCGGCCGGTCGACGCTGGATCTCGGTTCTCGGACCCGACGCCTGCCAGGAGGTGCTGCAGAACAAGGACCGGGCCTTCGCCAACGGCGACGGCTGGTCGGCACTGATCGGGCCGTTCTTCCACGGTGGCCTCATGCTCCTCGACTCGGAGGAACATCTCCGGCACCGCCGCATCATGCAGCAGGCGTTCACCCGATCACGCCTCGAGAAGACCGTCGATGCCATGAATCCGTCGATCACCCAGAAGCTCGACAGGTGGGTTCCCACCGACGGATTCCGTGCATACACGGCGCTGAAGACACTCACGCTCGATCTCGCCACCGACATCTTCATGGGCGGGGCCGAGGACTCCACACCGGCCGAGATCGAAGCGGTGAAGAAGGCATTCATCGACTGTGTGCAGGCGGCGACCTCGATCGTCCGGTACCCCGTCCCCGGCACCCGGTGGAAGCGCGGACTCGACGGACGCCGAGTGCTCGAGGACTTCTTCCGGCACTATCTACCGGCACGACGCTCGCGCGAGACGGACGACCTCTTCTCCGTGTTGTGCCACATCGAATCCGAAGCGGGACAACGGTTCAGCGACGACGAGATCGTCGATCACATGATTTTCCTGCTGATGGCCGCGCACGACACGTCGACCATCACGATCTCCACGATGATGCAGTATCTCGGGCAACACCCGCAGTGGCAGGACCGGTGCCGGGCCGAGTCGCTCGCGCTGGGCACCGCCGCACCGAGTCACGCCGACCTCGATGCGCTCGGCAGTCTCGATCTGGTGATGAAGGAATGCCTCCGCCTCGTCTCGCCGGTGCCCGTCCTGGCGCGACGGGCCGTGCGCGACACCGAGGTCCGGGGATATTTCGTGCCGGCCGGTACGTATGCCTCCGTGGCACCGCACTTCACGCACCACATGGCGGAATACTGGCCGGAGCCCGAACGTTTCGATCCCGAACGCTTCGCGGACCATCGACGCGAGGACAAGGTGCACCGCTATGCGTGGGAGCCGTTCGGTGGGGGCGTGCACAAATGCCTCGGCATGCACTTCGCCGGGGTCGAGGTCAAAGCGATCGTCCACCAACTGCTGCTGCGCTTCGACTGGCACGTCGACCCCGGCTACGTCGCCCCGCTCGACTTCACGTCGCTGCCGTTCCCGTCCGACGGCCAGCCGGTCGACCTGAAACAGCGGTCGACCGACCCCGAACGTCAGGCCGTATAGACAGTCAGGCCGTGTAGAGACCTGCGCCCGCGCGGCTGAGCACGAGCTTGGGCACCACTGCCCGCGACGACAGCTTGAGCAGCGCGTCGACGATCTCGACGACGTCGTTCACCTCGATCATGGACTCGGCCGGAATCTTGTCCTTGATCCAGTCGGACATGTCGGTGTCGACGTATGCGGGTGCGAGCGCCGACGCGGAGATGCCGTTGCCGGACTCCTCGGCGTTGAGCGTCTCGACCAGGGAGATCAACGCGGCCTTCGTCGCACCATAGGCGGCGAGACCGGCCTCGGCGTAGACACCTGTGATCGACGAGAGCGCAACGATCTTCGATCCGCGGGCCGGATCGTTCTCCGCCTCGGCGCGCAGCAACGGCAGCGACGCCTGGATGAGCGCGAACGGAGCGTTGAGGTTCACGGCGACCGTCTTGTCGAACCGTCGGGCCGGGAACTCGGCGATCGAGCCTGCCGTGCCGACACCGGCATTGAGGATCAGCGCCTTCATGGAACCGAACGCCTCGCGATGCGTCTCCACGACACGTGCGGTGGCTTCCGGATCAGCGAGATCGGCTGCGACGGCGCGTACCTCCTTGGCACCCGCCTCCCGCAGACGCTCGGCGACGCTCTCGAGGCGTTCCGCCCCGCGGGCGCTGATCGTCAGTGAATAGCCGCGTTCGGCGAGACGGGTTGCGATACCGAGGCCGATACCCCTCGAGGCTCCGGTCACGAGCGCGCTGGTCACGCGTGGGCTCCCTTCAGTGCTGCGAGTCCTGCTGCCACCAGGTCGGGCACGGCTTCACCGGCGCGGTCGAAACCGTCGCCGATGGTCGCCCCGGCACGCCACCGATGGTTGATACCCTCCGCGATGACGGCGAGCTTGAGGTAGGCCAGACCCATGTAGAAGTTCCAGTTGGCGATGTCGCGCCCCGACGCCGTGGCGTAGCGCTGCACCAGATCGTCCGCCGCCGGCAGTCGTTCGCTCGACCATGCCGCCGGGAAGCCCAGGATGTCGTCGAGTGCCGGATGCCGGTACACGCACATCATGGCGAGATCGGTGAGCGGGTCGCCGAGGGTGGACAGTTCCCAGTCCACCACGGCGACAACGCGTGCCGGGTCGTTCGGGTCCAGGATGGTGTTGTCGATACGGTAGTCACCGTGGACGATCGACGGAGCGGGCGATTCCGGAATCGACTCGGCGAGCGCGGCGTGCAGCCGTTCGAGATCCGGCAGTTCCCGGGTCTTCACCCGGCCCCACTGGCTCGCCCACAGCTTCACCTGCCGGGTCACGTAGCCGTCCGGCCGGCCCAGTCCCCCGAGGCCGACGGCCTCGAAGTCGA
This sequence comes from Rhodococcus sp. GQ147, assembly GCF_059759155.1. Taxonomy (NCBI): domain Bacteria; kingdom Bacillati; phylum Actinomycetota; class Actinomycetes; order Mycobacteriales; family Nocardiaceae; genus Rhodococcus; species Rhodococcus sp. GQ147. The sequence continues at coordinate 24,912 of NZ_JCAXDU010000010.1, forward strand.
CATTGTGCAGTTCGGCGATGATGCGCACGAGTTCACCGACGCAGCGGTCGATCTCGTCGTCGCCGAGCGCATCCAGGTCGGCCTTGCTGCGCACCACACGTCCGTCGACGAACTCGACGACGGTGAACGGTGCGCCCATCACCGAATCGTCCTCGCACTGGGCGACGGTGGGCGCGACCGGCACACCGGTGCCCTTGAGCGCCGACGTGATGCGGAACTCGCGGGCGACGTCGTGCGCAGACGGGGTCAGGCCCGTGGTCGGGGGGCGACGCAGCACCCAGTGGGATTTCTCGTCGCGCAACCCGTAGGTGAGATTGGACTTGCCACCCGAGATGAGCTCCGCCCGAAGTTCACCCTGAACGGTCACACCGCAATCGGCGAGGAAACGCTCGAGAACGGCAAGATCGAGTCCCTCGTGTACGGCGGTCATTTCGCGGCCTCGCGGGCCGCCTTGCGAACGGCACCGACGGCGCGCTTGGCGATGGCCCAGCGGTGCACCTCGGACGGACCGTCGTATACGCGGAACGGCCGGACCTCGCGGGTGAGGCGTGCGATCGGAAGATCTTCGGAGACACCGAGACCGCCGCACATCTGAGCGGAACGGTCGACGATGCGGAAGATCGCCTCGGCGGCGAAGGTCTTGGCGATCGACGTGGCGTTCGAGGCGTGCGAACCCTGGTCGAGTTCCCAACACGCCTGCACGAGCAGCGCGCGGGTCGCGGCGATGTCGATCTCGTTGTCGGCGATCATCTTCTGGATCATGCCGAGATCGCCGAGGCGGGAGCCGAATCCTTCACGCTCCGCGACGTAGCGGACGGCGGTGTCGTGACCGCGGCGAGCGGCGCCGAGCCAGCGCATCACGTGCGTCATGCGGGCGGGGCCGAGGCGCACCTGCGCGTAGGCGAAGCCCTGGTCGACCTCGCCGAGCACGGCGGAGTCGGGGACGAACAGGTCCTCGAAGTCGACCTCGCAGTGACCACCGATCATGGAGCGGTCGAGGGTGTTGATGTGGCGACCGACCTTCAGGCCCGCGGTGTCGGCGGGGGCGAGGAACATGGTGGCGCCACCGCGCTGTCCGGGCTCGCCGGACGTGCGGGCCATGATGATGAAGAATCCGGCGCCGTCGGCACCGGTGATGAAGTGCTTACGGCCGTTGATCTTCCAGCCACCGGAGACCTTCTCGGCGCGCGTGTTCAGAGCGTTGGGATCGGCACCGGCACCGGGGGCGGGCTCGGTCATCGCGAAGGCCGAGCGCACGTCGCCGGCGGCGAGGGGCGCGAGGAACTGCTGCTTCTGCTCGTCGCTCGCGATGTGCGCGAGCATGTGCACGTTGCCCTCGTCGGGCGCGGCGATGTTGAGCGCGGTGGGACCGAAGAGCGAGTAGCCGGCCGCCTCGAAGACCGGGGCGCGGTCGGACATGTCCAGGCCGTGGCCGCCGTATTCGACGGGCGCGTGCGGAGCGAAGACACCGGCAGCCTTGGCGGCCTTCTGCAGATCCGCCCGGATCGCGTCGCCACCGGCCGCGGTGATGTCGCCACCGTGGGCGTCCTCGACGGGAAGCACCTCGTCGCGGATGAACTGCTCGGTCCGCGCGATGAGGTCCCGGACGTGATCCGAGTAGGACAGGTCGACCGCCATGCTGAGCTCCTTCCGTACCGACCGATCGATCGCTCGGTCGAGTTCACGGTGGCATATCCCCGCCATCGGGTCAAGCCCGGAAGGGGTGTCGGCTACTTCGCTCCGACCGCGTTCCGCGCGACCTGCAGGTAGCGGTGCACGATCTCGTCGGGAGACAACGAACCGTCGGGCCGGTACCAGCTCGCCACCGCGACGCACATCGTCGTCACGGCGCGACTGGCGTCCTTCGGATAGGGCGTGGAGAAGGTGCCGTCGGCGACACCGGCCTCGACGATCTCGTCGATCATGCACTGCTGCTCGTCGCGCAGGGCGACGAATGCACGGCGGGCCTCGGGTTCCATGCTGCGCATCTCGGTCGACGCCACGAACGCCTGATCGCGGCGGAACATATGGAAGCGCAGCAGCGACTCGACGACGGCGTCGAACTTCTCGGAGGGGGTGGGTCCGGCTTCATCGATCGCCTGCCGGCTGCGGGCGAGCAGGTCGTGCAGCACGGTGGTCGTGAGCGAGACGAGCAGCGCCTGCTTCGAGGGGTAGTGGTGGTACAGACCCGGCACCGACAGACCGGACCGCGACGCAACCTCGCGGATGGACGTGCCGTCGTAACCGCGTTCGGCGAACGCCTCGAGTGCAGCGGCGAGCGGTTTCGGCAGGTCGGTCGGGCCGTAGTCCCGCCAAGAGCCGACGTCGCCGGAAACCGAATCCTCACGCGTGTCCATGCTCAACACCGTAAGGGACGGCTCCGGCGACGTCGGCGCTCACAGGATCAGTAGTCGTCCTCGCCGTAGAGGACGAGACCGCGGAGGTTCTTGCCGGCGTGCATGTCGGCGTAGCCCTCGTTGATGTCCTCGAGCTTGTAGGTCTTGGTGACGAGGTTGTCGAGGTCGAGCTGCCCGTTCCGGTACAGCTCGAGCAACTTGGGGATCTGCGAGCGCGGGCCGGTGCCACCGAAGATGGCCCCCTGCAGACGCTTCTGCAGCAGCGTCAGCTCGAACAGGCTCATCGTCACCTGCGAGTCGGTGGCGTGACCCATGCCGACGACCACGACCTGGCCACCCTTGGCGGTGAGACCCAGTGCGGGGCCGATGATGTCGCCGGTGATCTCGCCGACGGTGATGACGGTGACGTTGGCCATCTGACCCCACGTGATCTCACCGATCACCGGTGCGGCCTCCTCGATCGACGCGAAGACATGCGTCGCGCCGAACTCCTTGGCCTTCTGCCGCTTGAACTCGACCGGGTCGATCGCGACGACGAACCGCGCCCCGGCGTGCGCCGCTCCCTGGACGGAGTTGATGCCGACACCGCCGACACCGATGACGACCACGGTGTCGCCGAGCTTGGTGCCGCCGATCTCGGTGGCCGAACCCCAGCCGGTCGCGACACCGCACCCGAGCAGGGCCGCCTTCTCGAGCGGGATGTCCTTCTCGATCTTGATGACCGACGCCTCGTTGACCGTGACGTACGGCGCGAACGTGCCGAGCAGGCACATCTGCAGCACCGGGTCGCCGTTCAGCGTCGCGCGGTAGGTCTTGTCGGAGATCGCCTGACCGGTGAGCAGGCCGGCACCCTCGTCGCAGATGTTCTGCATGCCCTTGGCGCAGGCCCGACAGCGGCCGCAGGCGGGGATGAACGCGAGGACGACGTGGTCGCCCTCCTCGAGACCCCGCACTCCCGGACCCACCTTGGTGACCACGCCCGCGCCCTCGTGACCACCGAGGACCGGGAAGGACGGAAGCGGTGTCGCCCCCGAGCGCAGATGCTCGTCGGAATGGCACAGACCCGAGGCCGCGAGGCGGATCTGCACCTCACCTGCGACGGGATCGCCGAGATCGATCTCCTCGATCTCCCACGGCTGGTTGATTCCCTTGACGACTGCTGCCTTCGTCTTCACCCGAGCCTCCTGAACCGAAAGTGTGTGTGATGTGCGTCACGGCATTCAAACACTTATCGGACGTTAGAGCAACGAGTTCGGACCCCTTCCATAGCGGGCAGTTACCCGCTACATTCGGTAACAGACAACTTCTCGTGAAGGGCTCCAGCCATGATTCACGTCCGCCACAGCGCCGTCGCAGACATCCCTATCGACCTCGCGTTCACCTACGTCGACGACTACCGGAACGTCCCCGACTGGATGTTCGGGGTGGCCCGCTTCCAACCCGTGAGCGAGCAGGTCTCCGGCCTTGGTGCCATCTACGACTCGACCATGCGGATCGGCCCCAAGGATCTCGGCTCGCGCGTGGAAGTCGTCGAATGGGAACGCAATCGCGTGATCGTCCTCGACTCGATCGCCGGATTCCGCGCCGCGTCGTCATGGACCTTCACGGACCTCGGCGACGCGACGCGGCTCGACGTCGACTTCGGCTACCGACTGCCCGGCGGGATCGCCGGCCGCACACTCGGCATGCTCATCGAACCGATTGTGGGAACGGCGATCCGGCAGACCGAGCACGCGTTGCGCACGCGGCTCGGTCAGCTCGTCTAGGACCGGACTCAGAAATTGCCGCGCGCAGCCTGCTCCCGCTCGATCGCCTCGAACAGCGCCTTGAAGTTGCCCTTGCCGAAGCCGAGCGAGCCGTGGCGCTCGATCAGCTCGAAGAACACGGTCGGGCGGTCGCCGACGGGCTTGGTGAAGATCTGCAGCAGGTAGCCGTCCTCGTCGCGGTCGACCAGGATGCCCCGCTTCTTCAGCTCCTCGATCGGCACCCGGACCTCACCGATACGGGCGCGCAGCTCCGGATCGTCGTAGTACGCATCGGGAGTCGCGAGGAACTCGACGCCCTCCTCGCGCAACTGGTCGACCGCCGTGAGGATGTCGTTGGTGGCCAGCGCGAGGTGCTGTGCACCCGGTCCGCGGTAGAAGTCGAGGTACTCGTCGATCTGCGAACGCTTCTTCGCGATGGCGGGCTCGTTGAGCGGGAACTTCACGCGGTGGTTGCCGTTGCACACCACCTTGCTCATGAGCGCCGAGTAGTCGGTCGCGATGTCGTCGCCGATGAACTCCGCCATGTTCGTGAAACCCATGACGCGGTTGTAGAAGTCGACCCACTCGTCCATGCGCCCGAGTTCGACGTTGCCGACGACGTGGTCGAGCGCCTGGAAGATGCGCTTGGGCGCACCCTCACGCTTGCGGTAGGTCGAGGTGCGCTCCACGTAGCCGGGCAGGTACGGGCCGTTGTAGCGCGACCGGTCGACGAGTGTGTGCCGCGTGTCGCCGTAGGTCGCGATGGCGCCGATGCGGACGGTGCCGTTCTCGTCGCTGATCTCGTAGGGTTCCTCGAGGACGGTCGCCCCCTGCTTGCGGGCGTGCTCGATGCACTTGTCGACGTTCGGAACCTGGAGCGCGATGTCGACGACGCCGTCACCGTGGAGGCGGTGGTGCTCGATCAGCGGGCTGTCCGGATCCACCGCACCCTTGATCACGAATCGCACGGCGCCGCTGCGCAGTACGTAGGCGTGATGGTCGCGGTTGCCGGTGGTGGGTCCGGAATAGGCGATGAGTTCCATGCCGTAGGCGGACTGGTAGTAGTGCGCCGTCTGCGTGGCGTTTCCGACCACCCACACCACGGCGTCCCAGCCGCTGACGGGGAAGGGATCCCGTTCGCTGTCGTACTCCACGAGACCGACCAGGCGCCGGAGCTCCTCGGCGTCGAGCTGAGCGAGTCGTTCGCTGTCGGTCAGGGTGTATTCCAGAGTCATCGCTGCAACCTCCTGCCGCTCACTGCGGCACAGTCGTTGTGTCGTGTGTCACCAGGAGAAACCCACCCGTCGGTGCGACGCAACGTCGCCTTCGGCAACTGGCCCGACTGACTGGAATTCGCCGGAATCTGCACACTCACCTATACAATCGGACTAGTTTTCGGCGCTCGATGGGAAGGAACCGCGATGCGCGAGCCTGTGCAGCTGGACGAATTGGATTTCGCCCTCCTCGAGGCCCTGCACGCCGACCCGAAGATCGGCGCGCTCGAGTTGTCCCGTCGATTGAAGGTCGCGCGCGCCACCGTCTCGGCCCGCCTGCGACGCCTCGAGGACACCGGGGTCATCGCCGGCTACGAACCCCGGATCAACCTCGCCGCAGCAGGTTTCGAAGTGCAGGCGTTCGTGACGATGGAGATCATGCAGGGCGCGCTCGAAGACGTCACCGAGGTCCTCGAAGGCATCCCCGGTGTCCTCGAGGCGTTCGCCACCACCGGCGCGGGCGACGTCCTGTGCCGCATCGGAGCCGAATCACACCTCGGTCTCCAGCAGACCCTCATCGAGCTGAACCGCTCCTCGATCGTCGCGCGGTCCACGAGTGTGATGGTGCTGTCGGAAGTGGTGCACTACCGGGCGATGCCGCTGCTGCGCACCCTCGAGCCGGAACGATCCGCGAAGGCACCGGCCTACCGCCGCTGAACCGATCACGTCCACAATCCGTCTCCGACTAGCCGGATTGCACAGAAAAAAGCGCTTCGGGCATCCGGACCCTCCGCACGCTGCACAGTTCGATGAAGCACAGTTGCGCAGCATTTGTTACTGCCGTCACAGTCTTTCGCCATGAAGAACCTGCTGACGCGATTCGAAGAAAAAGCCCCCGAGATCGTCTTCGAGTGGCACGACACCGAGACCACCGCCCGGGGCTGGGTCGTCATCAACTCGCTGCGGGGCGGCGCGGCCGGCGGCGGCACCCGCATGCGCCGCGGCCTCGACCGGCGCGAGGTCGAGTCGCTGGCGAAGACCATGGAGATCAAGTTCACCGTCTCCGGACCTGCGATCGGCGGTGCCAAGTCCGGCATCGATTTCGATCCGTCCGACCCCCGCAAGGAAGGCGTGCTGCGCCGCTGGTTCGCGGCCGTCACTCCCCTGCTGCGTGCCTACTACGGCACCGGCGGCGACCTCAACGTCGACGAGATGAACGAGGTCGTTCCCCTCACCGAGTCCAACGGCCTGTGGCACCCGCAGGAAGGTGTCGTCAACGGACACTTCGGCAAGGACGAGCGCCAGCGCATCCAGCGGGTGGGCCAGCTGCGACTCGGCGTCGCGAAGGTTGTCGAGGACGCGCGGTTCACCCCTGCCACCAGCACGAAATACACTGTCGCCGATCTGATCACCGGTTACGGCGTCGCCGAGTCGGTCCGTCACCACCAGCTCGTCTATCGGGGCACCGACCTCGCCGGCAAACGCGTCGTGGTGCAGGGCTGGGGCAACGTCGGCGCCGCTGCTGCCTACTATCTCGCTCAGGCCGGCGCCTCGATCGTGGGCATCATCGACCGCGACGGCGGCATCCTCGCACCCGAGGGTCTCTCCTTCGACGAGGTCCGTACCCTGCTGCTCGAGCGCGACGGCAACGCCCTGCGCAGCGACCGCATGATCCCCTTCGACGAGGTGAACGACCGCATCTGGGATCTCGGAGCCGAGATCTTCCTCCCCTGCGCCGCGAGCCGCCTCGTCACCCGCGAGCAGGTCGACCGCATGGTCGCCGCGGGACTCGAGTCGATCGCTTCCGGCGCCAACGTTCCGTTCGCCGACGACGAGATCTTCTACGGCCCCACCTACGAGCACGCCGACAAGTCCGTCGCCGTGATCCCCGACTTCATCGCCAACTGCGGTATGGCCCGGGCTTTCGCCCAGCTCATGGAGGGCGACGTGGAGGTCTCCGACGCCGCGATCTTCGGCGATGTGTCCACCACCATCGAGACGGCACTGCGCCGCTGCCACGACCGGTCGACCGAGCTCACCGGGCTCGCCGCGACCGCCTTCGAGATCGCACTGGACCAGCTGGTCCCGGCCGGGGAGCGCATTGATGACTGACACCCTGGCCACGGCGACGACCAGCGCCCAGAGCACGGCCGGGACGACGACCGGCGCCCAGAGCACCGCCGGCCTGCATCGTGCCATGCGGCCCCGCCAGCTCGTCATGATGAGTCTCGGTGGCGCCATCGGGGCCGGCCTGTTCGTCGGGTCGGGGGCGGGTATCGCCGTCGCCGGCCCGGCGATCCTGATCTCGTTCCTGGTGGCGGCCGTTCTCGTCGTGTTCGTGATGCGCATGATGGGCGAGATGGCCGCGGCCAACCCCGCCAGCGGTGCGTTCTCCGAGCACACCGAGAACGCGCTGGGCCCTGTCGCGGGGCGGACCATCGGGTGGTTGTACTGGGTGCAGGTCATCATCGTGATCGCCGCGGAGGCCACCGGCGCCGCCGCGATCACCGCGGTGGCGCTGCCCGGCATCCCCCAGTGGGCGTCCGCGCTGTTCTACATGGTCGTGCTGACGGGCGTGAACCTGGTCGGCGTCCGCCGCTTCGGTGAGGTCGAATTCTGGTTCGCCGCAATCAAGATCGTCGCGATCGTCGGCTTCCTGGTGATCGGCATCGCGATGATCGCCGGGTGGATGCCCACCTTCGAGACGACCGGCTTCTCCAACCTCACGGCGCACGGCGGGTTCGCCCCCACCGGTATCGCCGGTATCGCCGCCGGCCTGCTCATCGTGGTCTTCGCGTTCGGTGGCACCGAGATCATCGCGATCGCCGCCGCGGAGACCGCCGATCCCCGTCGCAACGTGGGCCGCGCGGTGCGCACCCTGGTGTGGCGCATCCTCGTGTTCTACATCGGGTCGGTGCTCGTGATGGTGACGATCCTGCCGTGGACCTCCGAGGATCTCGCGACCGGTCCGTTCGTCGCCGTGCTGCAGGCCGGGGCCGTCCCGGGCGCCGCCGCGGTGATGACCGTGATCGTCGTGGTCGCGCTGCTCTCGTCGCTCAACGCGATGCTGTTCAGCGCTTCCCGGATGATCTTCTCGCTGTCGCACCGCGGATCGGCGCACCCCGTCTTCGGGCGGCTGTCGTCCAACGGCGTTCCCCGCAATGCGGTGCTCGCCTCGGTGGCGTTCGGCTTCGTCACGGTCGGACTGAACTATCTCTACCCCGACCGGGTGCTGCCGCTGCTGCTCAACGCCGTCGGCTCCACGATCCTGGTGCTGTGGACGTTCGTCGCGGTCTCGCACCTCGTGCTCCGTCGTCGCGCACGCCGCAACGGCACCGAGGATGCACTGCCGCTGAAGATGTGGGGCTTCCCGTACCTTTCGTACGCGACGCTCGGTCTGCTGGCCGGCATCGCGGTGCTCGCCCTGTTCGACACCGCTGCCCGCACGCAGCTGCTCGCGACCGGCGCGTTGACCGCAGCGATCGCCGGTACCTGCACGGTGCTGGCACGGCGACGCGCTGCGGCCGGGACGGCTCGGGTCGAGACGGTTCAGGAGCGCCAACCGTAGGGACGCGTGATTATCTCCATGAAGTGACCGGCGGGGTCGAGGAAGTAGGTTCCTCGACCCCCGTCGTTTCTGTTGATGCCGTGCGCCGACTGCCGGGGATCGGCCCAGTGTTCGATCTTCTGCTCGAGGATCCGGGCGTAGATCTCGTCGAACTCCTCCTCCGACACCAGGAATGCGTAGTGCTGCGGCGGATACTCCACATCCGGTGGCGGTTCGGCGAAATCGAGGGTGACGCCGTTGGCGAGTTCGACAGCGAGGAAGTGCCCGGCGGGCACCGGATCGGGCAGCCCGAACAGGGTGGTGAGGAAGTAGGCCGAATGCTGCTTGTCGTCGGCCGCGACGATGGTGTGGTTGAACGCAATACTCAAGGAGAACTCCTTGTGGTCCCGCGCCTCCATGCCTGACGCAGTCCGTCATCGACACGCGACGCTGCGTCCAGAGATACCTTCCGCGCCGGAGGGATGCAAGCGATGAGTTCTCCGCGCTTCCCGGGTCTGTACTCGGCGACAACCTTCGAAAGGGGACGACGATGAAGCTCACGGTGACGACCTTCGTATCGGCCGACGGTGTGGCCCAGGGACCGGGTGGCCCCGACGAGGACCGCAGTGACGGCTTCGACCGCGGCGGTTGGGTGGTGCCGCTGTTCGACGAGGACACCGGCAAGTTCATCGACGAGGTGTTCTCGAAGGTCGACGCATTCCTGCTGGGCCGGAACACCTACGACGTCTTCGCTGCGTCGTGGCCGAACTCGACCGATCCCGACGATCCGGTCGCCCGTGCACTCAACACCCTCCCGAAGTACGTCGCCTCCACGACGCTCACCGCCCCCGAGTGGCAGAACACGACGGTCCTCGAGGGCGACGTGCCCACCGCGGTCGCGGAACTGAAGAAGCAGCCGGGACGGGAACTGCAGGTGCACGGCAGCATCCGTCTGGTCCACACCCTCTTCGAACACGGTCTCGTCGACGAGTACCGCCTCATCACGTTCCCGGTCGTCCTCGGTCAGGGGCGGCGGCTGTTCCCCGTCGGGGGTCGCGACACGAAGTTCGATCTCGTCGAATCGCGCACCACCTCGACCGGTGTCGTCATCACCGTGTATCGGCCTGCCGGACGACCCGAGTACGGACTCGCCGAAGTCGAGTGACCCGAAGTACGAGCCGGTCTGTATCGAGAGCTGCTCTGGCTCGCCTGCCTCATCATCTGTTCGAGACGGCTACGGACCTCGTTCCGGAACGGTCGGCCGGGGCCCGCTCTTGGGGGCCGGTCAAGATAGCATCGGGGCGGGAACTAGGTCAGGACTGGAGATGCCCCGCAACAGACGTCCGCAGGATCGGGAAGAGAAACGCGCAGAGATCGTGGTAGCCGCCCGGCGGTTGTTCGTCGAGGAAGGATACGACGCGGCATCGATGACGCGGATCGCCCGTGACGCCGGAGTCGTGTCGAACACGCTGTACTGGTACTTCCAGGACAAGGACTCGATATTGATCGCGGTCCTGGATGCGGTTCTGGCCGACTCGATGGCCTCCTACAGCGAGATACTGGGCTCGGGCCTGGCCGATCGACTCTTGTGGTTGGTCGAAGAATTGGAGCAGCTGGGTCGGTTGGTGAGCACGGTGCACACACGCGCCGAGAAGTCCGCGTCCGTTCAGCAATGGCACGAGCAGTTCCACACACTGGCCGAAGGATTGTTCCGGGCAGAGCTGATCGAACTCGGCGTGCCCGCTGACGAAGTCGATCCGCTGGTCTCGATCGGCGTTTTCGTGGTCGAGGGCTTGCTGATGCACCCGACGGATCAGGCTCAGCGGCGCGCGGTGATCGAGACGTTGCTCAACAGCGCTCGCAGTCGTGCCGCAGCCACCGGCTGAGCACCTGATCTGCGCGTCCACGAACGCGGAGCGACCTACCGTGCGGTGCGGTCGAATTGCCTTTCCAGGAAATAGAGTTGGTCACGCACGGCGCGTTCGAAGTGGTCACCGACGTAGATGTCGAAGTGGTCACACACGTAGCTCTGAACCTGTACGTGCGCCAGACCCTGTGCGTGACGCTTCGTGGTCTTCGCGGGCGCGGCCGCGTCGTTGTCGCAGACACACAGCAACGTCGGAATGCTGAAGCGGGCCAGCGCACGACCGGGTCGATCGAGCGGAAGACGCAGCGCCAGCCGGGCAGCGAGAGCATTGGCCGCCTCGAATTCGCCGTTCGGACCGCGCAGTACACCCCAGACGCTGTCGCGGCCGACCCCGGTCTCGGGTTCTTCCCTACCGTCGATCTCCGTCGGCTCGATGTTCTTCGACAGCTGAGCCCGCACCGACGGAAGTCGTTTCAACACCGCGCTGGTGCGCCGCGAGAGCCGGGTCCCCGCGGGCAGGAGTGCGGAAGCGCCGGCGAGGGCGTCGGGTGAGGCCACGAACGCGGGCATCCAGGACGTCCCCGCCATCGGCAACAGGATCGGCTTCGCGCCGAACCACGACCCGACCGTGTCGAGAATGCCCGCCACTGTCAGTGCCACCACGCTCAGCGGGCCGGTCCGTATCCGCGCGCGCAACGACGCCGGACCGTCGGTGAAGGGGCACTGCGCCACGATCGCCGCGATACGGGTGTCCTCGGAGGCGACTCGAAGGACATGACCTCCGCCGAACGAACTGCCCCACAAGGCGATCCGGTTGACGTCGACCTCAGGAAGTGTGCGCGCGAAGGCCAGAGCGGCATGCCAGTCGGCGCGTTGCCGGCCGATGTCGAGGATCTGGCGCGGCGCTCCGCCGCTGGCCCCGAGGTGACGGTAGTCGAACACCAGCACCGACCACCCCGCGGCGGCGAACCGTTCCGCGTAGGCATCCAGGCGCATCTCCCGCACCGCTCCGAGCCCGTGCCCCATGATCACCATCGGGCGCGGATCGTTCAGGTCGGGTGCGGTGTACAGCCATGCCGCGCACTCGTCCTGGCCGGAGACGAACGAGACCTCGCGCCGCTGCACCGCTACCACCTCGCGCCGATCGGCAGACTCACCGATGTTCATGACTAGCACCCTCCCGCTTCACCACCACATTTCTTGGACGCCATTCAAGAAGGCGTGACGATTACGGTAAAGGCTTCTTGGATGCCGGTCAAGAAGGGAGGGCGAGGTGTACGTCGACGACATCACCGGACTCACACTCACCGTTGACGCCGGTAGTACGCTCGAGTGATCGGCAAGTGACCGAGCGGGTTCTGTCGGGGAATCCGCTCGGCCCCTTCGCTTATCCCTCGTCGGGCAGGAATATGTCCTCGATTCGACGTCCGAACAGGTGCGCGATGCGGAACGCCAACGGAAGGGACGGGTCGAATCGCCCCTTCTCGATCGAGATGATCGTCTGGCGCGATACCCCGAGTTCGTCGGCGAGCCTCTGCTGCGACCATCCGTTCTCCGCGCGCAGGGCCGCCAGCGAATTCCGCATCCTCAGCCCTTCCGACGCTGCACGGCGTAGCGCACACCGAACGACGCGAAAGCCACGAGGATGACCGCCATCAGCGCGTGCAGGCCCTCGACCTCGATCGGAGCGAACGCCAGAGCGGTGCACCCCAGGCCCGTGGCGAGAAGGATGTCGGTGAAAGCGCCCGAGGCGGCTTTCTCGTACCAGGACGACTCGACCGAATCCTCGGGCCGGTCCGTGGCGCCTTCGAGGGTCGACCGATCCACGAGGAGCACCCACGACAGGGCCGACAGTGAGGGTGCGGTCGCCAGCGCGACCGCCACGCCGGCGGCCACGGGATAGCCGGGCACCAGCCCCAGAGCAGCTACCACCGCTGCCAGAACGGCTGTGGCCAGGATTCCGAGGGCGATCGCCGGCGGTACCGCGCCGATCCACCGCGAACCCACCCGCACCTTGCCCCACTTGCTTCGCCCGACCACCGATCCGGCACCCCCGCTGTCCATCGTTTCCCCTTTCGCCGTAAAGCACACTTTACATGTAAAGGTAACTTAACAGTCCGTTCGGTGCGACAGAAACGAGGGGTTCCGTTCGGCCGGGCAGGTGGCATGATGGATCGAGCAGATCGACACGCCACCAGGCGAAGGGACTGCCATGAGCCTCTACAACGATCACGTCGTACCGCGACTGGTGAACATCGCCTGTGCACCGTCGTTCACCGAAGCGAACCGGAAACGAGTGTGCGCCGGCCTGAGCGGCCGCGTCGTCGAGATCGGATTCGGATCCGGCCTCAACGTTCCCTACTACCCCACCACCGTCGAGTCGGTCAGCGCCGTCGAACCCGCGGACCTCGGATGGAAGCTCGCACGTTCGCGCATCGATGACTCCCCCGTGCGCATCGAACGATCCGGCCTGGACGGTCAGTCACTCCCGTTCGAGGACAACACCTTCGACAGCGCACTGTCGACGTGGACGCTGTGCACCATCCCCGATGCCGACGCGGCTCTGCGCGAGATACGTCGTGTCCTCGCACCGGGCGGCACCCTGCATTTCGTCGAACACGGACTCGCGCCGGACGAGAACGTCCGGCGGTGGCAGCACCGGCTCGAACCGATCCAGAAGCGCGTCGCGGGTGGTTGCCATCTGACACGACAAATCGCCGACCTCGTCCGCGGTGCGGGGTTCGAGATCCGCGAACTCGACACCTTCTACGAGGAGAAGACGCCGAAGTTCTTCGGTGCGCTGTCGCTGGGAGTGGCGACACCGACCGCGTGAAGGCGGATAACTGCACAGCAACGTTTGCACACTTCCGGGGACAGATACACGGTGTCGACATCGAGCACATGTCCACTATGTCCGCGATGATTGCATGCATGCCCTCGGACACCCTGCCACTCGCCACGCGCACGCTGCTGAAGCAACTCGACCTGGTCTGGCTCTTCACGGAACAACATGTCCTGCCGCGGATCGACGAGGCTGCCGTGCACTGGGAGCCGTCGTCGAACTCCGTGGGCGTCCGGCGGGTCGACGGGCGTCTCGTCGCCGACTGGCCGGACGAGACGGCCGAGGCCCTCCCCGAGCCCACGATTGCGTGGCTGCTCTGGCACATCGAGTGGTGGTGGACGAACACCGTGGCGGTCTGCAGTGGGGGAACTGCGGTCGGGCCGGACGCCTACGAATGTTCCGGCTCGACCGGCCGCATCCGGGCTCTTCGCACCGAATGGGCTGCCCTTCTCGAGACTGCCGACATCGAGAAGACGATCGTCGGACTCATGCTCGAACCCTCACCCCTGTGGGAAGTTGCCGGCTGGGTCGACTTCGAACTGGCGAAGAATGCTTCGGAGATCAGTCAGGTACTGACGCGGAAGGCGAACGCTCTGAACTGATACTTCCGGCGCTCACACTGCGACGATGCCCGCGACCGGAATGCGCGCGTCGACCGCCTGCCGGAAGTTGATCATCGCGCGTTCGAGGTGGTCGCGGTTCGTCACGAGCACAGCGCCCGTGGCTCGCCGTTCGAGCAGAACATCATTGGTGAAGCGTGCGTTCTCGACGGTAGAGGTCGACTGCGATTCCTCGGTGATGCGTTCGGGCGTAATGCCTCGCACGACCAGCCAGTCCTTCATGGCCTGCGCTTCGGTGACGCCGTTGCGCGGCACGCCACCGGTGACGACGATCGGCGACTCCGGATAGCGTTGCGCTGCACGAAGAGCCGCTTCGAGCCGTTCTTCGAGCACCGGCCGGATCTTGCCGTCTTCGGTGAGTCCGGCTCCGAGCACGACGAGATGCGTACCCCTCGGGTTCAGGTCGAGCATCAACGGGAAGTGCGGTGTCAGCTTCTCGAGCTCGGTGCACGCGATGATCAGCGCGTCGATGGTTCCCTGGCACAGCGGGGTGACGGACAGTGCACCGTTCACGACGGTGTCGATTGCAGGAGTCGCCGCTGCCGGCCCCGTCGATACACCTACCGCGGCTGTGGCCGCGACTGCGGTCGCCACCACCGTGCGTCGCACAGCTCCCACGCGAGCCCCCCTTCTTCCCGGACATCGGCCGTGCCGCACTGTGCCATCTCGACGCGCACGTATGGGAAGTTGGAGCTCGACGCGAAGAAGTATCACCATAGGCCGCGTCGGATTCGATGACGGCTGACAATCGGTTTTACATCCGAACCACTGGTCTATCCATGAACAAGCGCGACAATCGTTGCAAGAGGCGCCATTCGGACGAATCACTGCGCTTCCCGTACTTGCAGAACAGACAGAAACAGAACGTGTGTCCGAGTTGACGACTTCGCACACCCGTGCGACCATCCCTCGACCGACCTGAAAACAGGTCGACCCCGGAAGGTGCGCCAACACCTCACCGGGGTCTGGGCACAAGACAGATAGGGACTGTCATGCACCGTAGGATGGAGTCTATCCACACGCCCTCGAGAGGCGTATCCCAGCAACGAGCCGCGAGCGCATTCGTCCGCGCCGGTCGCCGCACACCCGCTCCCCCGGGTTCACGCCCGACGTCCTGACTTTCCAGCCCTCCGATCCACCGTGATCGGAGGGCTCGAGGCGTTTCACCTGCATCGTCGCGCACGAGGGCCGTTCCGGTAGCCGAGGCGCGTCGACGCAGCTCGTCGCTCGTCTCCCACAGTCCGACGTCAGCGCGCCGACGCTGCGAGCCGGGGTCGTTCCCTGTCTCGAAACCGACTGGGCACCAGTATCCCTCGTCTCCACAGCTGGTGGTGGAGCACCCGATCGTGCGGGTCGACACGAACGACCGGGTCCAGTGCGAGCCGCACGTCCTCCGCGACGTGGGGCTATCCGTGCTGGCCGAGACGGTCTATCGGGGCATGGCGACCGGGCAGCCTTGGGGAAGGGGACGGCGACTCAGGGACCCGAAGGGTCTCCGATCGGTCGAGGGCAGCCGCCCGCAGGGCGCCCGGTTCATTCCTGATCGAATTCATCCTCGTTGCGCGAACCCGGGTGGAGTGCTGTGATCGAAGCACGGGTCTACCGGAGGGGCCGACGTGACCGGCGTCGAAGAGTTCGAGAACCTGCGTCCACTGTTGCTCGCCATCGCCTACCGCATCCTCGGCAGCGTGACCGAAGCCGAGGACGCGGTCCAGGAGACCTGGGTGCGATACGAAACTTCCGGCGCCGAACCGGATTCGGCCCGAGCATTCCTGTCCACCGTCGTCACCCGGGTATCGATCAACATGCTCGAATCAGCGCGGGCGCGGCGCGAACGATATGTGGGCGAGTGGCTGCCGGAACCGATACTCGAGGAGCCCTACGACGATCCGGCACGCTCGGCCGAACTGCGGGAATCGATCTCGACGGCAGCGCTCGTGCTGCTCGAACGCCTCAGTCCGCTCGAACGCGCCGTCTTCGTGCTGCGCGAGGCATTCGGATTCGGCTTCTCCGAGATCGCCGAGATCGTCGACCGCTCCGAAGCGGCGTGCCGGCAGCTCGCGGTGCGGGCACGGCGCCACGTCGATCAAGGTTCGGCGCGGTTCGACACCGATCCGCAGGCGCACAAACAGCTCACCGCTCGATTCCTCACGGCGTTCCAAGACGGTGACGTCGACGCCCTGCGCGACCTACTGGCCGCCGATGTGCAACTCGTCGCCGACAGCGGTGGGAAGGCACCCGCCATCCGCAGGGTCGTGGTCGGCGGCGAGAAGGTCATGCGGTTGCTGGCCTCGTTCGTCTCACCCATGGGCCAGCTCGGAATGTCGCTCGAATCCCGCGAGGTCAACAGGCTCCCCGGCCTTATCGTGCGGGACGCCGACGGTGCCATCGTGCAGGTCATGACGTTCGACGTCACGGACGGGAAGATCGGCGCGGTCCGGGTGATGATCAACCCGGACAAGCTCGCCCACCTGGGGCCAGTGGCCGATGTGCGGGTGCTCGCCCATAAGCTCCGCGACCTGCAACGACCCTGAATCCTCCCGATTGTTCGGCGCGGCATGTCACAAACGACGTGGCTGTCCGGTCCTAGATGACGTGGGCTCCCCACAGAGCCAACGAACGGATCGGAGAAGCCATGTTCAACACCCGCCCCCGTGTCGTCGTCATCGGCGGTGGATACGCCGGAACGGTCGCCGCCAACCGCATGAGCAGGAAGGCTGCGGTCACCGTCATCAATCCCCGGCCGCACTTCGTCCAACGAACCCGGTTGCACCAGTTCGCGGTCGGCAATCACCATGCGTCCGGCGACTACCGCAAGCTGCTGGCGAAGGGAGTCGACCTTCTGGTCGATACCGTGACCCGCATCGAACCCGGCACGCGCACCGTCCATCTCGCATCCGGCGGAACGGTCGACTACGACTACCTCGTCTACGCCGTCGGAAGTACCGCCACAAGACGGTCCACCGTTCCCGGCGTTGAGGAATTCGCTTTTCCGGTAGCCGAATTCGAGCATGCCGAACGCCTGCAGTACGCGCTGAGCAGCCTCGAACCCGAGGCCGTCATCACAGTCGTCGGTGCCGGTCTCACCGGGCTCGAAACAGCCGGCGAGCTGGCCGAACAGGGACGTCGCGTGCGCCTCGTGTGCAGCGGCATCATCGGTCCGATGCTGTCCGAGAAGGCTCGTGCCGCAACCTACGAACGGCTCGCGGACCTGCAGGTCGAGATCATCGAGAACGCGCGGGTCACCCGCGTCGGACCCGACGGCTTCACGCTCGACGACGACACCGTCCTCGAGAGTGCGATCACCGTGTGGACCGCAGGATTCGGCGTTCCCGAACTGGCTCGGACGAGCGGCTTCAGGACGGATGCACTCGGCCGGATCCTCACCGACGAAACGCTGACCAGCATCGACGACGATCGCGTGATCGCCGCCGGTGACTGCGCGGCGCCGTCGGGAGAGCCGGTGCGGATGGCATGCCAGTCCGCCCTGCCCACCGGCCTGGCTGCGGCCGACACAGTTCTCAGCCGTATCGCCGGAGAGGAGCCCGCGAATCTCGATTTCGGCTTCAACGGCGTCGGTGTGAGCCTGGGCCGACATGTCGGCGTCGTCCAGTTCCACGAACGGGACGACACCCCGAAGGAACAGGCGTATGCCGGTCGAATCGCCTCGACCATCAAGGATCTCGGATTGAAGGCCGCGATGGCCGGTCTTCGGGTCGAGGCCCTACGGCCGGGATCGGTGGGATTCCCCAGGGGCGGCCGACATCCGTCGAAGACCATCGAGGATCTCTCCCGCACGGAGCAACCGATGGCCTAACACCCGCTGAATTCGTCCTCTTTCAGAACCGACAGCACTGGGTCGCCTTCACCGATCGATGCTCCCACCGAGGGAGTCTGGTCGACGACGACCCAGTTCCTGTCCCATACTTGCGCGCGTCCCTGACCGGTTGCGTCGACGCTCGTGGAGTAGAACACGCCGGCGGCCTGGATGGTGTCCTGTGCCGCTTGGAGATCCATGCACACGACATTCGGCATCACCGCGGTGGACGCAGCCACCGCGGCCTGCGTGGTGGAGATCCTCGTCGCGGGAGTGGTTTCCGGAGCGACGGTCCGCGCCTTGGTGGCGGCCGACGTCGTGTACGGCGTGGTGGTCGTCGGTGCGGCAGCGCGAGGCGTGGTACTCACGTCGTCCTTCGTGGGTGAGTCCAGCCCGTCCGAGATGTCGCTGATGATTCCCATGAGGACGAACAGTCCGGCGACGGCAGCGGCGATGATCACTCCGCGGCGGATCCTCGGGGGCTTCGGCGGCTCGGGTGGCGGTGCCATCGCGGCGTGCACATCCCCCGCGAGAAACGCGCGGTGGCCGGCTTCGGCACGTGCGGCGATCGCGTCCTGCTCGGCCTTGATGCGCCTGCGGCGGTCGCGCAGGGGCTTGCCGATCGCGAGATATCCCAGGCCGGCCGCGAATGCCACGAACAGGATCGCGTCGGCCAGGTTGCCGTTGAGTACCTCCACGATCGCCAGCCACAGCGTGATGGCGGCGAACATCCCCGCTACGACGCGCAGGTAGGGGACGACGAACTTCATGTTTCTCCTTCAACCCGACACCGGGGCCCGTGTGCCGCTACTTTCTCGACCGCACACGCGCTGTGCCCTTCTGAACTGGTGTCGGAGTACCACCGGGCGTCGTTACGACGCACGGATGTCGATTTCGGTGGGTTCACCCCCGAAATCCGAGGTCAGATCCACCCAAGTAGGTGGCGTCTCCATGTGACGGTTGACACACCCCATTCGTGAATGTAGCTTCATGAGAAATGAATAGTCATTCACTCGCGGGGAATGGCTGTTCGATCAGGCTCCTACCTGAAGCGATGAAGGGGATCCCATGACCGACTTCGAAGACATCACCTACGAGATCGACGGCGCAGCCGGGATCATCACGATCAACCGACCCGAGCGATACAACGCCTTCCGAGGCAAGACCGTCGAAGAACTGATCAAGGCGTTCCGCTCGGCCTGGGCCGACAGCCGCGTCTCGGCCATCATCCTCACCGGCGCCGGCGAGAAGGCCTTCTGCACCGGTGGCGACGTCAAGCAGCGCGCCGAGACCGGCGACTACGGCCCCACCGAGAGCGGCATGTTCGAGATCGGCTACCTCCACAAGCTCATCCGCGACATCCCCAAGCCGGTCATCGCCGCCGTCAACGGTGTCGCCGTCGGCGGCGGGCACGTCCTGCACGTGCTGTGCGACCTCACGATCGCGTCGGAGAACGCCCGATTCGGCCAGGCCGGACCCAAGGTGGGCTCGTTCGACGCCGGTTTCGGTTCGGCCTTCCTCGCCCGTGTCGTCGGCGAGAAGCGTGCACGAGAGATCTGGTACCTGTGCCGCCAGTACGATGCCGCCACAGCCGAGCGCTGGGGCCTCGTCAACTGGGTTGTCCCACAGGACAAGCTGCTCGACGAGGCCAAGGCCGTCGCCGCCGAGATCGCAGAGAAGAGCCCCACGGCCATCAAGTTCCTCAAGCAGTCCTTCAACGCCGACACCGACCACCAGGCCGGCCTGAGCAACCTCGCGATGTCGGCACTCGACCTGTTCGGCAAGTCCGACGAAGGACTCGAAGGAGCGAAGGCGTTCGCGGAGAAGCGTCCTGCCGACTTCGCGAAGTACGTCAAGGCCTGACCCGAGTTCCCCAGACCCGTAAGGACATCCCATGAGCAACATCGCACTGGTCACCGGCGCCGGATCCGGAATCGGCAAGGCCATCGCTCTCGGTTTCGCCGCGCAGGGTGATCGCGTCGTCGCCGCCGATCTCGACCTCGCAGCCGCCGAAGCCACCGCCAAGGAGTACCCCCAGCTGATCACGGCACTGCCGGTCGACATCTCGGACCGCGCCCAGGTCGACGAGCTCCGCGACCGCACCCATGCCGAAGTGGGCGTGCCCAACGTGATCGTCAACGCCGCCGGCTGGGACCGCACCGACCAGTTCCTGAACGCCACACCGGAGTTCGCCCAGAAGGTCGTCGCGATCAATTATCTCGGCCCGGTGAACATCTGCAGCGCTTTCCTGCCCGGCATCATCGACGCCGGAAACGGCGGTCGCGTGATCAACCTCGCCAGCGATGCAGGTCGCGTCGGCAGCTCCGGCGAATCCATCTACGCGGGTGCGAAGGGCGGCGTCATCGCCCTCACCAAGTCGCTCGCCCGCGAGATGGCCCGGCACAACATCAACGTCAACTGCGTGTGCCCCGGCCCCACCGACACCCCGCTGTTCCAGGCCCAGGAAGAGAAACTCAAAGCTGCTCTCATCAAGACCATTCCGTTCCGGCGGCTCGCGCGACCCGAAGAGGTCGCCGCACCCGTCCTGTTCTTCGCATCCGAGTCCGCATCGTTCATCACGGGCCAGGTGATCAGCGTCAGCGGCGGCCTCACCATGGCCGGCTGACCGACATCCTCAGGGGAGATCGAATCATGAGCGCGTCGTACAACGCCCGGGCCTACCGGGAGTACTTCGAGAACGACTTCACGTATCTCAACGGCTTCCGGCGCAACCTGGGACGGTACGGGAACCGCGTTGCCATCACCGATCCCGACACGGGAACTCGGCTGACCTACGCCGAACTCGGCGAGCGCGTCGACCGAGTCGCCACGGGTCTGGCCGATGCGGGTGTGCAGGCAGGGGATGTCGTCGCCTATCAGCTGTTCAACAGCGTCGAGTTCGCCGAGCTGTATCTCGCCACCCAGGCCGTCGGCGCGGTGGGTTCGCCGATCAACTTCCGGCTCGCCTCCGGCGAAACATCGTTCATCCTCGACAAGTCCGTACCCACGGTCTTCGTCTACGACACCGAGCTCACTCCGATGGTGACGGAGGCGCTGGAACGCTCGGCGCACACACCGAAGGTGATCGTCGCGGTGGGCGCCGGCGATCCGGTCTCCGTTCCCGGCGCCACCGTTGTGCGGTACCGGCACCTGGTGGCCGATCGGGTCGCGCTCCCGCCGCTGCACCGGACGGTGTGGGACGAGACCACTCGCCTCTACACCTCGGGCACCACCGGTATGCCGAAGGGTGTGCCGCTCAACAGCATGATCGAGATCTTCAGCGCGCACGACGTCATCATGCATTTCCCGCTCAGCCCTGAGGACAAGACGCTCAACATGACGCCGTGGTTCCACCGCGGCGGCCTGTACTCCGGAGGGCCCAATCCGGTCTTCTACATCGGCGGAGAAGTGGTGCCGCTGCGCATCTTCGACGCCGACCGCGTCCTCGACCTCGTCGCCGAGCACGGCCTCACCTTCCTCATCGGAGCACCCACCAACCTCGCGATGCTCGCCGCCGCACAGGAGGCCCGTCCGCGCGACCTGTCGTCGCTGCGCGGCATCGTCACGATGGGTGCGCCACTCGAACGCGAAGCGGCACTGCGATACCAGCAGGTCCTCAACCCACGGATCTTCAACGGCTACGGCAGCACCGAAGGGTTCTGGAACACCTTTCTGCGCCCCACCGATCTGCCCGAACATGCCGGCACCGCGGGTCGGGCCTGCACCGACGACGACGTGCGCGTGGTCCACATCTACGAGGACCGACTCGCCCACCACGACGACGTCGTCGCCAAGGACGACGAAGAGGTCGGAGAAGTGATCGTCCGCTCCCCCAAGGGTTCGAACGCCTACTTCGACTCCCCCGACCAGGAGAAGGCCAAGTTCAACAACGGGTGGCTGCACATCGGCGACCTCGCCACGTGGGACACCGGAGAGTTCGTCACCATCGTCGGACGCAAGGACGACATGCTCGTCTGCGGTGGTGAGAACGTCCATCCGGTGCAGGTCGAGGAAGCGCTCAACTCGCATCCGGGTGTGTCCGACTGCCTCGTCGTCGGCGTACCCGACGACCGGTGGGGACGCATCGTCGTCGCGTACATCGTCGCCGGCAGCCCGGACGTCACGGCGGACGTCCTCGACGCGCATTGTCGCGAGCACCCGCTGCTGTCGACCTTCAAGCGACCGCGGGCATATCGCTTTGTCGAGTCACTGCCGGTTTCGGCCACCGGAAAGAAACTGCACTACAAGGCAACCCGAACGGCAGCCGACGAATTCGCCGCAGGGTTGTTCACCGCACCCACCGACTCGAGGATCACACGATGAACGCACGCCTCGAATACGAGACCGAGCACCAGCAGTTCCGGGAGGTCGCTCGCGACTTCGTCCGCGACAAGATCACGCCCGTGCACGAGGACTGGGAGCACGCGAGCTGCCTCGACCGGTCGTTGTTCACCGAAGCCGGCAAGCTCGGACTGCTCGCCTTCTCCGTCGACGAGAAGTACGGCGGACCCGGCGTCGACGATTTCCGCTACAACGCCATCCTCATCGAGGAGGTCAACCGAGCGGGCAACGCCGCGGCCGGCATCGCGTTCTCCCTGCAGAACGACGTGGTGCTGCCCTACCTGACCGAGTTGACCACCGACGAACAGAAGGCACGGTGGCTGCCCGGCGTCGTCAGTGGCGAGACCGTGCTGGGCATCGCCATGACCGAACCCGGCACCGGCAGCGACCTCACCGGTATCCGCACCTCCGCGGTGCGCGACGGCGACCACTACGTCGTCAACGGAGCCAAGACGTTCATCTCCAACGGTCAGAACGGCGACCTGTTCGTCGTCGCGACCCGCACCTCCGACGACCCGCACAAGGGATTGACGCTGCTGGTCGTCGAGGCCGACACCCCCGGCTTCTCCCGCGGACGCAATCTCGAGAAGATCGGTCTGCACGCCCAGGACACCAGCGAGCTGACGTTCACTGACATGCGGGTGCCGGTCGCGAACCGTCTCGGCGACGAAGGCCGCGGCTTCTACCAACTGGTGTACAACCTCCCGCAGGAACGGTTGTCGCTGTCGATCGGTGCGGTCGCCGCCGCCGAGGGCGTCCTTGCGCAGACCCTCGACTACGTCCGCGAGCGGAAGGCGTTCGGGAAGCCGGTGTCGAGCTTCCAGAACACCCAGTTCGTGCTCGCCGAGCTGGCCACCGAGCTCGACATCGCCCGCACCTATCTCGACGACTGCATCGCCGAGCACGTGGCCGGGCAGCTCACCGCGGCCCGCGCCGCCCGTCTGAAGTGGTGGGCCACCGAACTGCAGGTGCGTGTCGCCGATCGGTGCCTGCAACTGCACGGCGGCTACGGCTACATGCGCGAATACGGCGTCGCACGCGCTTTCGTCGACGCCCGCATCCAGACGATCTACGGCGGAACCACCGAGATCATGAAGACGATCGTCGCGAAGGATCTCGGGATCTGACGACCGTCCCAGCTGCACGATTCACACCGCTGAGCACTCGGTACTGTGAATCGGACCGAAAAGCGACGAGGAGCCCCTATGACCACCGACCACGATGCACTTCCCGTGGAAGAGGCCGTGCGGGCAGTTCGTACCAGTTCCCGCCGCAAGCAGGTCCTCGACGCCGCCGTGCAGGTCATGCAGCGCACCGGTTTCCACCAGATGTCGATGCAGGCGCTGGCCGACGAGGCCGGTGTCAGCGTCGGACTGATCTACAAGTACTTCGGCGGCAAGGAGGAAATCCTCCTCGCCACCATCGTCTCGATCCTCGACACCTTCCGCGACCAGATCGAACCTGCGATGGAGGCCGCCGGCGACGACCCGGTCGAACGGCTTGCCGCCGGCATCCGCCGCTACATCGAGATCGTCGACGAGAACCTCGATGCCACCGTCCTCACCTACCGGGAGAGCCGCACGCTCGACGCTGCAGGTCGCGCCCGGATCAAGGAACTGGAGGTCGAGACGTCGGCGCCGCTGCGCTCCGCCCTCGACGACGGCATCGCCGCCGGAATCATGGAGCCCATCGACGTCGATCTGATGGTGTTCGACATCTTGCTCCTCGCCCACGGGTGGGCGCTCAAGCACTGGCACTTCGGAGCCATCTACACCCTCGACGACTACATCCGGCTCCAGACCCGGCTGGTGCTCAACACGACCCTGAAAGCGGCGCGGCGCGGGGAGTACGCGCACTTCCTCCGGTAATCACCACCCTCGACCGCGGACAGCGGAGCGCGAATCGGTCATCGGAGCGCGCTCTTACGCGCTCCGATGACCGATTCGCGCTCCGCTGTCGGGGTCGGTAAGGGCCGAGTCAGCGAGCCGATCCGGACTCGTCTGCACACGCCCGGACGAATCGGGCACACGACTCGATCGACGCGACGGAGACGCTGTGCTCGGGCTGGATCAACGGCCACGTGTGCCCTTGTTCCGCAACAACTTCCAGCGTGCAGGTGACGTTCACGTTCGCGAGCGATTCGGCCAGGCCGAGCGCGTCACCGACCAGCGCCTCGTTGCCGCCGACCTGGATCAGCGTGGGCGGGAATCCCGTGTGGTCGGCCAGCAACGGCGAGGCCAGCGGGTCGCTTGCAGGGGCACCCTGCAGGTAGTCCTCGCGCGCCGACTCCGCCGTCGCCAGCGGGAAGAAGACGTCGGGCGCGGTTTCGTAGAACGGCGACGAGCAGTGCAGGTCGAGCCACGGCGACAACAGCATCAACCCGTCGGGAGTGCGCAGACCACTCGCCTTCGCCGCGACGATCACCGCGGCGGCGAGACCGGCTCCCGCCGAGTCACCGGCGAGGACGATCGGTCCCTCCGCCTCGGCGGTGAGTGCCTCGTAGACCGCGAGGGCGTCGCGCAGACCGGCCGGGAACGGGTTCTCCGGCGCGAGCCGGTACCGCGGCAGGACGACAGTGGCCTCGGCGCCGGCCGCGATCTTCGCCGCGTAGGCGTTGTACGCCTCCGGGCTGCCCATCCGGTATCCGCCCCCGTGCAGATAGAGGATGGTGGCCCGGTCGCCGGCCCGGACGGTCCGGCACGGCACACCCGCGAATTCCGCATCGCCCGCCGTGACCCCGAGCGCGGGGTCGATCTCGGTCGCGGCGAACATCGCGCGGCGTTCCAGCAGCTGCGGGCTCGCCGGCGTACCGGTCCGCTCGGCGGGCAGCGCATCGTGCACTGTCGGCATGTCATCTCCCCTGTGGTGTCTACAAACAGTGGTGTTCTACGAAAGGATGCTCACGAGCGGGCGGTCTCGACGAGCTTGTCCGGATGGCGAGCGGCGATGGTGCGACGGATGCCCTCACGCCAATCCACCGTGCACGGCCCGGTGATGGAGGCACGCAGCGTGGTGTCCGCGATGGATCCGCGCAGCGTTCCCTCGATCGGAGCCACGTCGACGACGGGCTCCACCCCCATCAACTCGCCTGCGTACGCCGCCCACTCCTGCACGCTCACCGGTTCGTCGCCTCCCCAGTTGACGATGAGCGCAGGTGTGGACGCCGCCTCGAGCAGAGCACCGACCTGGGTGTTGATGTCGTCCTCGTAGATCGGGCTGTACATGCACGGATCCCAGCGGGTGGTGATCGGCCGGCCGTCGGCGACGGCGTCGACGTGCATGGCCGGCAGTCCCCCGTTGGGGCCGTACGAGGCGTTCATCCGAGCGATCGTCACCGGGATGCCGAAGGCGCGTGCGGCGAAGCGCGCGGTGGCCTCCTGGCTGATCTTCGACATCGAGTAGGTCGGGGTGTGGGTGCTGTTGCACTCCCCCAGCGGCGACTGCTCGGTGAACACGTACATCGGGTCGTCCTGCGGGCGGTAGACCGAATGGGTCGACATCACGAGGGCGCCCTTGGCGGATCGGCAGTGCTGCAGGAGAAGTCCGGTGCCTTCCGCGTTGGCGCGGATCGCGGCGTCGTAGTCCCATCCCGGAGCCAGGCTCGCTGCCAGATGCACGACGTACGTGAAATCGTCCGGTACACCGTCGAACTCACCGTTGCCGAGATCGCAGGTGACCGGGACGATTCCCACGTCGATCACCCGCTGCCGGTCGTCGGGACGGCTGTACCGCGCCAGTCCCCACACCTCGTTCTCGGCCGCGAGTGTCTTCGCGATCGGGAACGCGATCTGACCGGTCACGCCGGTCACCAGGATCTTCTCACCGCTCAACACGGATCTCACCACAATTCGTCGGTGTACTTGTCCGTACCGACCACGGTCGGGATGAACGGCGAGGCGAAGGTGACGTGACCGGCACCCGAGTTCTCGATGTTCTCGGCGTAGTCGACGATGTGCTGCCAGCTCTCGGCGGGATTGCCCTCGAGGAAGCACATCTGCAGGATGCGCTCGGTGGATCCGCCGTCGTTGCCCATCTTCATCGGTACGTTGTGGTCGGCGGGCCAGGGCTTCATACGCCAGTTGCTCACGAGATCGACGGCACCGGTGGCGAGGAGCTTGTCGACCGGACCGCTGTTGATGGTGTCCAGCGCGGACGCGCGGTCGACGCCCTCGGCCGGCTCGATCATGACGGTGACGAGTCCGCCGTAGTGATGATCGTGTGCGAGCTCGAGCGGGACACCGTCCTCGTGTGCCGAGATGGTCGAGTCCGGCAGGTACTGGCCGGTGTGGACGTGCTCACGCTCGGCGAAACCGCGTCCGGCAGCGTAGAGTTCACCGACCTGCTTCTGGGCCCAGGCGTCGGCGACCTCCGCATCGGGCTCGTGAACCCAGTAGATCGCCAGATACGAACCGTCCTCGGTCCTGGTCGCAACCGGTCCGGTCTCGGGGAAGCGCAGGTCCTTCAGAGCCTTCGTGGCGACCCAACGGCTACCGGCGAACCAACCCGGACCGACCATGCAGCCCGAGTAACGGTGGTCGCGTTCGTACCAGCGGTTGTACTCGACTTCGTGGCCGCGCGACGGATCCACCATGGTGAACAGTGCGTAACCGAGTCGCACCGGAGTCAACGTCATTACTTTCTCCTACTTTCGTGAACCGGACACGCGGGCAGCCGGAAAGGTCGGCTGCCCGCGGTCTGCGCGATTTCTGCCGGTGTGCCGAGGATTCAGCGGGTGATCTCGATGCCGTCGAACCTGTCGTCCTCGCGCCACTTGCGCAGCAGATCGAAGTACTCGTAGCCGGGACCGTACAGGCCGCCGACAAGGGTGCTGCGCTTGTCGTCGAGACGGCCTTCGTTGTTGTACTGGCCGGGGGTGCAGGTCGCGTTCCAGTCCCGGCGCATCTCCGCGTGTTCGGCGATGGTCGCGTTCCAGCCGGCCTCGGCCTCGACGGTCGGCTCGATGGCCCGGATGTCCTCGTTCAGGCACTTCCCGACCATGTAGACCATGTGCCGGGCCTGATTGTCGATGAGGTTGGAGATGTTCGAGACCTGGGTGGACTGGGTGAAGCCCAGGAAGAACAGGTTCGGGAAATCCTTGCTCAGGAAGCCGTGGTAGGTGCTGACACCGTCGGCGAACTTCTTCGACAGCCGGTTGCCGTTGCGGCCGAGCACGTCGTAACCGGCCTTGTCGGTCCAGGCTCGGGCCTGCTGGAAGCCTGTCGCGTAGATGATGAGGTCGACTTCGTATTCGCGGTCGCCGACTACGATCCCCTTCTCGGTGATGCGGTCGATCGGGGTCTCGGCAGTGTCGACGATGTCGACCGAGTCCTTGTTGAAGACCGGGAGGAAGTCGTCGCTGAAGCCCGGTCGCTTGCACATGGTGCGGTAGTAGGTCTTCAGCTTCTCGGCCTTCGCCGGATCCTTGACGATGGCGTCGACCCGGTCGCGGAGCATCTCGTTCCACTCGTAGTCCGAGCGCTCCATCGCGTCCATGTACTGCTCGAGGGTCGGTTCCATACCCCCGGCCTCGTAGATGGCGCGCAGCTGGTACTTCGCGAACTTGATCCAGCCGTCGTCGACGTCGCAGTCGGCCGTGGCGCGGTCCATCGCGCACTTGTCGAAGGAGACACGACGCTCCTTCTGCCACCCCGCCGGCAGGGCCTTGAACCATTCGACATCGGTCGGTGCGTTCTCGCGGGGTGCGATCTGAGTGGGCGTGCGCTGGAAGACGACCAGCGACCTGGCATGCTCGGCCAGGTGCGGGATGGCCTGGATGCCGGTGGCGCCGGTGCCGATGATGGCAACGCGCTTGTCGCGGAGCCCGGTCAGGTTTCCGGTGATGTCGCCGCCGGTGTATTCGTAGTCCCAGCGGCTGGTGTGGAAGCTGTGGCCGGCGAAGGTCTCGATGCCGGGGATGCGGGGCAACTGGGGGCGGCTGAACAAGCCGCTCTGGGTGGAGACGAAGCGCGCGCGGAATTCGTCGCCGCCGTCCGTACGCACCGTCCACCGCGCGGTGTCCTCGTCCCATTCCATCTCGGTGACCCGGGTCTGGAACAGGGCGTGCTCGTACAGACCGAACTGCCGGCACAGCGACTTGGTGTACTCGAAGATCTCACTGCCGCGGGTGTACCGCTCGGTGGGGACGTAGCCCGTCTCCTCGAGGTACGGCAGGTAGATGTACGACTCGACGTCGCAGCGCACGCCCGGATAGCGATTCCAGTACCAGGCGCCGCCGAAATCACCTGCGACATCAAGAATTTTGAAGTTCGTGACGCCGATCTTCTTCAGCTCGATGGCAGTGCTGATACCCATGAATCCGGCGCCTATGACGAGCATGTCGAGCTCGGCGGTCTCGGGGGCCGTGGTGCGCGGTCCGTCGACGTAGGGGTCGGCATCGAAGGAGGCGAACTTGCCTTCGAAATCGATGGCCTGGACCTTGTCCGCGCCGGTGAGCGGCAGGCGCTTGTCGCGCTCTTCGGCGTACTTATTGCGGAACCATTCGAGGTCGTCGACCTTGCGCTTGGGTTCCCAGAGGTGTGGATCGCGTGTGGTGTCGGGGGCGGTCATGAAAGTCCTTTGGTCGTGACTACGTCGGGATGTGCGGTCCGGCGATGGAGGAGGTTCGTCGGCCGTGACGCATTCAGCGATGTATCGAGGGGAAGCCGTGATCCGGCGCAGGTCCGGTCACCAGGGGGTACCGGCAGGGATGTGCATGAGCTCGACGCGGTTGCCGTCGGGGTCGGCGACGAACACGAACTGCGGTGCGGTCGGATCGCTCAGACCGGCGCGGGTCTCCGGCACCAGGGTGCCGCCGAATTCGCACAGCGCGTCGGCTGCGGCGTCGATGTCGTCCGCGAAGAACGACAGGTGGGTCATGCCCAGATGGTTACGCCGGGTGGGAGGGGTGCCGATCACGCCGGGCTGCCGGTAGGACAGCAGTTCGATGCGCAGGCCGTCTTTCTCCAGGAAGGACGAGGTGAGGCTGCACGGTGCATCCACTTCGGGGATCTGCTCGTCGATGTCGTATTCCATGATCTTGGTGAAACCCATTCCGTCGCAGTAGAAGCGAAGACTCTTGGCGAGATCGGAGACACACAGTCCGACGTGGGAGGTGCGGTAGGTGTGTACGGCAGCTTCGGTGTTCGCAGTCATCCGGGGGTCCTGTTCGTGTGAGGGGGTTCGGTCAGCCGACGGCGACGGGGGTGACCGGGCTCGCCGTGCCGCCGGTGATCTTCAGCGCGCCGATGGTCAGCAGGAACTCGTAGCACCGGTCTGCGGCGAGTTCCGCGAGGTTCATGTTCTCGACCAGGTAGATGCCGTGCTCGACGAGCAGGATGATGTGTCCACCGAGGTAGACGTCCTGGTCGAAGGGGATGGGCTCGATCGCGGCGTTGTCGGAACCGACCAGCGCGACGTCCTTCTCGGCGAGGAAGGCGGCAGCTTCGAGGCCGATGCCCGGCTGCGGCATCATCTCGCCCTGGTTGACCAGGTAGTCCTCGAGCCATCCGGTGCGGATGAGCACCAGGTCGCCGGTCTGCAGTTCGACACCCTGGTCGTCCAACGCCTTCTGCAGGTCGTCGACGGTGATGACGTAGCCGGGCTCGAGCAGGTCGACACCCTTCGACGCCGCGACGTCGATGAGGACGCCGCGGCCGGCGATGCCGCCGACCTTGTCGATGCTGCACTTGGCCGCACCCGAGTACGGGGTGACCTGGTCGGCGGGGTAGCCGTTGTAGATCTTGTTCTCGGAGTACACATGGCACAGCGCGTCCATGTGCGTCGAGGTGTGCGACGGCATGACGAGCTGGTCCTCGTTGGCACCGACGCCGGGGACACCACCGTTGGCGAGGGCCATCGCCTCGTCCTGATGGTTGGTGAGGGTGAGGCGCTGCGGGATGCCGCGGTATTCGAGGTTCGGCACGCCCGATCGCTGGATCGGAATGCTGAGACTGTAGGTCTTGCCCGTCTTGGGCAGGCGGAGGGCGGCGAGGACCCGCTCCGGCGTGAGGTGGTTGAGGGCGCCCAGCTCGTCCGCTTCGCCCCAACGGCCCCAGTTCGACTTACGCGTGCTCAACATCGACTCCTCAACATCAGGTCCTCGGTAACGAGGTGCAGGGGTGGTTGTCGGTCGTTTTCGGGATATGCCGGACGACGAGCGAATCGGATTCGTGAACGACGACATCTATCCGTACGACTTGTGACCGGACTCACTGTAGCCATCGGCTACGTTTGCGTCAACAACTCCGCCGAATTTTCGATTGCCTTCGATCCGGTCCGGAAAATACCGATCACCTCGGCGGGCGGGCCCGCGAAATCGCGACGGCAGGTGAGCATTTAGGAACCCGACGGTTTCGTGCGGTGGAATCTTTCCGTTGACAATGTCGGATCGGTGTGAGCACGTCGGACCTGCCGGGGGGGACGACCGGCGTCAACCCGCCAGCGGCCGGAGGATCTGCTCTCCGAATCCCGCGACGAATTCCGACGCGGCTTCGACCGATCTGGCGTCGGCATGCACACACAGGTGCGTGACACCGACCTTCGCCAATTCGTCGGAGCGTTCGACGAACCGCATCACGGAGTGGGAGTCGGTGACATCGACCGGTGGAGCCTCCACCTGGATCGAGATCTGCGCCGGGTCCCGGCCGGCACGGAGCAGTTCGTCCCGCACGCGCCCCACGGCGCGACGCAGGCCGTCGACGCCCGTCATCGATGCCGTCCGAACGGAGGAGGTCATCTCCTCGGACCCGACGACCGGGCACCACCCCTCCCCCGCCGTCACCACCCGCCGGATCGCCGCACGACTGTTCCCACCGATCCACAGCGGTGGATGCGGTTGCTGCACAGGACCGTACAGACGCATCTGTCCCGTCCCGCCGAAACCGTCGCCGGTCACCGGCGTGGACGGCGACATCCAGATACGGCGCAGGGCGTCGATCGCTTCGTCGAACAGTGCGGCGCGGTCGTCGAAGTTCACGCCCAGTGCTGCGAACTCCGACCGCAGGTATCCCGCCCCTACCCCGACGACCAGGCGTCCCCCGGACAGCAGATCCAAGGTCGTCAACGCCTTGGCGGCGAGATACGGATTGCGGAAGGGCAACACGTAGAGGTTGGTCATCAACTTCAGCGACGTGGTGGCCGCAGCCGCATACGCCAGCGCAACCGCAGGCTCGAAGCTGTCGTGTCCGCCGGCGTCGAACCACTTCGCAGACGGTGCCGGATGATCGGCGAGACACAGTGCCTCGAAACCGTGATCCTCTGCGCCCCTGGCGATCCGGGCGAGCACGGCGCCCTCGCGGAAGCAGGGCTCCGCACCCGCGACGTCGCCGGGATACTCCAGAGTGAACTTCACTTCGGAGGAGAGTGCGTTACTGCGCGTCGGTGAAGTCGTAGTGCGACTCGTCCGGCTTCTCGCACAGCTCGTAGTACTTCTCGCCGTTCCACGGCGCGTTCATCTGCAGCCGACCGAACTCGTTGACGTAGTAGTTCTTCTCCATCGCCGAGTTCGGCATCAGGTAGATGAGCTTCTTGGCCTCTTCGTGCAACTGCTCGTTGTACTCGTCGAAGGCGTCCTTGCGGATGACCATCGACGCCCGGCCCTTCTCGAGCATCCCCACGATGCACTCGGCGATGTAGCCGGTCCAGACCTCGAACCACACCGGCAGACCCGCACCGCTGGCCACCGGCTGCGAGTTGGGGCCGTACAGCATGAACATGTTCGGGAAGCCGGGCACCGTCATGCCGAGGTGCGCCTGCGCACCCTGCGCGGTCCACACGTCCTCGAGGGTCACACCTCCGAGGCCGAAGTACTGTGTCGGCCAGATGTACTTCTCGGTCTGGAAACCGACCGCGGCGATGACGAGTTCCGTCTCGCGGGCCTCCCCGTCGGAGGTGACGATCGCCGTGTCGGTCATCCGCGCGATAGGGGTCGTGACGAGTTCGACGTTGTTTCTGGTCAGAGAGGCGTACCAGTTGTTGTCGACCACCGGACGTCTCGTCATCGGCGGGTAGTCCGGGACCAGCTTGTCGATGAGATCCTGTCGGCCGTCGACCTGTGCCGAAATGTAGCCGACCAGGATCTCGCGCAGCATGTCGTTGCGCTTGCTGATCTGCCCCCCGTTCGCGATCCACTCCGCGTCCGGCATGAGCACGTTGCGCAGGTCGATGGTGGCCAGGCCGGCGACGTACTTGTTCCAGTTCCAATAGAACGGCATCTTCTGGATCAGCCACTGCAGTTCGTCGGAGATCGGCACGCCGTAATTGGTTCGCGGCGAGATCCACTGCGGTGTGCGCTGATACACCGTCACGGATTCGGCCTTCTCGGCGATCTTCGACAGCAACTGCACACCCGTCGAGCCGTTGCCGATCACGGCGACCTTCTTGCCGGCGTACTCGACGTCCTCGTTCCACCGGGCGGTGTGCACGATCTGACCGGTGAAGTCGGAGACTCCCTCCACCGAGAGTTCACGCGGCGTCGCGAACACACCGCTGGCGGCGACGACAACGTTCGCCTCGACCTCGGTGACGGACTCCTCGCCCTGCACGGTCAGTGTCCAGCGCTGCGTCGGTTCGTCGAAGCGGGCTTGGGTGATGTCGGAGCCGAACCGGATGTGCTCGTACACACCGTACTTGTGCGCCACGTGGTCGATGTACGCGCGCACGTCGGACTGTCGGGCGAAATACTCGGTCCACGGGTACTTCTTCTCGAAGGCGTACTCGTAGGTGAAGCTCACCGTGTCGACGCGTACGTCGGGATAGGTGTTGATGCTCCACACCCCGCCGACCTCGACGCGACGCTCGTAGATCGTGAACGGGACGCCGAGATTCGCCAGCTGCACACCCATGGCGATACCGGCGAAGCCGGCACCGACGATCGCGACGTGGTAGCCCTCCGGAATCACCTTCTCCCCGTGCCATTGTGCCTGATAGGGCAGATCGGAGAAGGCCGGGAGCTTGTGCCGCATGATCAGATCGTCGGGTCCGAGAGTGCGGGCTTCCGCCATCTCGAGCAGCTCGACGATCTCGTCCCGCGACGGGACCGGCAGCGCCGACTCGTCCGGCTCCGAGAGCAGGTATTCGACGGCCTTCGCCCGGATGAGCGCGGTGTCCTCGTCGGAGAACACGATCGCGTCCGTCGTCGGGCCGAAGACGCGTTCGGGGGTGATCGCGGCGATCTCCGCGTCGCGGGTCGCCTGGTACAGCGCCATCCGCAACGCATTGGTGTCGGCGCACTCGACGGCGCGCTCTATGAAGCTACGTCCTGGCATGGGAACTTCCAATTCTCGGATTCGGGGGCGGGCACGGGGGCCGTGTCAGTCGACGGCCGCGCCGGACAGTGCCCGCTGGTCGATGACGGACTGCCGGAGGTGCTGCTTGCGGATCTTCATCGTCGGGGTCTTCGGCATCTCCGAGACGATCACGACGTCCTCGGGGAACTTCGCCGGCGAGATACCGGCCTCCCGGCAGTACGTACGGATGTCGTCGACGTCGAGATCGGCTGCACCGTCGTGCAGTTGCAGTACAGCGCAGATGCGCTCACCCGACCGGTCGTCGGGCAGGCCGATGACGGCGACGTCCGCGACCGCGGAATGCGCCGCGAGCACCTCTTCGATCTCGGTGGGGCTGATCGATTCTCCCTTGCGGATGATCAGGTCCTTCTCCCGACCGACGAGGACCAGGTGACCCTCCTCCTCGAGCTTTCCGGTGTCGCCGGTGAACATCCAGCCGTCGGCATCGAAGGGACGGATGATCTCGCCGTCGGCGCGGTACTCCTTGAACAGCATCGGGCCCCGCAGCCACACTCGACCCACCTCGCCGGTGGGCAGCACGTCGTCCTCCTCGGTACGGATCTGCACCTCGCAGCCCAGAACGGGGCGTCCGGAGGTGGTGGCCAGTTGCTCGATGCTGTCGCTCATCCGGGCCGAGGTGATCATCGGGCACTCGGTCATCCCGTAGGCGTGCAGGATCGGGATGCCCACCTCGGCGAGTACGTCCCGAAACAACTTCTCCGGCATGGGCGCTCCGCCACCGGCCAGCATGCGCAGGGTAGGAACCACCCGCGTGCCCGGATCCTTCCGCTGTTCCTCGAGCAGCAGGGCGTAGTGCGGGGTCGAGCCACCGGTGATGGTCACGCCCGCACGACGCATCAGGTCCACGGCGGCACGCGGCTCGTAGACCTCCATGAGCGTCAGTGACATGCCGGTGGTCAGCGAGGCGATCAGCAGGTCGGGGCCGCCGATGTGCGCGTACGGGAAGAAGATGGTGCCGACGTCCTCGGCCGAAGCACCGATCGCATCGGCCAGGGAGACGCCGCCTGCGATGAGTGTGCCGTCCGTGTGGCAGACACCCTTGGGCGCCGACGTCGTTCCGGAGGTCGTGTAGATCCAGCGCACCTCGTCCCGGCCGACCGGCGCGGGGGGAAGGCCGGTCGGGTCGCCGTCGGGCAGCTCGGAGGAGACGATCAGCAGGTTCAGGCGGTCACCGCTCGCCGCACGCAGCTCCTCGGCCATGGCGCCGTGGTCGAAGCCGCGGAACTCTCCCAGGGTGATCAGCCATTCCGACTCGCACTGGGCGACCATCGCCCCGACCTCGCGTGCCCGGTAGAGCGGGATGATCGGGTTCTGGGTCACGCCGAGACGCGACAGCGCCAGGCTGAGCACGACGGTCTCGATGCGGGTGGGCAGCTGCCAGCTCACCGTGGAGCCGGGTTCGATCCCGCGGGCCAGCAGGCCGGCCGCGACGCGTTCGGCCACGGAGACGACCTCGGCGAAGGTCATGCGGCGATCGTGCTCGTCGATGAGGGCGACGGCGTCGCCGGTGGTCTCGGCCCGCAGGGCCAGCAGATCCCACAGGGAGACTGCGTCGTTCGGCGCGATGTCCGAGTTCACGAGTTCTCCTCCTTCGTCTTCGAGGAAAGCGGGCCGGGCGTCAGGAGCGGATATCCGGTGCGCAACAGGGCATTCGCGTGCCCGTGCCAGTGGATGTCGAAGGCCGACTGCAGGGCTGCCTGCTGACCCATGATGTCGAGGGTCTGATTGACGGCACGCTTGGCGGTGGCCAGTCCCCACGGGTCCATCTGCGCGATCTCCCGCGCGAGGTCCATGGTCTGCGTGTCGAGTTCGTCGAGCGGGACGACGCGGTTCACCATGCCGGCGTCGAACGCCTCGGCCGCGGTGAGCTTCCGGGCGGTGAACAGCATCTCCTTGGCGCGACGGGCACCGAGTTCCCAAGTGTGCACGTGGTATTCGACGCCACCGACACCGAACTTCACGACGGGGTCGCTGAAATAGGTGTTGTCGGCCGCGACGATCAGGTCGCAGGGCCAGATGACGTTGAGAGCCCCTGCGACGCAGGCACCCTGGACCGCCGCGATCGACGGCTTCGGCACGTCGCGCCACTTGCGGGAGAAACCGAGGTAGTGTTCGGTCTCCCACCCGTAGGCGCTCTCGAGGGTCGTCTTACCCTCCTTGAAGTATCCCGGGGCCACGGTCTTCAGGTCGTGGCCGGCGGAGAAGTTGTCGCCGTTGGCACGCACGACGATCACCTTGACGTCGTCGTCGCGGGCGGCCTCCTGCCAGCGGGCGTCGAGGTCCTGCAACAGCGATGCGTCCTGCGCGTTGTGCTGGTCCGGACGGTTCAGGCTGATGACGGCGACGGCGTCGTCGACGCGGTAGTCGATGTAGCTCATCGGCCGGTCCCGGTGTAGATGCGGTCGAGAGCATCGACGATATCCGCGTCGTTGCGTGCGGCAGAACCGAAATCGAACTGCCAGCGCTTGGCGGCGTCGGTGAACAGGTGCACGTTCGACTCGATCATGTATCCGATGCCGGCGTGGACCTCGTGCGCCGAGTGGACGACCTCCTGCGCGGCCCTCGCCGCCTGCTTGCGCATCAGACCGATGTGCGGCTGCACATCGAGACCGGCGTCGAGGGCGGTAGCCGCCGACCGGGCGTGCACCGAGGTGAAGTGCGCAGCAATCGCGAGGTCGGTGCACAGGTACTGCACCGCCTGGAAGCGTCCGATCGGACCACCGAACTGGTGCCGCTGCTGCGCGTACAGCACGGTGATGTCGAGCAGCTTCAGTCCGGCGCCGTAGAGCTGTGCCGCGCGCAACACCGCTGCGCGCTGCTCTGCGACCTCGACGGCACGGTCGGCGTCGGCGCCGCGGGCCAGCACGGCACCGTCGGCCACCGGCACCTTGTCGAAGGTCACCGCGAACATCGGGTACCCGCCCATGTTCGGCATCGCCTCGACAGCGGTTGCGAAGCTCGCCTCCACCACGGCCACAACGCTTTCCGCACCGGGTGCGTACACGAGGAAGCTGTCGGCGTCGCCCGCGTGGTCCACGGCCAGCGCGACCCCGTCGAGCGTGCCGTTCTCGTAGGTCACCGCCGAACCCCACTCGGGAGACGGGAATACCGGGACCACCACGACCTTACCGTTGCCGATGCGCTTGGCGAGGCCAGTCGCCTCGTCGGTGCCGATCACCAGCGCGGTGTCGCGGGACATCGTCAGTTCGAGCAGCGGAGTGGCGGCCAGCGTCCGTCCCGCCTCGACGAAGATGCCGGCGATCGTCGCGAGCGACGGGCTGTCGGCGTCGGCGCCGGTCGGGTCACCGAGCTGCAGCCAGCCGAGTTCGGCGAACTGCACGACCTGGTCCGCGAACGGAACCGTGTTGGATCGGTCCTCGAGCGGCGAGTACCGCGCGAACACCGACTTGCTCACATCTGCGAGGGCAGCGAAGTCCTCGCCCCATGCCAATTCCATCTTCAGCTCCTATCGGGGCAGGCCGAGGCCCCGCGTCGCGAGCACCATCCGCTTGAGTTGGGACGTTCCTCCGGCGTGGTTGGCGAAGGACTGCCGGTACCACGCCTCGGGCTTTCCGTTGAGGGGGGCGTACGACGATCCCGACCGCAGCTGGCTGGTCGGGCCGAGCACCCGGTCGTAGATCTGCGCGAACAACGGTTCGTACTCCTTGGCGGCGACCTGCTGGACGCCACCGCCCCATGGGGTCTGGCGACCGTGCGCGTTGTCGCCGATGATCTCGTAGGCGAGCAGACGCTGGGTCTGGACGATGCCGGCGAGTTCGGCCAGGTCGGCCTTCACGTGCGGGTCGTCGAGCTTGCCGGGGATCGCCTTGCAGTACTCGAGCAGGTCGCGCAGCCGCGCTTCCTGCATCGCGTAGATCGGTTCGACGGTTCCCGACGCGTAGAAGGCACGCATGATGTACTGCCAGCCCTTGCCCTCCTCACCGATCAGCGAGGACGCCGGCACGCGAACGTGGTCGAGGAAGGTGCTGGACTGGACGCCGCCGCCGTAGTTGCGCATCGGGTGCAGGGTGACGCCGGGGCTGTTCAGGTCGACGACGAAGATGCTGACGCCGGCGCTCAGGCTCGCCTCGGGGTCGGTGCGGGCGGCCACGTACAGCACGTCCGACATCGGTCCCCAGGAGGTGAATGCCTTCTCGCCGGTGATGACCCAGTCGTCGCCGTCCTTGACGGCCTTGGTCCGCAGGGAGCCGAGGTCGGAACCGGCACCTGGTTCGGTCAGGCCCTCGGCCCAGAGGGTGCGCATGTTGGCGATGTCGGGCAGCAGCCGCTTCTTCTGTTCCTCGGTGCCACCCACCAGGATGGTGCCGGCGGCAAGGAAGATGCCGACAGAGTTGATCAGCGGCGCGTCGGCCGCGTACAGCTCCTCGAGGAAGATCTGATTGAAGATCGGGGTCAACCCCTTGCCGCCGTACTCCTTCGGCCAGGTCAGGCCGATCCATCCCTTGGCGGCGATCTTCTTGCTGAATTCGACGGCGATCGCCCACTGTTCGGGGGCGTCGTCGAATTCGGGATTGAAAGCATGCTCTTTCGGCAACTCGGCGTCGAGGAACTCGCGGATCTCGGCGCGCCAGGCCTCGTGTTCTGCTGTCAGTGTCGGTCTCATGAGCCGTTGTCCACCTGGAATTCGTCGGTGCCTGCGGTCTGCTCGGCGGCGCCGTGGCCGAGGTGGCCTTCGGGGTAGAAGCGGCGAGCCCACTGGCGGATGTCGCGGAAACCTGCGGCCTCGGCGGTCGCCAGGCCCGGCGGTTCGGTGTAGCGCTGGTGTTCCCATATCGCGATGTCGGCCTCGAGCTGGCCGATGGCATTGCGCTGTCGCTTCGCCACTCGCGCGTCGCCCTGGCCGTCCTCCTTGCTCGCCCACGCGGAGAAGCGCACGATCGAGCGCTCGTCGTCGACGGGGGTCACCGCGGTCAACGAGCAGATGGCGCCGACGCCGTCGGCGTACGAGAAGCCCAGTCCCAGACCGAGGAGCGACGCCCTGGTCCGGCCCTCGACGAGTTCGAATGCCCCGTCGGCGCCGCGACGCTTGAAGTTCAGCGCCAGTTCGGTCTTGAAGTCGTACTCGCCGAACTCGCGGTGGACGACGGTCGGGATCTCGTCGGCGCGGTGGACGTACTTGAAGTGCGCGAAGTCGACGCCGTTCTCTGCGGCGTACTGCGGGTGGATCGGCAACTCGGCCGATTCGAAGCGGCCGGCCTCCCCCGGCTCGTGGTAGTCGCTCGCCGAACCGCAGTTCGGAAAGAGGTCGAAGATGCTGGGCACGTCGTACAGGGGGTCGCGTCCCTCGACGTCGTGCCAGATGTACATGATCCCGTCGCGCTCGACGGTCGACCAGGTACCGATCCTGCGAACCCGGTTCGTGGCCTTCTGGTACGGGATGCAGGTGTTGCGACCTTCCGGGCTCCACTGCCAGCCGTGGAAGGGACATTGGATGTCGTCGCCGGCCACCGTGCCACCGTGGCCCATGTGGGCGCCGAGGTGCTCGCAGTATGCGTTCAGAACCACCAGGCGACCGCTCTGGGTGCGATAGGCGACGAGATCCTGACCGAAGTAACGCAGCGGCTTCACATCGCCGATCTCGAGGTCGGCGGACCAACCGATCTGGAACCACCCCGTCGGCTTCATCGATAACGCCATGGGCGACACTTCATCCTCCTGAACTGTTGCAACAGAGGCACTTTCGGCACCTGCGCAGAAGACTTTCCACGACGAGGGCTTTCACGGATCGCACTCGACAGGCATGCGTGGGCACGCCCGTTCACCGGTCTCCGGCAGAGCATCCTCCGCTCAGTAGCCGGGGCCACTGCAACCACATGCCGTGACTGGCATCACTGTAGCCATTGGCTACGTTTACGTCAACATGCTGAGGACTTCGCCTTGTTTCGCCAGATGAAGGCGGCATCGACGCCACGCTTGACGGTCGGACCCGCCGGCCATAGCATCACCGACATCGATACAGGTGCCACTTCGGTGGCCCCGGATTTCCCACCACCCCTTCGTTTCCCGCCCGCATCCCGCTGCGTGTCCTCGCACCGCCCGGGTGGGTTCACATTGACAGCGAGGTCGAGAATTGAAAGCCATCGTCTTCGACGGCACCGTCAACAAGCTGGTCGACGGTGTCACCGTCCGCGATCCCGGCCCCGGTGAAGTTCAGGTCCGCATCGTCGCGAGCGGCCTGTGCCAGAGCGACCTGAGCGTCGTCAACGGCAAGATCCCCTTCCCCACACCCGTCATCCTCGGGCACGAGGGCGCCGGTATCGTCGAGGCCGTCGG
Organism: Rhodococcus sp. GQ147; assembly: GCF_059759155.1. Taxonomy (NCBI): domain Bacteria; kingdom Bacillati; phylum Actinomycetota; class Actinomycetes; order Mycobacteriales; family Nocardiaceae; genus Rhodococcus; species Rhodococcus sp. GQ147. The sequence goes on from NZ_JCAXDU010000010.1 coordinate 64,862, forward strand.
ACCGGGTGTGAGCACTCCCGCCGTCGGCGACCACGTCGTGCTGTCGACCCTGGCGACCTGCGGTCAGTGCGCCGCATGCACCTCCGGACGCCCCACGATGTGCCGCGCTTCGTTCGGCAATCGAGAGACCCCCTTCGAACTCGACGGCACCCCGATCCACAACTACGCAGCGTTGTCGACCTTCACCGAGCGCATCGTCGTCAAGGCCGGACAGGCAGTGCCGATCTCGAAGGAGGTCCCGCTGTCGACGGCGTGCCTGATCGGCTGCGCGGTGCTCACCGGCGCCGGAGCGGTGTTCAACCGTGCCCGTGTCGCTCCCGGCGACTCGGTGGTCGTCATCGGAGCCGGCGGCATCGGTCTCAACGTCATCCAGGCCGCCCGCATCGCCGGGGCCACGACGATCGTCGCCATCGACACGAACCCCGACAAGGAGCCGAAGACCACCCTGTTCGGCGCCACCCACTTCGTCGACGCGACCGCCGGCGACACCGTCGCCGCGATCCGGGATCTCACCGACGGCGGCGCCACCCATGTCTTCGACTGCGTCGGCGGGGAGGCCATCACCAGCCAGGCGATGGAGATGCTCGACTGGGGCGGGCAGCTGATCATGCTCGGTGTCGCCGGGCCCGAGGCCAAGTTGTCGGTACCGGCCACCACCTTCTACATGGACCGCTCGGTACTGGGATGTCGCTACGGCTCCTCACGCCCGGGCGCGGACATCCCGAAGTACGTGGAGATGTACCGGTCCGGCCGACTCCTCCTCGACGAGCTCGTCACCAAGACCTACGAGCTGGAGAGCTTCGAGTCCCTCGTGGACGACGCCCGTAACGGAAGGCTCGACCGCGGTGTGCTGCTGATGCCGTCCTGACAACGCCCTCTCGACGGAACAGGCGGACGATCCCTTCGGGGGCCGTCCGCCTGTTCTTGCGTTTTCTCTTCGGTCAGCGGTCCGGCCGAGCGGCGTAGACGAGCAACTTGAGCAGGTCGCTGACCTCTCGGCGCAGGTCGTCGCGGCTGCGCCACCGGTTGTCGGAGAGCTCGATCATGTACGGCTCGTACAGATCCCACACCGAGCCGATGACACCGACCAGCGCCGCCAGCACGCTCGGATCGAACTCGCCCCGGATCTGCGGCGGGGTGGGGTTCTTCCACAGCGCCTCGATGTGTTGGCGGTATCCACGCGACCGCGCTTCGCCGAGCAGCCGGTCCGGCTCGATGCCCTCAAAGATCGACCACATCAGCATCCGGCCGAACTGACCGGCGTCGAGGTCTGCGCCGATGGAGTTGTCGATCGCGTCGTAGGCATCCTTCTCCGCGGTCAGGCGGTCGCCGCCGTAGCCGACCAGCAATTCCATCACCGCCACCAGCAGGTTCTCCTTGGTGCGGTAGAAACGGTGGATCAATCCGTACGACACGTCCGCCTCGGCAGCGACCTCCCGGAGCGTCACCTTCGCAGGGCCTTTACGCGCGAAGAGATCCGCGGCGGCGCGAAGGATGGCCTCCTGCGCTCCGGACGCCCCTGGCCGGGTGGGTCTCCACTCGGCGACCTTCTTCTCCGCGACTTCGGGGGCGGGCTCGGCCTGCAGGGCAGGATGTTCCTCGATCGCGTCGGTCGTGCAGGTGCCGGCCAACCGCAGCGCGTCGTCCTTGGTTCCGGGATCCAGCAGCAGTTCCACGGGCGTTCGATCGAATCCGTCGACCTTCGTGATCGCCCACAGGGCGATCGCAGCAGGTTCGATGTCCTCGTCGAAGGCCGCGAGGAACTCGGGGACCTCGGGATGGATCGTGTGGGTCTCGGTATCGAACTGCCACAAGGGAAAGAGCGTCACCCCGTCGCCCGCATATCCGAGCATCTTCCGGCTCCGGACACGCTTGTTGATCGCCTGACGACTGATACCCAGGAAGCTCGCCACCTGCGGCGTGGTCCAGACGTCGTCGGCGAAAGCGGCGGTCTCACTGAGGTGCTCCATTATGGCGCAGACCCTATCATGATCAGCGACAGCGGGATTCGCGTGACGAATCCCGCTTGCCGGTACAGACGGCGACCGAGCGGTGTTCCGATGTCACACCTCATCTTTGCGAATCTCCGACGCCCTGTCATCCCGCTCGGCGGAACAACATGCCGACACATATTGACGCAAGCGTAGCCAATGGCTACTGTGACGGCAGTCACTGGGTCGGTGGTGGTTCCTCACGACCGCAGACGGTCGTCGGGTGCCGGGTGCGGTCGCGTCGGCGAACGCTGCGAGGACCGCCCAAATGTCGTGCCGACCACCGTTCCGCCGACTGCGTCCCGGCTCGACCTTGGTCATGGATCGTTTCGTGCGCATGTCGAATCTTGCCGCTGTTGCCCCAGTTCAGGAGGATGAAGTGCCACCCACGACGTTGCACGGAAGCGCCACGGACAACGAGTACAGGATCCGGGCGATGGAGGATCGCCTGGCGATCCTGGAACTGGAGGGCCTCTACGCGCGTTCCTTCGACGATCGAGACGGAGCGACCTGGTCGTCACTGTTCCCGCCGGACGGGATCTACCGGTCACGCGATGGGGGTCCGGAACTGTCGAAGGGTACGTTCGTCCAGGGCCGGCAATCCCTCCGCGCATTCTGCGAGGACGCTCCGTTCACCGGTATCCATCTGATGCACCTCCCGCAGATCACCATCGACGGCGATCGCGCCACGAGCCGAATCCACATGGAATGGTTCGGCTCGTTCGACGCTCCGGGATCACCGTCGCAGCGGCTCGTGGGTTACTACGACGTCGAATACGTGCGGTCCGGATCGGCTGCCGCCTGGCAGATCTCCGACCGCGTCACCACTCCGTTCGTGTCGGAGTCCCGGACGCTGCTCGGCTACGTGCCCGGCAGCGGCCTGGACGAGGCCGGAACACGTCGAGTGTGAATCGGAACCGAACTTTCCCCGGTGAGCACACCGGACACAACCGAACAGGATCGATATGAACTCACCCGAGATCGCGCCGTCACCGAGCGTGGCCCGCAGGGCGTCGCTCGCAGGCTTCTTCGGAACTGCCGTCGAGGCCTACGACTTCATGGTCTTCACCTTCCTCATCGCCTACCTGTCGCCTCTGTTCTTTCCCAGCGACAACCCCGCGGCCGGAGTCCTGAGCTCCCTCGCGGTTCTCGGCACCGGATTCCTCGCACGCCCCATCGGCGGCATCGTCTTCGGTCGGATCGGTGACCGATACGGCCGCCGCTTTGCCTTGATCGTCACGATCTCCGGCATGGGCGGGGCAACCATTCTCATGGGTCTGTTGCCGACTCACGCCACCGTCGGAATCATGGCCCCGGTCCTGCTCGTACTCACCCGCATGTTGCAGGGCTTCTTCGCCGGCGGCGAGCAGATGGGTTCGGCCACCTTCGTCGCCGAGCACGCCTCCGCCAAGAACTACGGCATCCTGAGCGCGATGACCCCGGTGGGATTCGCATTCGGTGGCGCTCTCGCTCCCCTGGCCGTCGCACTCACCACCACCCTGACGTCCGAAGAGACGATGGCGAACTGGGGCTGGCGGATTCCGCTCCTCATGTCGCTGCCGTTGATGCTGTACGTGCTGTATCTGCGCAAGCGCCTGGAAGAGTCGCCAGATTTCCAGGAACTCGCCGGTGCGCACAAGGTCCAGTCCTCCCCCGTGCGTTCGGTCGTCACGCGGTACCCCGCGACCCTGCTCCGGGTGATCGCACTCAGCACCTCGGTCCTCGCGATCGGGTATGTAGTTCCGGCGTACATGCCGTTGTTCCTGCAGCAGCAGGTGGATATGGCCCCGGGAGTCACCGCCTGGATCGCCACCGCCGGATCGACCTTCGCCGTGGTCATCGGTTTCGGTGCCGGCTTCCTGATCGACAGGGCCGGCCGCAGGAACACCATGGTCATCGGCCTGGGCATCATCCTGGTCTCGATGTTCCCGATCATGTACTTCATGAAGGCCACCGGCGGAAACCTGATCGTCACCGCCGGCGGGCACATGCTCCTCGTCGGCCTGGCCGGCGCATCCGCCGTCCCCGTCTACGCGACGCTCACGTCGGCATTCCCCGCCGCGGTCCGCTACACGGGCGCTGCCATCGGATTCGGTCTCGGCTCGGCGATCGGTGGAGGCCTCGGCCCCTATCTCGCAGGGAAGTTCACCGCGATCACGGGCAATCCCTACGCCGCCTCCGGCGTCGTCGGCGCTGCAGCACTTCTGGGCATCGTGGTGATTGCCACCATGCCGAACAGCAACAGCAGCGCAGCACCCGAGGCCTCGCTCATCACGGGCGACACCGAATCCGTCGACGCGGAGCCGGTCGAGGAGCCTTCCCCGGCTCCGAAGATGGTCTGACACGTACCGATCGTGGCCCCGATGCACCCGCACGCATCGGGGCCACGCCCATCACACCACGGCCCCGAGGCCTCCCGTTCTCCCGATCGGAGTACCCATGTCCCAGGATTCCGCGCCGCCGCACGGTCCCGCCGAGAGCGACCGGATCATCGATTACCGCAGTCGATTCGATCTCTCACAACGCCGCTACCTCGTACTCGGTGGCGGGCAGGGAATGGGACGACAGGTCTCCCACGCCCTCGCCCAGCTCGGTGCCGAGGTGATCGTCGTCGACGTGGACCGGGACCGCGCCGACGCGGTGTGCGCCGAGCTCGGTTCCCGGGCCACCTCGGAGCAGGTCGATGCCACCGACAACTCCGACATGGCAGCGTTGGCCGACCGGGCGGGTGAGCTCGACGGCGTCGTCGATGTCATCGGCATGGCGCGCTACGGCTCTCTTCTCGACATCAGCGACGAGGACTGGAGCTGGGAGGAGTCCATCGTCCTGCGTCACGCGGTGCTCACGCTGCGGCATTTCGGTCGCCGGCTGCGCGACCGCGGCGAAGGGTCCGTCACGTTCGTCTCGTCGGTCTCCGGTATCGGCAGCTCTCCGGTGCACGCCGCCTACGGCGTCTACAAGGCGGCGCTCGGCTCACTGGTCAGGTCCGCATCGATCGAATTGGGGCCGTTCGGTGTTCGCGTCAATGCGGTGGCCCCCGGATTCGTCGTCACACCGCGGATCTCGGCAGTGCTCGACTCCGAGGCACTCGAGAACACCCGCACCCAGATTCCGCTCCAGCGGTTGACGCTGCCGGCCGACGTCGCGAGCGCCCTGACCTTCCTCGTGAGTGACCTCGCCCGGACGATCACCGGCCAGGTGATGGTCGTGGACGGCGGAGCCACCAACAAATACCCCTACGAAATGTCGGGTTTCTGAGTCGAAGCGAGCCTGCTCCGGGAAACATCACGATTGATGGTTGACGAGAAAGTAGCCAATGGCTACAGTTCTCTCAGCCGCAGTGATCGCAGTCACGTCACACAGTTCCGGTCGCGGTCGACCGGAGCACTCGTTCCTAGCGCACAAGGAGAGGAATCGATGTCCTACGCCGTCGATCCCGAATACCGGCCGATGATGGGATTCCTCCCCGAACTCGACGTCGCCGACGCCGAGAAGGCGCGCGCAGTCATCCGGTCCATGAGGACCGAAGATCCGATGACGGCCGTACCCGCAGGCGTCGCAGTGCACCACCGAACCGCACCCGCAGCCGACGGCTCCGACATCGGCCTCGTCGTGTTCGAACCGGAAGAGCGCACCGCGCAACCACTCCCGTGCGTCGTCTACTTCCACGGCGGCGGGTTCGTCTTCGGCGACGCCACAACCGACGTCCGGGTTCCGTCGGCCCTCGCCGCGAGCCTGGACGCGGTGGTGGTCTCCGTCAACTATCGACTCGCTCCGGAACACGCCTTCCCCACACCGTTCGACGACGCGTTCGACGCTCTGACCTGGGTCGCCGGCGACAACGACCTGGGGATCGACCCGACCCGGATCGTCCTCGCCGGAATCAGCGCCGGCGCCGGACTCGCCGCGGCAGTTGCACTCAAGGCCCGCGACACCGGTGGACCTGCTGTGATCTTCCAGGCGCTGGACTCCCCCGTCCTCGACGACCGCCTGCTCACGACCTCTGCCACCGAATACATCGATTCCCCGTTGTGGAACCGGCAGAACGGAATCGACAGCTGGCGCCACTACTTGGGAGCCGACGCCGACCGGACCGCCACCTCGGCATACGCCGCCCCCGCGCGGGCCACCGACCTCAGCGGGTTGCCCCCGGCGTACATCGCGGTCACCTCCTTCGATCCGCTCCGCGACGAGGGGATCGACTACGCCCAGCGGTTGACGCAGGCAGGCGTGGCCACCGAACTGCACCTCTACCCCGGAACCTTCCACGGATCGTCCGGAGTGTTCCCACAGGCTGCGATCTCCCAGCGGATCGACGCCGACTACACCGCCGCCATCCGGCGAGCACTGACCAGCTGAACCACAAGCATCCCGGAATCGGAGAATCATGCCGCACCGCTTCGAAGGAAAGGTCGCGATCGTCACCGGTGGCGCACGCGGACAGGGCGAACGGATCGTCCGGACACTCGCGCGCGAAGGCTGCTCGGTCGTGATCGGCGACGTCCTCGACGACCTGGCGAAAACCGTCGCCGACGACCTCGGAGACTCCGTCGTCCGCACTCACCTCGACGTGACCTCCCCGGAGGACTGGGCCGCCACTGTCGCCCTGGCGGCCTCGACCTTCGGCGGCCTCGACGTCCTCGTCAACAACGCGGCAATCTACCGCAAGCAGCTCCTAGAGGACGAGACCGTCGCCGACCTCGACAAGGTCCTCGCCGTCAACCTGCGCGGACCGTTCCTCGGCATCCAGGCCGTCGCCCCCGCTATGCGCGCCCGCGGTGGCGGTTCGATCGTGAACGTCTCGTCGCTCGCCGGCACGACGTCATATGCCGGGCACGGCTCGTACAGCATGTCGAAATGGGCACTGCGCGGACTGACGCGGACCGCAGCGATCGAGCTCGAACCGTCGAAGATCCGGGTGAATGCGGTGCTGCCCGGCAACCTTCGCACCGACATGTCGCCGACCACCGCCTCCACCGAGGTCCCGACCGGACTCAAGCGCCAGGCCGACCCGCAGGAGACCGCCAACGTCGTGGTCTTTCTCGCTTCGGACGACGCGTCCTTCGTCAACGGCACCGACATCGTCGCGGATGGCGGCTCCCTGCTCGGGTAGCAGTCTCCACCCCCGAATTCCTCAGCAGGCCGCCTCGCGCCGCTGAAGCAGATCCGATCCTTGGAGGAACATGTCCACCTCGACCCCGGAAGCCGGCCGTACCGCCGAACGCTTCGACGTCGTCGTCATCGGCGCGGGCTTCAGCGGAATGTACGCGCTTCACCGTCTCCGTCAGCAGGGCCGTCGGGTCGTGTGCCTGGAGGCAGGCGACGGCGTGGGCGGCACCTGGTACTGGAACCGCTACCCCGGCGCCCGCGTGGACATCGAGTCCATGCAGTACTCGTACTCCTTCGACGACGATCTCCAGCAGGAATGGTCGTGGTCGGAGCACTTCTCGCCGCAACCGGACCTCGAGGCATACGCGAACCATGTCGCCGATCGCTTCGACCTGCGTGAGGACATCCGCTTCGAGACCCGCGTCGACGAACTGACCTTCGACGAGTCCGCGGACGAATGGCATGTCGGTACCGCTTCCGGCAACCACTTCGTCGCCCGGCACGTCATCGCGGCGACCGGCAGCCTCGACGTCTCGAACGTCCCGGACTGGCCCGGACTGGACCGCTTCCGCGGCGAGGCGTACCACACCTCGCGGTGGCCCAAGGAGGGCGTCGACCTCGCCGGCAAGCGCGTCGGTCTGATCGGTACCGGTTCCACGGGCATCCAGATCACCCCCGAGGTCGCCGCAGTCGCCGAGCACCTCACGGTCTTCCAGCGGACCCCGAACTTCAGCCTTCCCTCGCGCAACCGGAAACTGGATGCGGAATACCAGCAGGAGTGGAAGGCCAACTACCCCGAACGGCGCAAGCAGATCCTCAGCACCCACGGCGCGGTGCTCATGAGCAATGTCGCCGAGCAGCGTTCGATCTTCGACTACACCGAAGAAGAGCGCGAAGAGGTCATGGAGCGGGCGTGGAACGCCCGGAACGGACTCGAGTTCATCCGGACGTTCACCGATACCTCCAGCGACCCGAAGGCGAACGAGATCCTCGCCGAGTTCGTGCGCAACAAGATCCGGTCCATCGTCCACGACCCGGAGACCGCAGAATTCCTGTGCCCGAAGACCTATCCGATCGGCGGCAAGCGGATCTGCATCGACTCCGGCTATTACGAGACCTTCAACCGCGACAACGTGAGCCTGGTCGACGTACGAGCCCACCCCATCGAGGAGGTCACCGAGTCGGGCCTTCGCACCAGTGAATCCGAGTACGACCTCGACGTGATCATCTTCGCCACCGGCTTCGACGCGATGACCGGTTCGATGCTGAGGATGAACGTGACCGGCGTCGACGGAGCGCGACTCGCCGATCACTGGGCCGACGGACCGAGGACCGTCTTCGGCCTGATGACGGCCGGATTCCCGAACCTGTTCATGGTGCACGGCCCCGGTAGCCCCTCCGTCCTGGCGCAGATGATCACCACGGGTGAGTGGCAGGTCGATTGGATCCTGCGGACCATCGATCATCTCGAGGAGAACGAGATCTCCCGCTTCGGCGCCACCCTCGCGCAGGAGAGCGAGTGGGCGGCCGAAGTCGACACCGCTGCCTCGCGCACGATGCACTCCCGTACCGACTCCTGGTACACGGGTGCGAACATCCCCGGCAAGCCGCGGGCCCTGCTGATGTACGTCGGTGGTTTCCAACGCTATTCCGACTGGTGCACCCGCGCTGCGGACGAGGGGTACACGGGGTTCGAGAAGAAGCAGCGCGTACCCCTGCCCTGAGTCCGGATTTCTTTTCACGCAGTCGAATTCACGAGAACAATGTAGTCAATGGAGAGCGCAGGCGACCGAGAGTGAGCACCTTGCAGACCGTCGGTGTCGGATACGAACTGACCGTCATCGACGTCATCGAAGAGACCCCGGATTCGAAGTCGATCGTCCTGCGCACGCCGAAGAACTCCCGTGAATTGTTCGTGTACCGACCCGGCCAGTTCCTGACCGTCCGGATACCGAGCGACCGCACCGGACATGTCGCCCGGTCGTATTCGCTGTCGAGCGCTCCCGGCATCGACGACGAGTTGAAGGTCACCGTCAAACGAACCGCCGGCGGTTACGGTTCGAACTGGTTGTGCGACAACGTCGAACCGGGCAATGCCCTCACCGTCCTGCCGCCCTCGGGTCGCTTCACGCCCGCGGATTTCACGAGCGATTTCCTGCTGTTCGCGGCAGGGAGTGGCATCACGCCGATCATCTCGATCCTGAAGACGGCCCTGCTCCGGTCCGACCGGTCGGTCGTTCTCTTCTACGCCAATCGCGACCGCGACTCGGTGATCTTCCACCGCGAACTCGAGGACTACGCCGCGAAGTTCGACGACCGTCTGACGATCCACTACTGGTTCGACGACGTGCACGGCATCCCTTCTCGTGAGAGGTTCGCGGCACTGGCGGCGGAGCACACCTCTCGCGAGGTGTTCGTCTGTGGCCCCGCCCCGTTCATGGACGGCGTCGCCGACGGGGTGCGAGCGGCAGATGTTCCTGCGGAGCGCCTTCATCAGGAAGTGTTCGTGTCACTTTCGGGGGACCCCTTCGAAGCACCCGCGCCGCTCGTCGACGACGATCCCGCCTCTGCGGTGGAGACGGTCGTGCACCTGGACGGCGAGTCGCATCGGTTCGAGTGGCCGAGCGGCAACACTCTCGTCGATGTACTGCTCGACCGCGGTGTCGACGTGCCGTTCTCCTGCCGATCGGGTGAGTGCGGATCCTGCGCGTGCACAGTGGTTTCGGGGAAGGTCGTGATGGAGAAGTCGGACATCCTCGACCCATCGGATATCGCCGAGGGGTACATCCTCGGATGCCAGGCACGTCCCGACTCGGGTCCGATCGAGATCGAGTTCTGACCCCGTTCACTCGACGGGCCGGATGTGTTGACGCTGTCGCAGCCAAAGGCTACAGTGATCCCCATCACGGCCTGTTCGAGTGAGATCTGTTCTATACCAATATTTTCCGTCGCGAATCGATCTCCGGACACCACGGTCCGGTCGAGTTCCGCGCCGCGGCCGTGAACAAGAGTCGTAGACCTCCTCCAGAAAAGAGACAGCGTTGACTCGGTTGTTCGACACCCATCGGCTCGGCGGACTCGTCCTCGACAATCGTCTCGTGATGGCGCCCATGACACGGGCACGGTGCATCGACACGATCCCGACCGCGGAGACGGCGGAGTACTACCGCCAGCGGGCGACTGCCGGACTGATCGTCACCGAAGGCACACCGATCTCCCCCGAAGCGCAAGGATACGTGTACGTCCCGGGGATCTGGTCGCCGACGCAGGTCGCCGGATGGCGCACGGTCACCGACGCCGTCCACAGCGAGGGCGGGCGGATCTTCGCCCAGCTCTGGCACGTCGGCCGGTTGTCGCACATCTCCCTCCAGCCGGAAGGCGGACGACCCGTCAGCGCAGGCGCCGTGCCCGCTCCGGAGAGCAAGATCTTCGCGCTCGACGACGACGGGAACGTCGGCTTCGTCGACGTCGGTGATCCCCGCCCGTTGAGCACCGAGGAAGTCGGCCGCGTCGTCGATGACTTCGCCGATGCAGCAACCAATGCCGAGGTGGCAGGCTTCGACGGTGTCGAGTTGCACGGAGCCAACGGCTACCTGTTCGAACAGTTCCTCAACCCCGCGACCAACACCCGATCCGACCGGTACGGCGGCTCCTACACCGATCGTGCCCGGTTCCTGCTCGAGACGGTCGACGCCGTGATCGACGTACTCGGCTCCGCCAGCGTCGGGATCCGGCTCTCCCCGTTCAGCGAACTGTTCGACATGCCCGCCTATCCCGAGGCCGCAGAGACCTATCTGTACCTGGCCTCGGAACTGTCGCGCCGCAACCTCGCCTACATCCACCTCATCGACCAGCGTCCTGCCGGCGGTCGGCTTCTCGACATCGACTTCCTCACGGCCTTCCGTGCCCGGTTCCGGGGAACGATCATCCTCGCCGGCGGAATGACGCAGGAGTACGCCGACGAACTGTTCGAGCGGGACCTGATCGACCTCGCCGCCTTCGGACAACCGTTCATCGCGAACCCCGACCTCGTCGCACGCCTGCAGAACGGGTGGCCACTGACGGCACCGGACCCGAACACCTACTACGGCGGGGGCGCCGAGGGCTACCTCGACTATCCGCGATTCACCCCGGCGCGCGTGTGACGCGGCAGATACGCCACACGCGCGACGTCAACACCAGAAGGGATCTCCATCGATGACCGAAACGACGTCGACCCCCACCCGGTGGCGTGACCTCGACCTGGGCACCCGAGTGGTCGGCTACGACGAGCGCGACGCCGTCCTGTACGCGCTGGCGGTCGGCGCCCACGCCACCGACCTCGACCTGGTCTTCGAGGACCGACTCCGCGTCCTGCCCACCTTCGCCCTGACCCTCGCACAGTGGGCACCCGATGCGCTGGGCACACTCGGGGCGTTCGACACGAAGACGGCGCTCCACGGCTCGCAGAGTCTCGACGTGCTCGCTCCCCTGCCCCGGTCCGGCGAGATCTCGATGTCGGCACGGGTCGGCGAGGTCTGGGACAAGGGCCGTGCTGCGGTCTTCGAAGTGGTCGTCGAGAGCGACTACTTCGTGGCCACCTGGGCGCTGTTCGCCCCCGGCGCAGGTGGATTCGGCGGTGATCGCGGTCCGTCGGCACCGTCCGCACCCGAGGGGGACCCGACCGTCGTCGGCACTTTGACGACCGATCTCGATCAGGCCGCGCTCTACCGCCTCACCGGCGACCGGCACCACATCCACATCGATCCCGACGCCGCAGCACGCATCGGGCAACCACGTCCGATCCTGCACGGCCTGTGCACCCTCGCTGCGACCACCCTGCCTCTCGCAGACATGCTCGGCGCCCACCCGGCCGACCTGAAGACCCTGTCCGGCCGGTTCGCGGCACCCGTCTTCCCCGGCGACACCGCGCAGGTCCGCGCCTGGGGCGACGCCACCGGCGCGCGCTTCGACGTCACCACCGACGGCGGTGCCGTCTTGAACGGTGGACACGCGTCCTTCGCCTGACCCCGACCACGACCATTCCCTCTCCGAACGGAACATCATGACGAGCACACGCCGCTTCGAAGGCAAGATCGCATTCATCACCGGAGCCGCCCGCGGCCAGGGTCGCGCCGAAGCCGTCCGGCTCGCGAGCGAGGGCGCCGACATCATCGCGGTCGACATCTGCAAGTCCCTCGAATACCCCGCCTATCCCGGCGCCACCCCCGACGATCTGGCCGTCACCGTCAAGGAGGTCGAAGCGCTCGGCCGACGCATCGTCGCCCGCGAGGTCGACGTCCGCGACTTCGACGCGCTCCAGCAGGCACTCTCGGAGGGCGTCGCCGAACTCGGCGGCCTCGACATCGTCGTCGCCAATGCCGGTGTCTGCACCGCCGCCACCACCTGGGAGCACGCCCTCGAGCAATGGAAGGAGACCATCGACATCAACCTGACCGGGGTCTTCCACACCGTCAAGGCGGCCGTGCCGATCCTGCTCGAGCGGGGCCGGGGTGGCGCCATCGTCATGACGAGCTCGGTGGCGGGTCTGCGCGGACTGCCGTTCGTCGCCGCATACTCGGCCAGCAAGCACGGGGTCGTCGGCCTGTGCAAGACGCTGGCCAACGAACTCGGACAGCACCGCATCCGCGTCAACACCGTGCACCCCGCCGGGGTGACCACCGACATGCAGCCCGTCGAGATGCAGCAGATGATCGCCGACCATGCCGCCACCCTCGGTCCGATCTTCATGAACGCCCTGCCGGACGAGGCGACCGACGCAGAGGACATCGCCGGAACCGTCGCCTGGTTGCTCTCCGACGAAGCTCGTCACATCACCGGAGCTCAGATTCCGGTCGACCTGGGAACCCTCATCCGCTGACCATGGAGGAACTATGACCGAACTGTCCATCCCCGAATACGATTCCGCGACCACGGTTCGCTCTGTCACAGTCAAGATCGACGCTCCGGCGCATGTCGTCTGGGAGGTCCTCACCGATCTCGACAACTACCCGAACTGGAATCCCTTCTGCATCGCGGCGCAATCGACACTGGAAATCGGTGCGCCCGTGAATATGACACTGGCCGACTACTCGGGAGCCACCGAAACTTTCCCGTACACCGAATACGTCTGTGCCGTGGTGCCCGAACGCCTACTGTCGTGGGAGCTCCGCCCCACCGAGACATCTGCACAAGCCGCTCGACGCGATCAGGTCATCGAACCGATCGACGAGAACCGGTGCCGCTACTACTCCACCGACGCCTTCCTCGGCGAGGAAGCACACCAGATCATGGCCGACAGCGGTGTGTGGGTGAAGCGCGCGTTCGACGACACCGCCGTCGCACTGAAGAAGCGCAGCGAGGCGCTCCACGCCGAGCGCACCCTCGGTTCGCCCACCGCCTGACCCCCCATTTCCCGGCACCACCATCCGAAAGGCCGACATGGCACACCGTATGCAGGACAAGATCGTCATCATCACCGGAGCCTCCTCCGGTCTCGGCCGGGCGACCGCCGAACTGATGACCGTCGAAGGCGCTCGCGTGGTCATAGCGGACATCAGCCAGGAGGCGGGTGAGGCCGTAGCGCAGGAGATCGGCGCCGACTTCGTCCGCACCGACGTCGGCAACCCCGCCGAGGTCGACGCTCTCGTCAGCGGGACCGTCGCCCGGTACGGACGACTCGACGTGATGTGCAACAACGCCGGTGTCCACGCCGCCGGCCCGCTTCTCGACACGACGAACGACGACTTCGAGCGCGTGGTGGCAGTGAACTTCGCCGGCATCTTCTACGGCACTCGAGCGGCAGGTCGCGTCATGGCGGAGCAGGGATCCGGTGTTATCGTCAACACTGCCTCGAACGGCGGTTACCTGCCCACCGAGGGCATGGCCGTCTACTGTGGCACGAAGGCGGCCGTGGTCGCGATGTCCAAGGCATGCGCGCTCGAACTCGCGCCCAAAGGTGTTCGCGTGAACACGATCTCGCCCGGCACCATGCTGAGCGGCATGGTGCCGGACGTGGAGGGCATCGTCGACGTCCTCGACAAGCTCCAGCCCATCGGATACGCCGCCAACCCCTCCCAGATGGCCACGGGAATTCTGTACCTCGCCTCGGACGACGCGAACTACGTCACCGGGCACGATCTGATCGTCGACGGTGGAGCCACCGCCGGTCGGGTCGCTCTCGGAGTCTGACATCCCACGTGCGGAACTCAGAGAAGGGAGCGGGTCGATGAGTCGGTTCGAGAACAAGGTGGCGCTGGTGACCGGCGCCGCGAGCGGAATCGGTCGTGCGGTCGCCGAACGCATCGCTGCTGAAGGCGGGGCCGTGGTCGTCGCCGATATCCAGGACGACCTCGGCACCGCTGTGGCGCAGTCGATCGTGGACGGTGGTAGTCGAGCCGTCTACCGGCACCTGGACGTCTCCTCCGAAGCGGAGTGGCAGGAGACGATCGCCGAGACGGTCGACACCTTCGGGGGTCTCGGGATCCTGGTGAACAACGCCGGAATCGCTCATCCGGACCTGATCGAGGACACCGACACCGAGCTCTACGCCCGGGTCATCGCGGTGACGCAGACCAGTGTCTTCCTCGGCCAGCGTGCGGCGAGTTCCGCTCTGAAAGCGTCCGGCTACGGTTCGGTCGTCAACGTCAGTTCGATGTTCGGCGTCGTCGGAGGCTTCGGATCCGCTCCGGCCTATGCGGCCGCGAAGGGCGCGGTGCGGACGCTGTCGAAGAACACGGCCGTCGCCTGGGCGTCGGCCGGTGTCCGTGTGAACTCGGTGCACCCGGGTTTCATCGACACCCCCACCCTCGGCGATCAGGGCCGGGAACGGATGGCCGCGCTGACACCATTGGGTAGGCTCGGCACCTCGGCCGAAGTGGCCGGTCTCGTCGCGTTCCTGGCGAGCGACGAAGCGTCGTTCATCACCGGTGGGGAATTCCTCGTGGACGGCGGCTACACCGCGCAGTAATCAGCAGGTCCTCGTCACAACAGAGCGCGAAATGGTCATCGGAGCGCGCTATTACGCGCTCTGCTGACCGTTTCGCGCTCCGCTGTCGGGGTCGGTGAGTGCGGGATCCCGCGAGGTGTCCTTCAACGCCACCCCCGAGGCCCCCAACTGCCGCGCCCCGTTCACGAGGGCCGCGACGACGCGCGCCGCGTGCTCGTAGGTCATCCCGCCGGGCGGGTGGATATTCGACACACAGTTGCGTTCGGCGTCACTGCGTCCCGGCGTCGGGTGGTGCGTCAGATACACGCCGACACTGTCGGCCACCGACAGGCCGGGCCGTTCGCCGATGATCACGAGCATCGTCGTGACGCCGAGCCGCTCACCGATATGGTCGCCCAGCGCGACGCGGGCCTGCGTCGCGATCACCGGTGACGCCACGGTCAACCCGGGCAGGGCAGCGACGATCGCCGCGAGCAGATCGGGTCCGTGGGCGTCGAGAGCGGTGGACGACAACCCGTCGCACAGCGCGATACCGAGATCGGCCTCTGTTCGCGGCAGCGTGGTCCCCTCGGCGAGCTGCCGGCCGAGGTCGGGGCGACGCAGATACGTACTGCGATCTCCTGCTGCGCTTTCCACGATCAACTGCTCACCGAGCCCGAGATCACGAACCCGCTGAGCCAAGGAATGCACATCGAGCGGGACGTGCACGGCGTCGCGCGCCTCGGCATGGGCCGCCACGAATTCCAGATGACGGCGCGTCGGGATGCTGTTCCCGGTGCGTCCCAGGCCGATCCGTGCCTGGGTGTTCCGGCGCAATTCGTCCCACAGGTCGCTCACAAGGCACCTCCGAGTGCGCGCAGAGGGGACGTGCCGACGTCCACCGGTAGGATGCGACCGATATCGTCCGCCATACCCTGCCTGCGTAGCCAGTCCTCGAACTCCGGTGCCGGCCGCAGGTCGGCGGCCTCCCGCACGTACAGCGCGTCGTGGAACGACAGCGATTGATAGCCGAGCATCACGTCGTCGGCACCCGGCACGGTGATCACGAATGCTGTTCCGGCAACGGCCAACAGGGTCAGCAGGGTGTCCATGTCGTCCTGATCGGCCTCGGCATGATTGGTGTAACAGACGTCCACACCCATAGGCAGGCCGAGGAGTTTGCCGCAGAACTGGTCTTCGAGACCCGCGCGGATGATCTGTTTGCCGTCGTACAGGTATTCCGGTCCGATGAACCCGACGACGGTGTTGACGAGCAGCGGTTCGAACTCGCGCGCAACGGCATACGCGCGCGCTTCGAGGGTCTGCTGATCCACCGGCCTGCCACCGGTTCCGAAATGGGTTCCCGACGACAACGCCGAACCCTGCCCGGTCTCGAAGTACATGACGTTGTTGCCGACGGTCCCCCGTCGCAGCGACCTGCCGGCCTCGTTGCCCTCCCGCAGCACGGCGAGGTCCACACCGAAGCTGCGGTTTGCACCCTCGGTGCCGGCGACGGACTGGAACACCAGGTCGACGGGTGCGTCCTTCTCGATCAGATCGATCGTGGTGGTGACGTGGGTGAGCACGCACGACTGGGTGGGGATCTCGAATCGCTGCCGGATCTCGTCGAGCAGGTGCAGCAGGTCGGACACGGCGTGCGGCGAGTCGCTCGCCGGATTGATGCCGACGACCGCGTCGCCGCATCCCATCAGCAGGCCGTCGAGAACGGACGCGGCGACCCCACGCGGGTCGTCGACGGGATGGTTCGGTTGCAGGCGCGTCGCGAGCCGCCCGGGCAATCCGATGGTCGTGCGGAACGCGCTGGTCACCGTCGCAGCGCGGGAGACCGCGATGAGGTCTTGATTGCGCATGATCTTGCTGGTCGCCGCGACCGTCTCCGGCGTGAGTCCCGGCGCGAGTGCCGCGAGCACGTCGGCGGAGTCCGGTCGGGCCGCGACCTCCAGGAGGTGGTCGCGCAGTTCCCCGACGGTCATGTGCGAGACCGGCGCGAAGGCCGTCGCGTCGTGGGTGTCGACGATCAGCCTGGTGACCTCATCGGTCTCGTACGGGACGACTGCCTCGGTGAGGAAGGTGGTCAGCGGGAGGTCGGCGAGGGCCAGCTGTGCCGCGGCGCGTTCGGCGTCCGAGGTGGCGGCGCATCCGGCGAGTTCATCGCCCGAGCGGCGCGGGGATGCTTTGCCGAGCAGATCGACGAGGCCGTCGAAGACGTAACCGGCTCCGCCGAGCTGTTGTCGGTAGATCGTCATCGAGGCCTCCCGCGCAGGACCGGTTCGACGGATGTGAGCACGCAGTGGAGTGCAGCATTCCACTTTTTCGCTGTCGTGTCCGGCGAGTGTCGCGAACGAAACGTCGCTGGTCGTCGGTTCCTAGCCTCGCTGGTACCAGACGTTCGTCACCCGCTGCGCCATGTGCCGCATCCCCGCAGCGGTGGGGTGCAGTGCCTTCGCCAGCGACAGCGACTGCCGTCCCTCGTAGAAGCGCTGCTCGGAGGGCGCACACGCGTCGTGTCCTTCGGATCCGGCCATGACGTCGACGAACTCGGCACCGGCCTCGCCGGCGGAGCGGGCGAGTACTCGGTTCATCCGCACGAAGAAGTTCGTCACGAAGGAGGCGTCGGCATCGCTGGTGGGGATGTTGGGCCAGCAACCCCGGTTGCCGAAAACACCGCCGTGCCCGACCAGCAAAACCCGTGCGCGTGGTGCGCGTTGCTGGACGGCGGTGAGTGTCGCGGTGAGCTTCGGTCCGAGTGCACTCAGGGCGGCATCCATGCGCGACGTGGTGCCCGAATCGGTGCGGCAGTGCGCATCGCCGCCCGGAAGCTCGGTGTAACAGGCCGAGACGAGCCCCGCCCAGCCGACATCGTTGCCGCCGATGCTCAGCGTGACGAGATTCGTGTCCGGAGGGAGCGAATCGATCTGCGGCGGGACCGATCCGGTCGATGTCTGCTGCGGGACGGACGTGATGTGCTCGGTGCGTGCACCCGAACACGCGACGTTGACGAAGCTGACGGTCTGAAGCGAACCCGCGACGAGGTTCGGATATCCCGCATCCGCGCGGGCACATCCGCTGAGCATCGCCGCTGCGTCGAGGTAGGGTCCGGCGGCACGCGAGTCACCGAGCGCGACGTATCGGATGCCCTGCTCGCTACCCGGGTCGCTCATCGCGGACACCGGCCACACCATCGATGCAGCTGCCATGCCGGCGACGATCCCGGCTCGCACAATCGTCTTCATCCAGACCCTCCGGCAGCGTGGTTCTCCCGGGCATGAGATCGGCACGAATTACAAACGCGTTACGAGCACCGGGTGAAGATAACGGATGAAGCCCGGATGCCCGTCCTCCCACCAGCGCATTTTGTTTACTCCCCCCTTCGAACGGCTACCGTCGACCTGTGACCGTCCACAAAGTTCTCGACGGCCGCTACGAGCTGAGCGGTCTGCTCGGCGTGGGCGGCAGCGGCGAGATCCACGACGGTTGGGACACCCGCCTCCACCGGCCCGTCGCCGTCAAACTGCTCGGACGGGAGGTGGGCAGCAGACCGGACGTACGACGTCGTTTCGAAGTCGAGGCCCGGGCCGCCGCGGCCCTGAACCACCCTCGCATCGTCGCCGTGTACGACACGGGTGAACACGACGGACGTCCCTACATCGTTATGGAACGGCTTCCCGGGCGGACCCTCGCCGACGACATCGCCCGCGGACCCCTACCCGACGATCGGGTGCGCACGGTGCTCACCGGAATTCTCGAGGCACTCGTCGCGGCGCACGGTGCGGGGATACTCCACCGGGACATCAAACCGGCGAACGTGCTTGTCGCGGAGAACGGCGAGATCAAGGTCGCCGACTTCGGTATCGCGAAGAGCGTCGGCGACGACCTCACCCGCACCGGTGAACTCGTGGGGACCGTCGCCTATCTGAGCCCGGACCGCATCACCGGACACCCCGCGTCCGTGACGGACGATCTGTACGCGGTCGGGATCGTCGGCTACGAGTCCCTGTGCGGGCGGAGGCCGTTCGCCGAGGACAACATCCTCGCGCTGGCACGGGCCATCACGCACGACCGGCCGCAGCCACTCGCCGATCTCCGCCCGGACGCCCATCCGGGGTTCGTCGCAGTGATCGAACGGGCCATGGCACGAGAGCCTTCCGGCCGGTTCCGCAGTGCGCACGAGATGCTCGCGGCATTGCAGAATTCCGACGGAAACCGCGCTGCGACAGCCTTCCTTCCGGCGAGTGAGATCGGCGGACCGACGACCACTGCAGGCACGGACCGTTCCCGTGGAGTTCTCGTCGCAGCGGGTCTGACGCTGGTCGGGGCGCTCGCCGTGGGCGGTCTCGCACTCGGATTCGGGCGGGGCGATTCCCCGCCGGCGGCCACACCGGAGACGCGGACGCCGGGCATGTCCGCATCGACGCCCGAGCGGGTACCGGCAACCACCGAGCTTCCTGCGACCCCCGAATCCACGGTCGCCCCGGCGCGCACAGCGGACGAGACCGCCGTGGTTCCGCCCGTCGTGCCCGCTCCGGAGACCGCTCCCGTCGCACCGCCTGCGGATGCCGGGCCCACGAGGTCCGAACCCGAGTCCCGCGGAAACAGCGGACCCGGCAACAACAACGGTAACGGAAACTCGCAGGGGAACAACGGGAACCGCAACGGCAACAACGGCAATGGGAACGGGAACACCGGCAACGGGAACAGTGGCCGCGGTAACGGGTGAGATCGCTCAGCTCGAGGCGCGCACCACGAGTTCGACGGGAAGTCGCGTCGATTCCGTTTCTCCATTTCGCACGAGTTCGAGGAGCCGCTCGATGGCCGTCACCCCGATATCGTGCGCGGGCGATCGCACGGTGGTGAGCGGAACCGGCAGCTGCGCCACGACGGGGATGTCGTTGTAGCCGACCACGGCGAGATCGTCCGGGATGGACAGACCGAGGTCGCGGGCGACACCGAGGATGCCGATGGCGATGGTGTCGCTGACCGCGAAGATCGCGCGGGGACGGTCGGGGCGGTCCAGCAGCGCACGCGCGGCCTCCACACCCCCGGCGACGTCGAAGCTCGACCGCATGATCCGCTCGGGCGGCAGTGGCGCCGACGCTTCCTTCAGAGTGTCGACGAAGCCGTCGCGGCGGTCGCGGGCGGTGCTGGCGTGGTCGGGGCCGGCGATGATCGCCAGGTCGTCGTAGCCGCGGTCGAGAAGGTGCCGGGCGGCCAGTGCTCCACCCCGGTAGTCGTCGCCCACCACGAACGGCAACCCCGCATCGGCGTGCCGGGTGACCGCGAGGATGGGCAGCGATCCGAGTACCAGCGACTCGACGAACGGACCACCCGGGAGGTGCATGCTGCTCAGCAGCAGACCGTCGACCTGCCGGCCCACGAGCAGCGCGATGGCGCGACGTTGTGCCTCGAGGTCGTCGGGTGGGCTCGACAGCAGTACCGAGTAGCCCGCTTTCGTGGCGGCTTCCTCGATGCCCTGGTAGGTCGTGGCGACCACGCCGTCGGTGAGTCGGGGCATGACGACACCGAGGGTCGTGGTCTTGCGGGTCCGCAAGCTCGCCGCCCACAGGTTGGGGCGATATCCCAGTTCGGCCGCGACCTCCCGCACCCGTAGTGCCGAGTCCGACCAGCCGTCGACCGGTTCGGGCTGGCGCAGCACACGGGATGCCGTCGAGACGTGGACACCGGCGCGCTCGGCGATCTCCTTGAGCGTCGGGGCGCGGTCGGGACGGGGCATTCGGCTCTCCTGCTCGTACGGCATCGAGTTCGTGTTCCGGGGTTGACGTGCCCGGAACGTGTCTTTAGCGTAGGCCATGCAATCGATCGCGCAAACGTTCTCACAATCGTTCTGACAAACGTTTCCTCGACCACCGGAGAAAGCCATGTCCAACGCTCAGTCGCTCACCCAGCTGTTCGCCCTCGACTCCCTGCTCGAGCAGGAGGAGATCGACATCCGCGACACCGTCCGCAAGTTCGGCAACGAGCGCATCCGCCCGCACGTGGCCCAGTGGTTCGAGGAAGCCAAGCTCCCGGCACGCGAGCTCGCCAAGGAACTCGGACAGCTCGGTGTGCTCGGCATGCACCTCGACGGCTACGGCTGCGCCGGCATGAGCGCCACCGCCTACGGCCTGGCCTGCCTCGAACTCGAGGCCGTCGACTCCGGCATCCGCAGCCTCGTGTCCGTGCAGGGCTCGCTGGCGATGTTCTCCATCCACCACTGGGGCAGCGAGGAGCAGAAGCAGGAATGGCTCCCCCGCATGGCCGCCGGTGAGGCCATCGGTTGCTTCGGCCTGACCGAGCCCGACTTCGGTTCCAACCCCGCCGGGATGCGCACCAACGCAAAGCGCGACGGCGACGACTGGATCCTCAACGGCACCAAGATGTGGATCACCAACGGCTCGATCGCCGACGTCGCCGTCGTCTGGGCGCAGACCGACCTCGAAGAAGGCGCCAAGGGCATCCGCGGCTTCGTCGTCCCCACCGACACCCCCGGTTTCTCCGCACCGGAGATCCACTCCAAGATGTCGCTGCGCGCCTCGGTCACATCGGAGCTCATCCTCGACGGCGTGCGTCTGCCCTCCTCGGCGATGATGCCGAAGGCCGAGGGTCTGCGCGGACCGCTGACCTCCCTCGGCGAGGCCCGCTTCGGCATCGTCTTCGGTGCCATCGGTGCCGCCCGCGACTGCCTCGAGACCGCCGTCGAGTACTCGCAGTCCCGCGAAGTGTTCGACAAGCCGCTCGCCGGCTACCAGCTCACCCAGGCCAAGATCGCCGACATGGCGCTCGAGGTCGGCAAGGGCCACCTGCTCGCCTACCACCTCGGTCGCATCAAGGACCGCGGCGAGATCGCCCCGGAGCAGGTCAGCCTCGGCAAGCTCAACAACGTGCGTGAGGCCATCGCCATCGCCCGCGAGTGCCGGACCATCCTCGGCGCCAACGGAATCACGCTCGAGTACCCCGTCATTCGTCACGCCAACAACCTCGAATCGGTGCTGACCTACGAGGGCACCTCCGAGGTCCATCAGCTGACCATCGGCAAGGCTCTGACCGGTGAGGCAGCCTTCCGGTGAGCGGAGCGTTGGAAGGGCTGGTGATCGCCGACTTCGGTCGCGTGCTCGCCGGCCCCTACGCCACCATGCTGCTCGCCGACCTCGGGGCAGAGGTCGTCAAGATCGAACGACCCGGCTTCGGGGACGACACCCGGCACTGGGGACCACCCTGGGCCGGCGACGAGTCGACCTATTTCCTCGGCGTCAACCGCAACAAGAAATCGGTGGCCATCGACCTGACCACCGACGAAGGACTCGAGCAGGCACGCGATCTCGTCGCCCGCGCCGATGTCGTCGTCGAGAACTTCCTGCCCGGCACGATGACTCGGCTCGGGCTCGGATACGAGCAGGTCCGGGAACTCGACCCCGGCATCGTCTACACCTCGATCACCGGCTTCGGCGGGCACAACGACCTGCCCGGTTACGACCTGCTCATCCAAGCCGTCGGCGGTCTGATGAGCATCACCGGGCCCGACCATGCGACACCCACCAAGGTCGGTGTCGCCGTGGTCGACATCATCACCGGAATGCACGCTGCGCTCGGCATTCTCGCCGCGCTACGGCACCGCGACCGCACCGGCGAGGGCCAGCGTGTCGAGGTGAACCTGCTGTCGTCCCTGTTGTCGGCGCTGGCGAACCAATCGTCCGGCTACGTCGCGGCAGGAGTGGTGCCGAAGGCGATGGGCAATCGCCATCCGAGCATCGCGCCCTACGAGGTGTTCCACACGGCAGACCGGCCGTTCGTCCTCGCCGTGGGCAACGACCGTCAATTCGCTTCCCTGGTCGCGGTTCTCGGCGCACCCGAACTCGCCACCGACGAGCGGTTCACCACGAAC
Source organism: Rhodococcus sp. GQ147 (assembly GCF_059759155.1). NCBI lineage: Bacteria > Bacillati > Actinomycetota > Actinomycetes > Mycobacteriales > Nocardiaceae > Rhodococcus > Rhodococcus sp. GQ147. Next base: position 87,768 of record NZ_JCAXDU010000010.1, read on the forward strand.
ACCGCCCGCGTCGCGAACCGGGAGGAGCTGACGAAGATCCTCGACGAATTGCTGTCGACGGACACCGCCGACGCGTGGTTCGACGCTCTGACCGCAGCCCGGGTGCCATGCGGACCGCTCAACGACATCGCCGACGCGGTCGCGCTCGCCGAACGACTCGGTCTGTCGCCGGTGGTGTCGATCGACGATCCCGACCGGGACGCTCCGCTTCGTCAGATCGCCAACCCGATCCGGCTCAGCGCCACCCCTGCGACCTACCGCACCGCACCCCCGCGGCTGGCGTAGTCGGACGCTCTCGTCACTCGGACTTCTGTTCCTTCAGAGTGTGGGCGACGAGAGCATTCGCGTGCCCGTGGCCCATCCCGTGTTCCTGCTTCAGCCAGTTCACGAGCTCCATGTGCTCGGCGAGATCCGAGGCGCGGATCATGTTCTTCCACTCCTCGATCGGGCGTCCGTACTTCTGCTCGATCGACGGAAAGTACGACTGGGGCCCCTTGACCTTCTCGCTCATGCCGGAGAGGTTAACCGAGGCGACCGACACGGTCGGGCCGTTCCGTTCGATCCGCAACAGAAAAGACCGCGGCGCCGCAGTCCCGGATGGAACGCGGCGGCACGGATGTATGGAAGGGGATCAGGCCTTCGGGCCACCGGCCACGTAGATGACCTGACCGGACACGAAGCCCGCGCCCTCGGACGCGAGGAACGATGCGGTGTGGGCGATGTCGTCGACCTCGCCGATACGGCCGACCGGGATGTCGGCCGCGATGTTCGACTTGAAGTCGTCGAACGACAGGCCGAGACGCTCGGCGGTCGCGGCGGTCATCTCGGTGGCGATGAAGCCCGGCGCGATGGCGTTGGCGGTGACACCGAACTTGCCCAGCTCGATCGCGAGGGTCTTCGTGAAGCCCTGCATGCCGGCCTTGGCAGCGGAGTAGTTGACCTGGCCGCGGTTGCCGAGGGCCGAGGTGCTCGAGAGGTTGACGATGCGACCGAACTTGGCGTCGACCATGTAGCTCTGGACGGCACGCGTCATGAGGAAGGCGCCACGCAGGTGCACGTTCATGACGGCGTCCCAGTCCTCGACCGTCATCTTGAACAGCAGGTTGTCGCGCGTGATGCCGGCGTTGTTGATCAGGACGGTGGGTTCGCCGAGTTCGGTGGCGACCTTCTCGACGGCAGCGGCGACGGACTTCTCGTCGGAGACGTCGGCGCCCACGGCGAGTGCCTTGCCACCGGCGGACTCGATAGCCGAAACGGTGTCCTTGCAGGCGGATTCGTCGAGGTCGAGGACGGCGACCCGGTAGCCGTCGCCGGCGAGCCGCTTCGCTACGGCTGCGCCGATGCCGCGTGCGGCTCCGGTGACGATGGCAGTGCGGGGCTGTGTGCTCATAGCGTTCCTCCGTTGGGGGATGGGTGGTGCCGTCAGGTGATGGTGAGTCCGCCGTCCACGGCGATGGTCTGACCGGTGACGTAGGCGGCGGCGTCGGATGCCAGCCAGACTGCGGTGGCCGCGATCTCCTCGGAATCGCCGGTCCGGCCGAGGATGATTCGCTGCTTCATCGAGTCGAGGTATCCGGGCTGGTATTCGTCCGTCATCTCCGTCCGGAAGAAGCCGGGTGCGATGGCGTTGACGCGGATTCCCTTGCGTGCTCCCCACTGCTGCGCGAGGTCGCGCGTGAGGCCGATGACGCCCGCCTTGCTGGCCGAGTACGCGGCCTGCGGCAGGCCTGCCGTGGTGAGACCGAGAACCGACGAGATGTTGACGATCGAGCTACCGGGCTGCATCACACGGCCGACGGCCTGTGCCGCCCAATAGGATCCGTTCAGGTTGATGTCGATGACCTGCCGGAACTGCTCGGGGGTCTCCTTGGTGGCGGGCACGGCGGTGCCGATACCGGCATTGTTGATGAGGATGTCCACCCGGCCGAGTTGCTCGACCGCATGATCGACCATGCGCTGCGCCTGTTCGGGATCGGCGATGTCGGTCTCGACCGTGACGGCCTGCCGTCCGGCCTCCCGGACCAGCGCGGCGGTCTCCTCGAGACGGTCGAGGCGGCGTGCGGCGAGCACGACGTCGGCCCCTGCCTCGGCCAGCCCTCGGGTGAATGCGACACCGAGGCCCGAAGAGGCACCGGTGACGATGGCAACGCGGCCGTCGAGACGGAAGCGGTCGAGCACGGACATACGTCATCTCCTCGCTGTGACGGGGCCTACAGGAACTGTATAGCCGACCGCCTTCTCATCCACCAAACAGCCTGTATCCAATTTGATTGGACAGCACTGCCTTTCAGAGCCAGTTCCTATTCTTCTCTTCGGCGGATCCTATGTTGCCGCGGGCGTTGCAGCGCGGAGAGGACCCCGCGTCGCACCCACCGTTACCAAGTCGATAAGCACTGGCTTATTTCTAAGCGCTCGCTTATCGTGCGATGCCGTAGCGGGCTTGTCAACACCAACCGGACAGAACGGAAGCGCTCTCGTGAGTGATGCATGGGACGACGTCGTCGGCGGATCCAAGGCCGCGGCTCGCATCCGCACGGCCGCGATAGACGAGTTCGCGGAGCACGGCTACGGCGGCACCACGACGCGCCGGATCGCGGCGCGACTCGGCATGAGTCCCGCCGCGATGTATCCGCACTACGCGTCCAAGGAGGAGCTACTCTTCGCCATCGCCTACGAGGGACACGCCCTCGCCCTGCAGGTCGTCGAGAACGCTGACCGCCCCGATGCCGAGCCGTCCGTTCGGCTCGCCTCCGTCATCGGCCGCTTCGCCGCCTGGCAGGCGGAGAACCACCGATGGAGCCGGGTCATCCAGTACGAGCTGGCCGCGCTCGACCGCGAGCACTACCGCACGATCGTCGGACTACGACGGCAGACCACGCAGGTCGTGCGGGGTGTCGTGGACGACGGCCACGTCTCGGGCGAGTTCACCCTCCCGGATGCCGAAGGTGTCACTCTCGCCCTGATGTCGCTCTGCGTCGACGTGTGCCGTTGGTATCCCTCGGGCCGCTACGACGACGCCGCGACGATCAGCGACCTGTATGCCGATCTTGCCCTGCGTCTGGTCGGTGCCGTGCGTTAGCATCGTCGCCACCATCGGATCGGGGGGATCTACGTGGGCAGGGGGATATCGCGCCGCCGTCGACTCCTCGAGACGCGAGAGCATCGAGGGGGAGCTGTCGTCCATGTCCACGAATGACAACGTCGTCGACCGACTACTGGTGTCGCTCGGGGTCGACGCCCCAGCCCCCGACTCTGTCGCCCGCCGGCAGTCCAATTACGACGCGCTGGCCGCGCGTATCGACGCGGGAGTCGATCCCGAATACATCGCAGCATTCGAGAACTTCCACGGCATGGAGCATGCCGACATCCACCGGCTCGCCCAGAGCATCAATCCCGTCGCGATGACCACCCTGGCCACCGAATGGGCCGAACTCGGAAAGGGTTTCAGCCTCACCGTCGCGTGGGGAACGCTGATGATCCGCAAGCTCATCGGCCAACACTGGGAGGGTCCGGCGGCCGACGCCGCGATGGGCGCGACGGTGCGATTCGGCGAATCCGCACAACAGTTGTCCGATGCCGCACGCGCGACGTCCGAGAAACTCCGTATTGCCGCCGACGTCGGCGAACGGGTGCGAGCGTCCGTGCCTCCACCCACGGTGATTACGTCGTCGGTGCTGTACGCGCTCGATCCCGTCGCAGGTGCTGCTGCCGCCCGCCAGGAGGAAGCCGTTCGCGCCCAGGCCGTGCGGGTGATGGAAGCCCTCTACAAGCCGTACTACCGCGATTCCGGCACGGCGGTTCCGGTCCTGCCCTCCCCGTATGCCGCCACGACGAGTCGCGCCACGGAAGCATTCGTTCCCCAGGGTTACAGCACACCAGGTGTCGGCGGCGCCCGGACCGCCGGCGACCCGACGGGAATCCCGGGCGGGGACGGAGAACGTCCGGGTGGGCAGCCCGCCACGGAAGCGGAGAACCGTACGGACGCACCGTCGTCCGGTGAAGGCACGGACGGCCGGGCGGAAGGTACCGATTCGGCAGGTGGCGTGGGTTCGAACGAGTCCGCAGCGACCACTCCTGCATCCACCTCCCCGGCCGCGGGCGGCAACTCCGCGAGCCCGACCGGTCAGTCGTACGGTTCGCCACCCTCCGGGTCGGGCGGAGGTGTCGGCGGTGGCCTACCGGGCGCCGGGGGGGTCGGCTCTGCGGGCGCATCGCCCGCGGCGGGTCCCGCTCCGCTCGTCGCCGGAGCTGCGCCCGCCGGTGGTGTCGCCGGTGGGCCCGGTGCCGCCGCAGCGCGGGGTGCCGGCGCCCGTCCGTTCGGCATGATGCCGGGAATGATCCCGCCGGCCTCGTCCCGCGGCGACGAGCAGGACAAACGCGCGGCCGGTTATCTCGTCACCGGTGAGAACGGGAACGAACTGATCGGGTCGCTGCCCGACACCGCCCCGCCGGTTCTGGGGGCCTGAACGCTATGGACCGGCATCTCACACCCGACCGATTCCTGGCGGCGTGGACCGCCGCGGGCGGCGACGAGTTCCCCTTCCCACTGCGTTATCGCACCTCAGCGATATGGGAGGACGAGCACGCCGCGAACCTCCAGGCCGCCCGCACGTGGCTGCACGAGACACCCGACCCTGCCCTCGACGACGCGATGCGGATCCTGCTGATCGGGGAGGTCGCGGTGGAGGTCTACGGCCGCTCCACCGACCCGGCCTACGAGGTCTTCGTCCGTGCCGCCGCGACCGGCGAGCAGGCCGTCCTCGCCCGTCAGGCGCCTGCCGCAGGCGACATCCGCATCACCACGACCACCGACCTCGCGGGTGCGATCCTCGGGCACCTTCCGGTCGTGGCAGCGGGCCGCGAACACGCACGCACCGCCTCGAGCCGCGACGTGCTCGAGCCCTCCGAGTTCGGCGCGGTCCGGCGCCCTGCGGGTGGTACGCACGCAGAGTCGTTGCGCCGGTTGCTGCGTCGCGAGCGCACGGCCACCGGCAGTATCCGCGTCCTGCGGTACTCGAATCCGGGGTACACGCCCGTCGCCGACATCGGCTGGTTCGACGTCGTGGGCGACGGCCGGTATCTCTTCGTCCCCGGTCCCGACCTCCGCGTCGCACCGGGCACCGTCGACGCTTTCGTCCGGGAACTGTCGGCGCAACTGTCCCGGATGCGCAGGCCCTCGCACGAGGGTCGGAGCGGCGTTCTGCGACGCCAGTGATCCCTTCCCGAAGCGGCCGTTCGTCTAGGCTGGCGACATGACGGACCGGGACCGCACACCCGACGGCAGGCCGCAGAACGCGCGTCCGCGCGACGCCCTGGGGCGTCCGTTGCCGCCGGGCGAAGAAGGCGTCGAACGTGTTCCCGAAGACCTCGATCTGGATGTCGAGGAGACCATCGCCGAAGGTCAGCGTCTCCTCGACCACGGTTTTCCGTTCCATGCCCACGAGGTCTTCGAGGCGATGTGGAAGAAGGCGCCACCCGAGGAACGTCCCCTGTGGCAGGGCCTCGCCCAGCTCGCCGTGGGGCTGACCCACCTGCTCCGGGGCAACCCCACCGGCGCGGAGTCACTGTTGAAGCAGGGACAGGCACGGGTGCGGCACTACGAGGACGAACCGCCGTACCGGCTCGACATCGACGGCCTGGCGAGTTGGGCCGATCATCTGCTCACCGAGATCGCTCGCGACGAACCGATCCCCGCTCCCCCGACCCCGCGCCTGAGGATGCCCTGATGCCGACACTGCCCATGTTCCCGCTCGGCACCGCACTGCTTCCCGGGTCCGACCTGCCGTTGCGCATCTTCGAGCCGAGATACCAGCAACTCGTCCAGGACTGCACGGCATCGCCGGACGGCCCCCGCTTCGGAGTCGTCCTCATCGCCCGGGGACACGAAGTGGGCGGAGGCGAGCAGCGACACGACGTCGGCACCGTCGCGCGGATCATGGTCGACGCCGAGGTCGGTGCAGGCCGCCGCGAACTCGAATGCATTGCGGAGGAACGCATTCGCGTCACCCGATGGTTGCCCGACGATCCCTACCCCATCGCCGAGGTGGAGCCCTGGCCCGACACCGATTCGGGGCCGGTGGATTTCGCCGCGATCACCGGACCGATGGGCCGGTTGTACGGGGCGCTCGACCGCCTCACGGGTGGCCGTGCTCCGTTGCCTCCCGCCACCACCGAACTACCGGAGGATCCCGGGGCGCGACTGTTCGCGCTCGCCCGGTACGTACCGATGGGCGAAGCGGACCGGTACGCGGTTCTCGCCGCACCGGGTCCGGCCGAACGTATGGCCGTGCTGCTCGAAGCGATCTCTACCGCAGTCGATCTCGCGGAATGGAAGCTGAAGGGCTGAGACGCGTGCGCCCACCCGGTGAGTGGGAACATCTCACCGCCGGTCTCGCGGTAGCGGGCTAGGGTCCGGGACACCGTTCGTCCCCGACCGGAAGGCACCCGATGGACACCGTCGAACAACGGTTGGCCCGACTCGAAGCCCTCGAAGAGATCCGGATGCTCAAGCATCGCTACTTCCGGGCGTGCGACGCCAAGGACCCGGAGGCGATGCGCAGGTGCTTCGTCGCGCACGGCGCCGACATCTACTACGGACCGGCGCTGGGCAGCTTCGACGATGCCGACGCCCTGGTCGACATCTACTCCCGGATCGCTCTGGAACGGGTCGACGACCGCTACGTCGTGCTCGACATGCATCACGGCATGCATCCGAGCATCCACCTGACCGGGTCCGACACCGCGACCGGCGCCTGGACGCTGCGATTTCGGCAGGTGGATCTGCGTGCGCGCACCGAACGGGTCACCGCGCTCGACTACGACGACGACTACGTGGTCGAGAACGGCGAATGGAAGATCTCCCGCTGCCACGTGAAGGTGCTGTGGTCGATCCAGCGGGCTCTCATCGACGACGTGGAAGTGGTGCAGTGATGACAGAAACAAAGGTCGCGCTGGTCACCGGCGCGAGTCGCAGCGTCGGCAAGGGCATCGCGTGCGCGCTCGGCTCCGACGGCTGGACCGTCTATGTCACCGCCCGCGGCCGGGTCGGTGTCGACGGACCACTCGACCGCACCGCGGCGGAGGTCACCGAATGCGGGGGGCACGGCATCGCCGTGCAGTGCGACCACCGCGACGACGCGCAGATCCACGAACTCTTCCGCCGGATCGCCGACGAGCAGGATTCCCGGCTCGACCTGCTCGTCAACAACGTGTGGGCGTCACCGCCGGGATTCGCGGGATTCTCGGAACCGTTCTGGAAGCGCCCGATCAGCGACTGGGACAGCTTGATCGGCGTGGGTCTCCGCGCGCACTACGTCGCCTCCGTCGAAGCCGCGCAGCTGATGGTGCCGCGCAACAGCGGGATGATCGTCAACATCTCGTCGTTCGGCACCCGCGGCTACCTGCATTCGGTGCTGTACGGCATGTCGAAGGCGGGCCTGGACAAGATGGCCGCCGATATGGCCGTCGAACTCCGCGGCACCGGGGTGACCACCCTGTCGCTGTGGCCGGGGCTGGTGAAGAACGAGGCCATGCTCGCCCGCGGCATCGACAACTTCGAGGGCTTCTCGCTGGCCAACGCCGAGACACCGGAGTTCATCGGACGGGTGATCGTCGCGCTCGCGGCCGACCCCGAGGTGAACGCGCGCAGCGGTCGCACCCTCATCACCGCCGAAACCGCACTCGACTACGGCATCGTGGACGCCGAAGGCAACCAACCCGATTCACACCGGGACATCTTCGGGGGCGGGCCGTTGTTCTGACGACGACCGCGGCTGTCGGGAGGCGAAGCCAGGGGAGGTTGTGTGCGTCGGAACCGCGGAAGTCGCACACAACCTCCCCCTCGATTCGGCGGCCCGGACGAGGGGTGGTCGGAGCACCCTCGGAAGTCGTGTATGGTTGGACATGCAACGCGGGGTGGAGCAGCTCGGTAGCTCGCTGGGCTCATAACCCAGAGGTCGCAGGTTCGAATCCTGTCCCCGCTACCACCGACCGGCCCGGACTCACACGAGTCCGGGCCGGTTCTTTTGTGAATGCTCCTCGGCCTCGGTACGGCTCCCCCGGCCGCGCTCACCGAGTAGATTTCGCGGCAGAGTCTCTGCAGAGCGGGAGGGTGTGATGGCCAAGCGCGCAACCGTCGCCGATCGACCACGAACTCCCCGCTGGCTCCGGCCCACGATCGTCGGTGTTCTGCTGGCCGTCGCCTTCTATCAGATGTCGGGCTGGCTCTTCCACAATCTGAAGGGTTTCCTCGGCCTGCTGTTCCTGGCGTGGTTGTTCAGCATCACCATCGAACCGATCGTCGACCGCCTCGAACGGTTCGGGATGCGTCGCGGTGCCGGCACCGGCCTCGTGCTGTTCTCCCTGATCGCACTCACCATCGGGTTCTTCGCGGTGTTCGGCACGCTCCTGTTCGACCAGATCGCCCAGTTGCTCACCACACTTCCGGATGCGCTCACACGCATCACCGATTGGGCGAACCGCACCTTCGACACCAACTTCAAGACCGGGGACGAACTGTTCAAGATCACGCCCGATACGGTTCGCGATCTAGCGCAACGGTTCACGCCCGGTGTCCTCGGCGTCCTCAGCACTCTGGTCGGTGCCCTGTTCCAGATCCTGACGATGCTGCTGTTCGTCTTCTACATGTCGGCCGAGGGGCCGAAGATGCGCCGGACGATCGCGAGCTGGTTCCCGGCCCGGCAGCAGCAGCTGATCGCGAACGTGTGGGAGACCTCGGTGGAGAAGGCCGGCGGCTATGTCGTCTCCCGGTTGATCCTCGCCGCCGCGGCGTCGATCTTCACCGGAATCTTCTTCCTCATCATCGGGGTTCCGTACTGGCTGCCCCTCGCGATCTGGACCGGGGTGGTCTCGCAGTTCATCCCCACCCTCGGCACCTATCTCGCGATCGGGCTCCCCGCGCTCATCGCCGCGGTGCAGCAACCGCTCGACGGCGTGTGGGTGATTGCCTTCGGCACGGTCTACCAGCAGATCGAGAACTATGTGCTGCACCCGCGCATCACGGCCCGCACGGTGTCGATCCACCCGGCGGTGGCGTTCGGTTCGGTGATCGTCGGCGCCACCCTGTTCGGCCCGGTGGGGGCTCTGGTGTCCGTGCCGGTGGTGGCGATCCTGCAGGCGCTGGCCGAGTCGTTCGGGCACCGCTACGAACTGATCCCGGAGGTGGGTGGAGAGGAACCGGAACCCGACGCCCCGGAGCTCACGGCAGACAACGACGACTACGACTGAGAGACGAGAGGGCCGGGCGTGAGATCTTCTCGCGCCCGGCCCCGTCGTCGTCCGATCAGACGATCAGCTTCGCCGCCGTCGCAGCGACGACGTCCTCGGTGGTCACGCCGGGTGCCGTCTCGACGAGCTTCAGTCCCTCGTCGGTGACGTCGATGACCGCGAGGTCGGTGATGATGCGCTGCACGCATCCACGACCGGTGAGCGGCAGGACGCACTCCTCGAGGATCTTCGGGTCGCCCTTCTTGGTGACGTGATCCATCATCACGATGACGCGCTTGGCGCCGTGGACGAGGTCCATCGCACCGCCCATGCCCTTGACCATCGCACCGGGCACCATCCAGTTGGCGATGTCGCCCTTGGCGGAGACCTGCATCGCGCCGAGGACGGCGACGTCGATCTGGCCACCGCGGATCATGCCGAACGACTGCGCCGAGTCGAAGTACGACGCGCCGGGGATCGCGGTGATCGTCTCCTTGCCGGCGTTGATGAGCTCGGGGTCGAGTTCGTCCTCGGTCGGGTACGGGCCGACGCCGAGCACACCGTTCTCCGAGTGCAGGATGACCTCGACGCCGGATTCGAGGTAGTTCGGCACGAGGGTGGGCATGCCGATTCCGAGGTTGACGTATTGGCCGTCCTCGAGTTCCTTGGCGACGCGTGCCGCCATTTCCTCGCGGGTCAGCCCCTTCTTCGTTGCCTGTGTCATGAGCGCACCGTCCGGTTCTCGATGCCGACCTCGACGGGGCCGACGTGTACGACACGCTGCACGTGGATGCCGGGCGTGTGGATTTCGTTGGGGTCGAGTTCGCCGGGTTCGACGAGGTGCTCGACCTGCGCGATCGTGATGCGACCCGAGGCGGCGGCCGGCGGGTTGAAGTTGCGGGCGCTTGCTCGGTAGACGAGGTTGCCGTGGCGGTCGCCCTTCCAGGCGTGCACGAGCGCGTAATCGGCGACGATGCCGCGTTCGAGCACGTAGGTTTCGCCGTCGAACTCCCGGGTCTCTTTCGGCTGCGACGCGAGGGCGATGCCGCCGTGACCGTCGTAGCGCAGCGGGAGTCCGCCTTCCTCGACGGCCGTGCCGACACCTGCCGGGGTGAAGAAGGCGGGGATGCCCGCACCACCGGCGCGCAGGCGCTCGGCGAGCGTGCCCTGCGGAGTGAGTTCGACTTCGAGTTCACCGGCGAGGTACTGGCGCGCGAACTCCTTGTTGGAGCCGACGTACGACGAGATGGTGCGGCGGATGCGGCCCTTCTCGAGCAGCAGGCCGAGCCCGAAGCCGTCGGTACCGCAGTTGTTGCTGACGGTCTCGAGGTCGGTGGCGCCTTGATCGAGCAACGCGTTGATGAGGATCTCGGGGATGCCGACCAGACCGAACCCTCCGACAGCGATCGTGACGCCGTCGGGGATGTCGGCTACGGCCTCGGCGGCGGAGGCAACGACTTTGTCCATGTGTGCCACGATACCCTCAGGTGTACGTCATGTGAACTCCCGTCCGCAATGCGAACAAATCCGCGTAGGATCGTTGCGCACGCAGAACGGCCGCACTAGCCTGTTCGCATAGCGTCCATCCGTCCACATAGCGAACGTTTCGGATCGGAGGTCCGTGTCCCCCCCATCCCCCGACCCCGGATATCGGGGTCCGCTGTTCGATCCCGTCTTCGGCGCGGACGAACTCGGCGTCGCCCTGTCGGATCGCGCGTGGATCGGTGCCCTGCTCGACGTGGAGGTCGCGCTGACCCGCGCGGCCGCCTCACTCGGCCGTGTCAAGAACACCCACGCCGACGCCGTCGCGACAGCCGCGGCCTCGCTCGCCGAAGAACTCGATCCCGCCGACCTCGGTCGACGGTCCGCGGCGGGGGGCAACGCCGTCATCCCCCTGGTCTCCCTGCTACGCGAGCGCGCCGACGCCCCTGCGCGCGCCGTGCACGTCGGCGCGACCAGCCAGGACGTGCTCGACACCGCGCTGATGCTGCTCGCCCGCCGCGCAGGAGGGATCGCCCTGGCGAACCTGCGCTCCGCAGCCGACGGCGCAGCCCGCCTCGCTGCCACCCATCGCGAGACACCGATGGTCGCGCGCACGCTCGGCCAGCAGGCACTGCCGACCACCTTCGGCGCGCTCGCCGCCGGCTGGCTCCTGTCCCTCGACGACGCCGCCGGCGCACTCGACCGCATGTTGTCCGCCCTACCCGCCCAGTACGGCGGAGCCGCCGGCACGCTCGCCGCCGTCCATCCCGACGGTTTCGCGTTCGCCGACGCGGTCGCCGACCTGCTCGGGCTCGCGCGTCCCGTCGCGCCGTGGCACACCGCCCGCACCCCCGTCACGACCCTCGCGGGCACACTCGGTGTCGCCGCGGGCGCGGTCGCGAAACCCGCCACCGACGTCGTACTCATGGCGAGCACCGAGTTCGGTGAGGTGAGCGAGGATGCGCCCGGCGGTTCGTCGGCCATGCCGCACAAGCGCAATCCCGTCGCGGCGATCACCGCGCGCGCCGCTGCCCGGCGCGTTCCCGGTCTCGTCTCGACGATCCTGTCGTCGACCGACCACGAGTTCCAGCGGGCCGCCGGCGCCTGGCACGCCGAATGGGAGACCCTCGCCGACATCCTGCGCCTCACCGGCGGTGCCGCGCACCAACTCTCGACGAGCCTGAACGGTCTGCACGTCCACACCGACGCGCTCGACCGCAATCTCGCGCTCACCGGAGGGGCGATCCTCGCCGAGAAGGTCACGGCCGCACTCGCCGAACACACCGACGACGCCCGCTCGATCGTCACCGATGCGGCGGTCGCCGGTAGGTCGCTCGACGAGGATCCCGCCATCACCGCACACCTCGACCCGCAGGACGTGCGCGAACTTCTCGATCCCACGCGCTATCTCGGCCATGCCGCAGACATCGTCGATCGCGTTCTCGCCCGTCACGACAGCACGAACCGAACCACAGGAGATGCCCGATGACCGTCACGCTCAACTACGAACAGTACGGCGACCCCACGAAGCCGACCGTCCTGTTCCTCGGTTCGCTGGGTTCGGACCTGTCGATGTGGGGACCGCAGATCCACGCCCTGGCGACCGACTGGAACGTCGTCGCGGCCGACCATCGCGGGCACGGCGCATCGCCGGCGCCGTCCGGTCCCTACACGATCGAGGAACTCGCCGGTGACGTCGTCGCCCTGCTCGACTCGCTCGAACTCGGCGCCGTGCACTACGTCGGCCTGTCGCTCGGCGGTGCCGTCGGGCAGTGGCTCGCGGCGCATCACCCCGAGCGCGTGCGCACGCTGACGCTGCTGTGCACCTCGCCGGCCTTCCAGCCCGCCCAGCCCTGGTACGACCGGGCGGCATCGGTCCGCAACGACGGCCTGGCCTCGATCGCCGATTCGATCGTCTCGCGGTGGTTCACTCCCGAACTGGCCGAACACGATCCGGAGCTCGTCGCCCGCCACGTCGAGATGGTGAAGGGCACCACCGACGAGGGCTACGCCGCGTGTTGCGAGGCACTGGCGACCTGGGACGGCCGTCCCGACCTCGCCCGGATCGTCGCGCCCACCCTGGTGATCGCCGGTGAGCAGGACCCCGCCACCCCGCCATCGACGATGCAGCAACTGGCCGACGGAATCGCCGACTCCACCTTCCACGTCCTCTCCCCCGGCGCACACCTCGCCAACGTGGAGCAGGCAGGACGGGTCACGAAGCTGATCCGCGAGCACATCTCGTCGCGCGTCACGCCGTCCGCCGCACACCGCACCGCGGCGTTCGAGGAGGGTCTGCGGGTGCGCCGATCCGTCCTCGGTGACGCACACGTCGACCGGTCCATCGAGTCGGCCACCGAATTCACCCGGCCCTTCCAGGATTTCATCACCCGCACCGCGTGGGGAGACATCTGGGCGCGTCCGGGTCTGGACCACCGCACCCGCCGGCTGTTGACCCTCGCGATCCTCACCGCGGTCGGCAACGAGCACGAACTCGACATGCACATCCGTGCAGCCCTGCGCGCCGGGATCGATCCCGACGACCTCGTCGAGGTCTTTCTGCACACCGCAGTCTACGCGGGTGTCCCCAACAGCAACCGGGCATTCGCGCTCGGCAAGCAGGCACTCGCCGACACCGAGGGAGGTGCGGGCTCGTGAGCACTCCCGACGTCACCGCCCCCGAGGTCGTTCGCGAGAACCCCGGGGCGTCGCCCGATTACGTACAGTCGCTGGCACGTGGCCTGTCGGTCATCAAGGCCTTCGGTGCGCACGCCCAGCGGCAGTCGCTCTCCGACGTCGCCCGCGCGACCGGACTCACCCGCGCTACTGCGCGCCGATTCCTGTTGACTCTCATCGAACTCGGTTACGTCCGCACCGACGGATCCCAGTTCTGGCTCACCCCACGGGTGCTCGAACTCGGCTACAGCTACCTGTCGGCACTGACGCTGCCGGAGGTCGCGCGACCCCATCTCGAGGCGCTCGCCGAGAAAGTCAAGGAATCGACCTCGGTGTCGGTGCTCGACGGCACCGACGTCGTCTACGTCGCACGAGTTCCCGTCAGCCGCATCATGACCGTCACCATCACCCTCGGCACCCGTTTCCCCGCCTACGCGACCTCCATGGGACGGGTACTGCTCGCCGGTTTGAACGACGACGAACTCGACGCCTACCTCGCGCGCGCCGAATTCGCTCCCATCACCGGCAACACCGTCACCACCGCCGAGGAATTGCGCGCCGAGATCGCCACGGTACGACGCAACGGATACTGCATCGTCGACCAGGAACTCGAGGAGGGCCTGCGCTCGCTCGCCGCGCCCATCCGCGATGCGTCGGGAACCGTTGTGGCGTCGGTGAACCTGTCGACCCACGCGGCCCGCTACCGGATGGAGACCGTGCACGACGAGCTCGTCCCGGCGTTGCTCGCCACCGCCGGAGCGATCTCCACCGATCTCGCCCGCACCCAGACCCACCAGTGAACAACCCCGATCGAGGTACATCATGACCGACGTAGTGATCTGCGAACCCCTGCGCACCCCGGTAGGTAGGTTCGGCGGCGTCCTGAAGGACATCGCCCCCGAGGATCTCGCGGCCACCGTCATCCGCGAACTCGTCGCCCGCACCGGTATCACCGGTTCCGACATCGACGACGTCTTCCTCGGCCAGGCCTCCCCCAACGGTGAGGCCCCCGCCCTCGGCCGCGTCGCCGCCCTCAACGCCGGCCTCGGGGTGAACGTTCCGGGCCTGCAGGTCGACCGTCGCTGCGGCTCGGGTCTGCAGGCGATCGTGCAGGCCGTCATGCAGGTGCAGACCGGCGCGAGCGACCTGATCCTCGCCGGCGGCGCCGAATCGATGAGCCAGGCCGAGTTCTACGCCACCGGCATGCGCTGGGGCGTCAAGGGCGAAGCCGTCGCTCTGTCCGATCGCCTGGCCCGTGCCCGCGTCACCGCCGGCGGACGCGACTTCCCCGTGCCCGGCGGCATGATCGAGACCGCCGAGAACCTGCGCGCCGAGTTCTCCATCAGCCGTGAGGACCAGGACGCCCTGGCCGTGCAGTCGCACCAGCGGGCCGTCGCCGCGCAGAAGAACGGTGTGTTCGCGCAGGAGATCGTGTCCGTGAGCGTGCCGCAGCGCAAGGGCGATCCGCTCGTCGTCGACACCGACGAGCACCCCCGCGCCGACACCTCGATGGAGACCCTCGCCAAGCTGCGCCCGATCCGCGGCAAGATCGACCCCGAGTCCACCGTCACCGCCGGCAACGCCAGCGGCCAGAACGACGGTGCCGCCCTCGCGATCGTCACCACCACAGAGAAGGCCGCCGCGCTGGGTCTGCGTCCGCTGGCCCGCCTCGCAAGCTGGGCGGTGGCCGGTGTGCCGCCGCGCACCATGGGCATCGGCCCGGTGCCCGCCAGCGAGAAGGCGCTCGGCCGCCTCGGACTGACGCTCGCCGACATGGACGTCATCGAACTCAACGAGGCGTTCGCCGCACAGGCCCTGGCCGTCACCCGCTCGTGGGGCATCGAGGCCGACGACTCGCGCCTGAATCCCAACGGCTCCGGCATCTCCCTCGGACATCCGGTGGGCGCGACCGGCGGACGCATCCTCGCCACCCTGCTGCGCGAACTCGATCGTCGTGAGGGTCGCTACGGACTCGAGACGATGTGCATCGGCGGCGGCCAGGGGCTCGCCGCTGTATTCGAACGCATCGCCTGACGTGACCTACGGTGCTCGCGACGCGATCCCCGTCGCGAGCACCGTACAGTCCGTACGCTCGTGATCATGAGCGAAGTTCAGATAACTCCCCCGACCGAAGCCCCTGCTCCGCCCACGACACGAGCCCGGACCCTCGCGCGTTATCTGCTGGCCGCCTCACTCGTCTTCGCCGGACTGAGCCATCTCTTCTGGGCCCGCAAGGACTTCCAGGCCCAGGTGCCCGACTGGGTGCCGATGGACAAGGACGGCGTGGTCATGGCGTCCGGCGGTGTCGAGATCATGCTCGGCGCCGGACTCGCCGTGGCGAACCGCGACCGCGTCCGTGTCGGCCGCCTGGCCGCACTGTTCTTCGCCGCCGTCTTCCCGGGCAACATCGCCCAGTATCTCGGCAAGCGCAGCGCCTTCGGTCTCGACACCGACCGTAAGCGCCTGATCCGCTTGTTCTTCCAGCCCGTGCTCGTCCTGTGGGCCCTGTGGTCCACCGGAACCCCCCGACGCTGACGCGGCCGGCGCCGGAGGGCGGACCTGGTGCCCGTTACTCCGGCGCGACCCGCACGAGCATCTTCCCGAAGTTCTTTCCTTCGAGCATGCCGATGAACGCCTCCGGGGCGTTCTCGAGTCCGTCGACGATGTCCTCGCGATACTGGAGCTTTCCGTCGCGGACCCATGCCGAGGCTTCACGCAGGAAGTCGCCGTACATCTCCTTCACGAACTCGCTCTGGATGAAGCCGCGGATCGTGAGGCTCTTGGTGAGGATCGAGTTGAACAGTCCCGGAAGACGGTCCTTGCGGTTGAGGTCAGCACCGTTGTACTGCGCGACCAGACCGCACACCGGGATTCGCGCATAGGTGTTGAGCAGCGGCCACACCGCTTCCTGGACGGGGCCGCCGACGTTCTCGAAGTACACGTCGATACCGTCGGGCACCGCCTCCGCCAGCTTGTCGGCGAAGTTCGGGTCGCGGTGGTCGAACGCCGCGTCGAAACCGAACTCGTCGATCAGTGCGCGGCACTTCTCCGGGCCGCCGGCGATACCGACCGCGCGGGCGCCCTTCAGCTTCGCGATCTGCCCCACCGCCGATCCCACGGGCCCGGTGGCGGCAGCGACGACGACGGTCTCACCCTTCTTCGGCTGCCCGATCTTCAGGAGCCCGGAATAGGCTGTGAAGCCGGGCATTCCGAGGACTCCCACAGCGGTGGAGATCGGTGCGGCCTGCGGATCGAGCTTACGAACGGTGGAGCCGTCGAGGACGGCGTGCGACTGCCAGCCGGCTCCGGCCAGCACGTAGTCGCCCGGCTCGAGGCCGTCGTACCGCGATTCGACGACCTGGCCCACCGTTCCGGCGACCATCACGTCCCCGAGTTCGACGTGCGCGGCATACGACTTCGCTGTGCTCATCCGACCGCGCATGTACGGGTCGAGGGACAGGTAGACGACGCGCAGGAGGATCTGGCCGTCGCCGACCTCAGGCAGATCCACTGTCTCGAGACGGAAGTTGTCGGCGGTGGGCGCCCCCTCCGGGCGCGATGCGAGAACGATGCGGGTGCTCTGACTCGTCGTGGCTTCACTCATGCCGACAGTGTGCCGCATGCGCTGGTGTCCTAAACGCCGCGCGGGGGCACCCCGGCAGGCACGATGCCGCGCCTGAGGTGGTCCCGATCAGGCGCTGCGCTGCACCTCGCCGCGAGGCACCTGGTAGTTCGAGAACAGCTGCGAGTGGATGACCTCGGTGAAGGACGGTCCGTCCTGCTCGACCCGGACAGGACGGCGAGTGGACGAAGCGGTGCGCGAAGCACCCATCTGTGACGTGGAGCGGATCGCCATGTCGATCTCCTCTCGGAAGGCGGGGAGAGGTGGCCACCGGCACCGTGCAGAAGGTGCAAATCGGGTGAGCGACCCCTTGGGAGATACATATACCCCGTCGATGCCCGATATGCACCTGTCGATTTCGGCGCGCCGCACACCGCCCCCGCCTGCAGCCCCGGGAGGTTACCCGTCGACCTCGTTGCCCTCGGAGGTCGGAAGCACCCGGATCGGCACACTCGTGGCCGAGTTCGATGCCCCCACCCAGCCGCTCAACGTCGCGGCCGGAACGCAGGCCCGCACGGCGATCGTGCGAGTACCTCCGGGCGGCAGGTGGAACCAGGAATCCTGCAGGTCACCGCCGGTGATGTCGAGATGCACGTACTGTGCCGCACCCTCGGTCCGCACCTCCACACTCCACCCGTCCGGGACGGGTCGAGCGGTCGCCGCGAGACCGATCCCGCGCTCGACGGGACGTGCCGGACCACCCACGAGATACACCGACTCCGCCAACACTGCACCGGTGTGGCCGACCAGTCGGGCGGTCGCCGTGTCGAAAGTGCGCGGCCCGAATCGATACGCAAAATTGACATCGGTGAAACCGCCCGTCACCGCGGCCCACGAGAACACCCGGGTCTCGTGCGGTTCGAGACGCAGCGGCACCGACACGTCCACCGGTACCGCACCGGAGGGCGTATGGGCCTGTAACTGCAGCGTGACGTCGAGGATCTCGGCGGTGTCGTTGATCGCGTCCACGCGCAGGCCGTCGAGCCCGTCGTCGGTGAGGAGCACGGTGACGGGGGCGAACACCCGTGCCAGGACCCACCACGGCGCCTTCGGGTTCCCGTCGGCGTCGAGCACGCCCCACCCGGCACCCCGCTGCAGGTCGCGGGCGGAGAGGATCAGGGCACCGCGACATCCTGATCCGGATCGTCGCCAGTACTGCAGTACCTCGGTGAACGCTTCGCAGATCGCTGCCCGTCCGAGCGCGAGATATCGCGTGGGATCCACCCACCGCACCTCGGCGGGGTCGACCCCGAAGATCGTGCGCACATAGTGGTCTCGCACGTCCTCGAAGTCCCACGACGCCCCGTTGTCGCGCGGCACAGCCGCCTTCCATCGTGGATGGTGACCCGCGACATTCACACTGCCGAACTCGGCCTCGATCGCCATGTCGGAAGGCGGAATCGAGAACGCGAGGCATTCGGCGGCGAAGCGCACGCCGGCGGCACGCACGTCGCCGAGGGGACGGCGGTAACCCCCGACACCGAAGTAGTGCGCCACACCCGAACCCACTGCGATCGGCAGTACGTCGCTGCGCGGGGGCGCGGATGGTGACGACGACACCCACACCGTGCCCGGTAGCTCACGGTCGACGATTGCGGGCAACCAGTCGTCGATCGCCGGGATGGATGCCTCCATCAGTCCGAGCATGGCAGGTTGCTGCTCGGTCTCGCTGCCCCCACACATCACCACAGGTGCCGGGTTCCCGCCCCATCGGCGCGCCAGCGCACGGATCTCGTCCTCGAGCAGCGAGCGGAAGTGCGGATCGTCGGGCGGGTCGGTGGTGGCGAGCATGACGTCCTGCCACACCATGATGCCCAGTTCCGCACACGCCGAGTAGAACTCGTCGTCCTCGTAGACCATCGTGCCGGGGATGCGGATCGTGTCCACGCCCGCCGACACGCAGCGTTCGAGGATGCGCCGGGTTGCGCTCGGGTCGTTCAGCGAGATCGGATCGGTCGGTGTCCACACCAGGCCGCGGCAGAAGACGTCGACGTCATTGATCCGTAAGCCGAACCCGTCGCCCGGTGAGCGCTCGACCGACCGGAATCCGATGTTCCCCAGCGTGATTCGTTGCCCATCCAGAATCAGATGTGCGGCGTACAGGTGGGGGGCGCCGTAGGTGTGCGGCCACCACCGTTCCACCTCGGGGAGCGTCACCTGCATGTGCACGCGTGCTGTCCCGTCCGGCCCGTATTCGGGTCGGACGTGCACCGTCGCCCCTCCGATCTCCACAGTCACCTCGGGGACGGCGGTGCCTGCCAGCACGAGATCGGCGTCGACGATCCCGTCGGATCCCCGCAGAGCTGTCCGTATCCCACGTTCCAGCACAACGGGCTCACCGGAATCGACGAGACGCACGGGACGCCACGGACCGACCGGCGCCGGAGCCCCCGCGTACACCGGGGCTCGCCCGAGCATGGTGGTGCGGAACCACCGCAATCCTTGGGCCGACACGAGCGACGAACGCCACCGTCCGCGTGGCCGACGCTTGCGGAGAGCAGCGTCGAGCGAGGCGCACCGGACCGCGATCCGCATCGTCGACGGCAGGTAGCCGAGGACGACGGTCAGCGGCACGAACATCGATTCCGACGTCGCGACGAGTGTGCCGTCGACCCACACGTCCGCGAGTGTCGCGAGCCCGTCGAAGGTCAGACGCCACGGTCCGTCGCCGGACACCTCGACGTCGGTGACGAACCACCAGTCGTCGCTGTCGGGAGACGACACCCTGGCCGCCGCGACTCCCTCGGATTCCCGGATCGCGCCTGCCGCCGTCCCGGGTATACGGACCGGCAGCCAAGGACCGTCCGCCGGAAAGTCACCGGGGTGCTCGACTGCCCCGGGAGCGACACGGAGACAACGCCATCGCGCATCGTGCAGGAGATCCATGTGCGTCGAATCCTGTCACCGCACCCCGGCGGCGCGGACGACGGTCGCCATGGCGTCCTCCCAGGCAGCGGCCATCGCTATCAGCTGGTCGCCGGGGTCGACATTGCGGCCGCGTGCCGCACGCGCCATCCGGAACTGCACGCTCTTCGCGCCCTCGGCGACCGCGCGGAATCCGTCGGCTGCGGCAGCCGCACCGGGATATCCGCGACCGTCCATGTAGACGCTGACGTCCGCGGCAAGTTCGGCGGTGGCACCGCACTGACGGAGCACCCCGAACGTCCACGGATGGAAGACGTCCATCCCTCCGGTGCGAATCGGGTCGATGTCGGCGAGCACCCGCTCGCCGAGCTCGCGCACCGGATTCGAGCCGGCGCGCATGCGCAGGTGCCGGAGCACCACGGTGTCGAAGGCGTCGCACTGCGGTTGTGCCGCGTCGAGGCGCACCTGTTCGAGATAGGGAGGCCAGGTGGGTACCGGCTCGTCGAGGCCGAAGACTCCGCGGAAGTCCTCACCGGTGAGAACGTGATAGCCGCTGTTGTGGAAATACTCGAGCGTCCCGCTGTCGCGATCGATGAGATTGGGCACGATCGTCGTCTTCGAACGACTCTCCCGGTAACCGGTTCCCTCGGTGTCGGGCAACCAGAAGGCGTCCACCTCGATCGTCGACAGCAGTCCGGCGGCGGCATTGTCCTCGAGGTGATCCACGGGGCGGCGCCAGACGTTCATCTCCGCGACGTCGATCCCGTACAGCGCCAACAGATCCTCGGGGCGGAACTTGAGGAAGGTCCATTGGGCGCCGTCGAACCGGGCCGAGAACGCGCACGCGGCAGCGGGGACCGGATCGTGGCCGAGCGAATGCAGCACCTCTACCCACAGGTCGACGTAGCAGTTGGTCTCGGTCCAGATCCGGTCGGCAGCGTGCACGAAGTGCGGCGAGTACCCGTCGACGCGGACGTCGATGAGCCGATCGCTCACGGGAACAGCCTGTCGCGTACCGGTGCGGGCCAGCGGTCGACGTCGAGTCCGTGGGTCCGCAACAGCGCCAAGGCGATCCGCTCCATTCCGAATCCGACGCACGCGCTGTGCGCGACTTCGCCGTCGGCAGTGCGGATCTCGAAGGTCTCGCCGAAGTGCTCGCGGTGGCAATTGCACGAGACCACGGCGGTGCCGTCGTCGAGGTCGCCGTAGAGCCGGACCGTCAGCTCGGTCTTGAGGTTCTCGATGCGCTGGTTGACGGCCAGCATGCGCCCGGCCCGCCCGAAGAACGGGTCGTTGGCAGGTACAGCGGTCGCGTCGAGGCCCAGCGAGTCGAGCACCTCGAGTCCTCGCTCCACCCAGGAATCACGATGCTGCGCAGCGTCGTTCTCGGTACCGATACGCACGAACTCGTGCATCCGGAAGGCCTGCATGCGAGCGGGGTCGACGGCCGGCTCGTGCCGGAAGCAGTAACCGAGAACGTCGAGCAGTTCACCGCCCTCACGCAGCGTACCGGTGTACCGCGAGTAGGCGGGATGGCATGCGGCGGAGACGAGCACGGTGTCGGCGGGTTCGAGCCACGGATCCCACGCCTCGCCCTTCGACCGCGCGGCGAGCAGTTCGGCGTGCTCGGCGTTGCTGCCCGTAAAGGTGTTCACCGCTCCGGTCAGGTGCGGGAAGGAGGCGATGTAGTCGGTGCGCTCGAAACTCGTCCGCGGGAAGACCGGCGGGAAGCGCAGGCGCGTCGCGGCCCGGCCCGGACCTGCCGCGACCACCACGCGGTCGATGCCGTCGACGATGTCCTCGAAGACACCCGACCGACCGTAGAGGCCGGGAACACCGGTCTCCACGAGCAGTTCGGCCTCGAGCAACTGCTGCTGGAAGTCGAGGCGGGCACGCTCGAGCTCGGACAGCTCGTCGGTTGCGGTGCTGGCAATGGCTGTACTTGTCACAGCGTCCCCCGGTAGGCGATCGACAATTGGGCCGAGTTGTTCATGATGCGGTCGTTGTTGACCATCACGGCGGCACCGTGCGCGTCGCGCAGGTGGCGGCCGAGTGAGTACTGCGAATCCTCGCGGTATCCGGCGATCCCGCAGATGAGCATCGCGCGGTTCACCAGATCCACGACGAGCGTGGACGCAGTGACCTTGAGGTTGTTCATGGCGAGCGAGAAACCCATGCCCGACATCGATTCCTCCTGCGCCGACGCGGCGGCGTCGAACCGGGCGGCGGACGCGGCGACGAGATCGGAGAACTGCTGGTGCACGGCGGCCGCTTCGGCGAGTCGCAGCGCACCGGGCGGGGTGACCCCCGGGCTGCGGCGGGCCGCCGAACGCACGAACGAGCGGGCCTTCTCCAGCGCCGCGTCGGCGATTCCGAGCCACACCGCCGACCACACACTGTGTGAGACGGGAAGCATAGTGCGCGAGGAGATCTCGGCGTAGGCCGTGCCGACCACGAGATCGGCGGACGTCGTGGCGGTGAGGACGAATCCGGGGCTGCACGTACCGCGCAGCCCGAGGGTGTCCCAGCTGCCGGTGGGTTCGAGGGTCACGTCGTCGCGTCGGCACACGACGAGGACCTGGTCGCTGGGCGGGCTGTCGGCGGTGCGACGCGCGGTCACCAGGATCGCGTCGGCGTACTCGCCGTACGAGATGACCGGCGCGTTCTTCGTCAGCGTGACGGTGTCGCCGTCGCGGGCCACGGCGCAGACGCTGCTGCGCACGTCGCCACCGGTGCCGAGTTCGGTGGTCGCCGAAGCGATCAGGTAATCGTTCGCCACCGCTTCGGCGACGAAGGTGGCCACACCGGGAGTGGAGTGATGCACCAGCGACAGGATCTGCGTCTGGTGCATCGCGAAGATCATCGCGGTGGAGGCGCAGTACCGGCCGAGGATTCGGGCGACGGCGCACAGCTCACCGAGGGATGCTCCCTCCCCACCCTGATCGACGGGGACGGCGCAGTTCAGCAGCTTGTGGGTGCGCAGCGCGTCGACTGCCTCGTGCGGGAACCGTCCCTCACGATCCACCGCGGCGGCCGCGGGGCCGGCGCTCTCGCGTCCGACGAGTTCGGCACGGGCGAGCAGCGACAGCCCGGCCTTCTCCGCGACGGTGGGGGGCGCGGACGTCGACGTCACGCGACGCCCAGTTCCGTCAACGCCGACCTGATGGCGCCGACGCTCACGAAGGTGCTCTTGCGCAGCAGTTCGTCGGGGAATTCCACGTCGAAGGCGTCTTCGAGGGCGAGCATCACGTTCACGCTGGCGTGCGATGTCAGGCCGAGCTCGTAGAGGTCGGCGGCGGGGTCGAGCGCCGTGCTGTCGACCGACAGCTTCGCGTGCTCACCGAGGACCTTGCGGATCACCTGCTCCGTCATGGGTGTTCTCCAGTTTCTGCTTCGTCGACGCGGGTCGCCACGACCGTCGCGATGGCGTATTCGGACTCGTGGGAGATCGAGACCTGTATGTCGGTCACCTGTTCATCTCGCGCCAGGGCGGCCGCGTTACCGGCCAGTACGACAGCGCATCCGCCCCAGTCCGCGCGGCGGATTTCGATGGCCTGCCAGGGAACCGCGTGCTCGCGCGGACGCAGGACCTTCATGACGGCTTCTTTCGCGGCGAAGCGCGCCGCGAGGCGTTGGGCGCGCCCCGGTCCGGTGCATACGTCCAGCTCGTGCGGGGTGAACACACGCTGCAGGTAGCGGTCGCCGAACCGGTCGATGCTCGACGCGATGTCTCGGACGGTGACGACATCGCAGCCGACACGTGTCGTCGCGACGCGGGGGCCGCTGCCATCGTTCATGGTCACTCCTCGGGATGCGCTGCACACGGTAGCCGCAGGTCGGCCGATGTACACCAGCCGAACGTCTCTGGCTTGCAGGACATCCCGGAAATCACCCCGACTTTCACCCGCCGGGCGCGTCGGTTCACGCGGTGAACCGGGGCTCGCCACCGCAACACGCGGCGTCGATCCCGGTTCGGCGCGTCAACGACGAAAGGCCCCGACCGGGTGGTCGGAGCCTTTCGGGGATCTGAAGTTATGCGGACGTCCGCACGGGTTCCTTGTCGCTCTCCGGCTCGTCCTTCGCTGCCGGCTCCTCCTTCTCCGCAGCGGGCACCGGGACGGCGTCCTGCGCATAGTAGAAGTGGGGGCGGCGGTGTCCGAGGAAGGAACCGCACCACGACATGACGGCGATGTAGCGGTTGCGGAAGCCAACCAGGTAGACGAGGTGGACGGCGAGCCACAGCACCCACGCGATGAAGCCGGTGAGCTCGATCTTCCCGACCCGCGTGATGGCGCGGAACCGGTTGATGATCGCCATGCTTCCCTTGTCCTTGTACTGGAACGGGGTGCCCATCGCGACCTTGCCGGTGATCATCTTCGCGACGTGGCGGCCACCCTGCATGGCGAACGGCGACTGCGCCGGCAGGTTGTCGAGGGTGACCATGTCGCCGATGGCGAAGATGTTGTCGCTGCGGCCGACGGTGAAGTCGGGGTCGACGAGCAGGCGTCCGCCGCGGACCGTCTCGCAGCCGGTGCGCTCGGCGAGTACGTCGGCGAAGTCGTTGGCCTGGATGCCTGCCGACCAGATGATGGTCTCCGCGGTGAGGCGGCGGGTCTCCTCGGTCGTGGGCGTGGTGAGCGTGGCACCGTGCTCGTCGATGTCGGTGACCATCGTGCCGAGGACGACGTCGACACCGCTCTTCTCGAGCGACTCCTTGGAGTACTCGCTGAGCTTGCCACCGAACGGGGGCAGAACCTTGTCTGCGCCCTCGACGAGCGTGACGGTGACGTCGTCGGCGCGGATGTTGCCGATGTTCTCGGCGAAGTAGCGCTGCGCGAGCTCCTTGATCTGTCCCGCGAGCTCGACGCCCGTCGGGCCGGCGCCTACGACGATGAAGCTGAGCAGGTTCTTCCGACGCTCGGCATCGGTGGTGACGTGTGCTTCCTCGAAGCAGCGCACGATCTGGCGACGCAGCTTCTCGGCGTCCTCGACGGTCTTCAGCGCGTACGTCAGGTCGGCGAACTCGTCGCGTCCGAAGTACGCCTGGCGGGCGCCGGTCGCGGCGACGAGGTACTTGTAGCCGAGACGCAGGCGCTGACCGCCGGCCTCGTAGACAACCGTGTTCTCCTCGGGGAGCACATCGACGACGCGGCCCAGGCGGACGTCGGCGTTGGGGTATTCGGCCAGGATCGCGCGCACGGACGGGGCGATCTCGCCGGGTGAAAGGACGCCGGTGGCGACCTGGTAGAGCAAAGGCTGGAAAAGATGCTCGGTGGTCTCCGAGATCAGAACGAAGGGCGTGCCGGCCTTGGCGAGCTTCTTGGCGGTGGCCAATGCTCCGAAGCCGGAACCCACGATGACGACGTCCGTCCGATCGACCAGGGTCGCTGTGTCCGCATCGTCCATGCTGTCGTAAACCTCCACGTACTTGTCATCTCCGTTGATGTATGACTACCAAGGTAGGTACGAAGTACCCTCGCTATCCACTAACCTGGGATATTCGAAAAACTGTTATCTGTTTCGCTCATAAATGCGGATGGCACGTTCCCGGGAGGAGCCATGGATTTCCGTCAGTTGCGCTACTTCTTCGCCGTCGGCGAGGAGGGCAGCTTCTCCCGTGCTGCCCAGCGCTGCTTCATCTCGCAGTCGGCGATCAGCCATCAGATCGCGAAGCTCGAGCACGAACTGGGCACCACCCTGTTCGACCGCACCACCCGTTCGGTCAAGCTCACCTCGGCCGGCCGACGCCTGATGCCGATCGCCGCCGAGGTGCTCAGCCTCGAGGCGAAGGCCCTGGAAGTGGGCCACGAACCGCGGGAGAGCATCCGCATCACGGCGAACATGAGCTTCGCGGCGCAGAGCCTCGACGCCATCTCCAGCGTCCGCGAACGTCACCCCAAGATCGACGTGGAGTTCGTCATCAAGGACTTCACCGACCGCGTCAACGCCGTCGCGTCCGGGGATGCCGATCTCGCGCTCATCCGCGGCGACGTCGACCGCCCGGGGCTCGAGGCGATCCGTCTCGGCATCGAAGAGCTCGTCATCGTCACGTCGAGCGAGCACCCGCTGTCGGCGTTCTCCACCGTCGATCTCGGCGACCTCGCCCACTACCCGCTGCTGCTGCCGCCGCGCGGCAGCCAAGTGCTGTTGCACCGCGTGGTCGAGGACGCCTTCGTCGAGGTCGGTCGTCGCGTGCGCCTCGGACCTCCGATCGCGAGCGACCACACCGCGACTCTCGAGGTGCTCACCAACCCGAGGGCGTGGACCGTGCTCTACGCCGGCACCGCGGCCGACACACCCCGCAAGGGGCTGAAGTTCATGCGCGAGATCCACCACCGGCTGCAGGTTCCGGTGTGCGGGGTGGTGCGGAGCAACGCGACGCCCAATCCCGAACTCGAGTTCCTCATGCGGGCGCTCGCCCATTCGATCGTGCCGCCGACGGACAGCACGCCGTGATCCGATCGCACACGTCGGAGCGCGAAACGGTCATCGGTGCGTGCAATTCCGCGCTCCGCTGACCAGTTCGCGCGTCGCTGCGGTCCCGGGGCGCCTCAGTTGCGCGGCGACAGCTTGTCGAGGAGTTCGAGGCCCTGACGTGCCCACGCGATCTCGGCCTCGCCCCGGCCGATGAGACCGTCGTACGCGAACGCCTTGAACGCGATGATCCGCTCGTGGTCCTCGGCCGGATACTTCTGCACGCGTCGCGCGATGGTCGCGTTGCTGAGGTCGAGGATCGCATCGCGCACCGTGGTCCACTGGGCGATCTGTTCGGTGTAGTGATCGATGTGCCGTTCCAGGCACTCGCGAGCGCTGTCCGGGTCGGTCCATTCGAAGTAGGCCGCGCGCATGTGGGCGGCGTCGCGCACCGGGGCGTAGTCCAGCGGGGTGGACATCCATTCGCGGAAGGCCCGGACGCCCTCCCCGGTGATCGAGTACCGGGTCTTGGTGCTGTTGGGACCCCAGCGCACCTGTTCGCCCTCGACGAGGCCCTCGCGCTCCATCCGGCGTAGTTCGGGGTAGATCTGCGAGTCGGGCGCATGCCAGACGTGCCCGACCGACCCGCCGAACCGTTTCGCCGCGTCGTAGCCGGTCAGAGGCTCGGCGGTGAGCAACGCGAGCAGCGCGTATCGCAGGCTCATGGACCACCACCTTTCCTCGGGCGAGTATTCCACCGTTGCGAATAACTATATCGATAGATAGTGTGTGCTCCAGCTCACCGACTATCTATGTAGATAGTTATTTCACCCTCAGTGTTCGGAGGATCCGACATGACCGATCTCGGCCCCACCGGGGCGACCGCGAAGAACATGGCCTACCCGCTCGACGCCTGGTACGTCGTCGCCTGGGATCACGAGGTGGGTCGCCGCGAGATCCTCGCCCGCACCATCGCCGGCAAGCCGATGGCCCTCTACCGCACCGAGGAGGGCCGTCCCGTCGCCCTCGCCGACGCCTGCTGGCACCGCCTCGCGCCGCTGTCGATGGGCAAGCTCATCGGTAGCGAGGGCATCCAGTGCCCCTACCACGGTCTTCAGTACAACTCCGCAGGTCGCTGCACACACATGCCCGCCCAGCAGACGATCAACCCGTCCGCGATGGTGGCGTCCTATCCCGTCGTCGAGCGGCACCGCTTCGTGTGGGTCTGGCCGGGCGACCCGACGCAGGCCGATCCCGATCTCATTCCGGACATGTTCCAGATGGACTCCCCCGACTGGGCGGGCGACGGACGCACGATCGACGTGCAGGCCAACTACC
This sequence comes from Rhodococcus sp. GQ147, assembly GCF_059759155.1. Lineage (NCBI taxonomy): Bacteria > Bacillati > Actinomycetota > Actinomycetes > Mycobacteriales > Nocardiaceae > Rhodococcus > Rhodococcus sp. GQ147. The sequence continues at coordinate 115,390 of NZ_JCAXDU010000010.1, forward strand.
AGCTCGTCCTCGACAACCTCATGGACCTCACCCACGAGGAGTTCGTGCACTCGTCGTCCATCGGCCAGGACGAACTGAGCGAGTCCGACTTCGTCGTCACCCACGACGACCGCACCGTCACGGTCACCCGCTGGATGCACGACATCGACGCACCGCCGTTCTGGCTCAAGAACATGCGCGACAAGTTCCCCGGCTTCGAGGGCAAGGTCGACCGCTGGCAGATCATCGAGTTCCAGGCACCGTCCACGATCCGCATCGACGTCGGTGTGGCCAAGGCCGGCACCGGTGCTCCCGAGGGCGACCGCAGCCAGGGCGTCAACGGCTTCGTCATGAACACCATCTCCCCCGTCGACGAGAGCACCGCCCTCTACTTCTGGGCGTTCATGCGCAACTACCGCCTCGACAGCCAGCTCATCACCACGCAGCTGCGCGACGGCGTGCACGGCGTGTTCGGTGAGGACGAGGCGATGCTCACCGCGCAGCAGAAGGCCATCGAGGCGAACCCGGATCACGAGTTCTACAACCTCAACATCGACGCCGGCGGCATGTGGGTGCGACGCCTGATCCAGCGCATGGTCGAAGCGGAGCGGAACCTCAACTCGGCCACCGCCGTTCCCGAGGGAGCCCACTGACATGAGCAACAACCAGATCCGTTGGCAGCGGGCCCGAGTCGTGAGTGTCGAGCGGGCCGCCGATTCGATCGCCGAGATCACCCTCGCCGCCGACACCGCCCACCGCGTCGAACCAGGCGCCCACATCGACGTGCGTCTCCCCTCTGGCGACACGCGTTCGTACTCCCTCGCGGCGGGTGGTCCGGACGGTCGCCTCACACTCGGCGTCCACCGCTCCCCCACCTCGCGCGGCGGCTCCGAGTACATGCACTCGCTGTGTCCCGGCGACGAACTCGAGATCACCGAGCCGCTCCAGAACTTCCCGCTGCGGGTCGGCGCACCGCGCTACGTCCTGCTCGCCGGCGGCATCGGCATCACCGCCGTCCGCGCGATGGGAGCCGTGCTCCGCCGCCTCGGTGCCGACTACCGCTTCGTGTACGTCGGTCGCAGCCGTTCCGCGATGGCCTTCCTGCCCGAACTCGAAGCCCTCCACAGCGACCGTCTCGACGTCCACATCGACGACGAGGGAACAGGATTGGACGTCGCCGCGCTCGTCGACGGCGTCGATCACACCACCGAGCTGTACATGTGCGGTCCGATCCGCCTGATGGACGCCGTGCGGCGCCGGTGGCACGACCGCGACCTGCCGATGCCGAACCTCCGCTACGAGACCTTCGGCAACAGTGGATGGTTCGACGCCGAGGAGTTCACGGTCACCGTGCCCGAACTCGACGTCACCACCACCGTCGGTTCCGACGAATCGATGCTCGACGCCCTCCGGCGTGCCGGCGTCGACATGATGTTCGACTGCCGCAAGGGCGAATGCGGCCTGTGCGAGGTCTCCGTCGCCTCGCTCGACGGTCGCGTCGACCACCGCGATGTCTTCTTCAGCGAGGAGCAGAAGCGCTCCTCGCGTCGGATGTGCGCCTGCGTGTCACGCGTGGTGCGCGATTCGGCATCGCCCCGATCGACGACGGGTGTCGTCACGCTCGACCTTCCCTGACAACCGCGCATTTTCACACCACGAGGAAACACGATGGATCTTCGCGCACGCATCGACGCCTCGCCGATGCATCCCTACCAATGGATGGTCGTCGCCCTGTGCGTCGTGCTGAACATCCTCGACGGATTCGACGTCATGGCCCTGGCGTTCACCGCCAAGAGCATCGGCAGCGACTTCGGCCTCGGCGGATCGGAACTCGGCGTGCTGCTCAGCGCGGGTCTGATCGGCATGGCCGTCGGCGCTCTCGCTCTCGCCCCGATGGCCGACCGGATCGGCCGACGGCCCCTGATCCTGATGTCGGTCGCACTCGCCACCGCCGGCATGGGCCTGTCCGCGAGCGCCGGATCGGCGTGGGAACTCGGCATCTGGCGGGTCATCACCGGACTCGGTATCGGCGGCGTCCTCGCCTGCACCACCGTCATCGCGAGCGAATACTCGTCGGCCCGCTGGCGTGGTCTGGCCATCAGCATCTACACCGCCGGATACGGTGTAGGTGCCACGATCGGCGGCATGGCCGCCGTCGGTCTGCAGAGCGGATACGGTTGGCGTGCAGTCTTCGTCACCGGCGCCGTCCTCACCGGCCTGGCACTCGCCCTCCTCGTCGTCCTGCTGCCCGAATCCCTGGACTTCCTCACCAGCCGGGGACGCGCAGGCGATCTCGACCGGATCAACACCATCGCGCGACGCATCGGCCAGAGCCCCGTCCCGGCGCTCGCCCGTTCCGCCGACAAGGCGGCACCGCGGGCAGGACGGATCTCGGACCTGTTCTCCGGAAGCAACACCCGCTCGACGGTGCTGCTCTGGGCGGCCTTCTTCGCCACCATGTTCGGTTTCTACTTCGTCAACTCGTGGACGCCGTCGCTGCTGGAGACCGCCGGTCTCACGAAGGACCAGAGCGCCACGGCGGGCATGATGCTCACCCTCGGCGGCACCGTCGGTTCGGTGCTCTTCGGAGTGTTCGCCAGCCGCTGGGCCACCCGGTCGGTCCTGCTCACCTTCACCATCGCCGCCGCCGCGACCATGACCGTCTTCATCATGTCGATCTCGACGCTGACGCTGGCGTTCGCACTCGGCATCCTGATCGGCGGACTCATCAACGGGTGCATCGCCGGCCTGTACACCCTCGCGCCGTCCCTCTACGGACCGCAGGTGCGGGCCACCGGCGTCGGTTCCGCCATCGGTATCGGCCGAGCGGGTGCCATCCTCGCACCGACCGCGGCCGGTGTGCTCCTCGATGCGGGATGGACGCCCGAACAGCTCTACTTCGGAGTGGCCGGCGTGGTCGTGCTCGCCGCAGTGGCACTGTTCGCGCTGCGCCCGGCACACTCGGCGGACGCCTCGTCCGAGGCGGTGCCTGCCGCCGTCTCCACCGACTCGGCACGCTGAGCCGGTTCCACCATGATGTCGACGCGCTCGTTGCCGGTGTCCAGGGGGTTCGCGATCTCGTCCGCGAACATCCGCCCGGCGACGAGCGCGATCAGCATCAGCACCAGCGGTGCCACACCAGCCACGGTGAACAGCACCCACCGCGGCACCACCGTGGACAGCGGACCTGTTACCGCGATCGACACCGGCATGAGGGCGAGCGAGACGAAGAAGTCCAGGCTCGCCACCCGGCCGATCATGCCGAGCGGTACGCGCCTCTGCAGCAGGGTCCCCCACAGGACCATGCCCGCCGCGTCGGCGAATCCGATGACGAACGTCGCGATGATCATGACCGTGAACGACGTCGTGAAGGCGAAGACGGCCAACGGCAGAGTTCCCACACCCCAGCACATCAGCATGATGGTCAGGTAGCGACGCGGCAGAGGTCGCGACGACACCGCCAACGAACCCAGGGCTCCACCCACACCGAAGGCCGCGAGGATCGTGCCGAACCGTTGCTCCCCGTTGTCGAACAATTCGCGGGTGATGAACGGCAGCAACACCTCGACCGGCCCCATGACGACGAAGGTCATGACGCACGCGGCGATCAGGGTCCACAACAGCCACGGTGTGGTGATCGTGAAGGAGATGCCTTCCTTCAGATCGGCGAGCACACTCGTCTTCTCCTGCGACTCGGTCTCTTCCATCCGTTCCCGGGGGACGCGCACGCACAACAACAACACGAGCGCACACGCGTGGAAGGCGGCGACGATGAACGCGCCCGTCGCCGGGATGAACGCCCCGACCACCATTCCGGCCACGGCCGGTCCGGCGCCCTGCTGGAGGGTCGGTCGCAGCGCGCCCTCCATCCCGTTCGCGGCGAGAAGTTCCTCCGCGGGCAACACATTCGGCAACAGCGCGGTGTAGGTGGGGAAGAAGAACGCCGTGCCCGCGCCCAGCACCGCCGACGCAACCGCCATGTGCCACAGCGCTATCGCGTCGGAGAGCGCCAGCGCCGTCACGAGAGAAACCGTCACGAGGTTCACCGCCTGCACCGCGACCAGCACGGCCCGTTTCGGCAACCGGTCGGCCGCGATCCCGCCCACGAGCGCGAACGCGAGCAGGCCGGCGCTCAGGCACGCCGCGACCATCGACAGGGCGGTCGGGGTGTCGCGGATGGCGATCACCTGGAAGACCATCACGACCGTCCACATCCCGGCCGCGAACAATTCCGCCGCGACGGCACCGATCAGCAGGCGGTAGTCGCGGTGCCGCAGGGGTGCCAGTGCGCGCACCCGAGCGTTCATGGCTTCGGTCCTTTCCGGGTGCATTCCTTCGGAGCCGATCCCAGCACCAGGTGCGGCCAGTGGGCGATGTCGCGTCGCATCTGCCGGTCGTGGGTGGCCACGGCGACCGCGGCGTCGGTCGCCCCCAGGGCGTCGGTCAGTTCGTCGACCAACGTGATCGACAGGTGGTTGGTGGGCTCGTCGAGCAGCAGCACGTGCGGTCGCGCGGCGAGAACCATCGCCAGGTCGAGGCGTCGTTGCTGGCCCATCGACAGGTCTCGGACCCGCTTGCCGAGGTCACGTTCGGTGAACAGTCCGAGTTCGTCGAGATCGACGGCTCCCTGGTCGGGGACGAGGCCGGCGACGATCAGTTCGCCGACGTGCGCGTCGTAGACCTGCTGTACCCGCGCCGCCGACGGTGCCGGCGACTCCTGGGCGAGCCGGCCGATCCGTACGACGGGATCACTCTCGCGGGTTCCCGCCGTCGGTTCGACCTCGCCGGCCAGGACCGCGAGCAGCGTCGACTTGCCGGCGCCGTTGGGTCCGGTGATGACGAGCCGCGAACCGGCGAGGACGGCCAGATCGACCGGACGGTCGAGTCGGCCGCGCACCATGACGTCCTCGACGCGCACCAAGGGTGTGTCCGGGTCGATCCCGTCGGCCTCCGCGCCGAGCGCAGGCATGGAGAACTGCAGCGGCGGTACCGGTACCGCCACGGCATGGTCGTCCAGCGCTTCCTGACGGCGGTGCACCGACTGCACGAGCGCCGGCGCGCGGGTGGCACGCTGGTGCTTGCCGGTGCCCTTCTCCGGCCGCCAGCCGGTGACGAGCCGATCCTGCGCGGACTCGAGGTCCGATTCCAGCCGGGTCCGCTCGGCCTGCTCACGGGCGTATTCGCTCACCCAACGGGCATATTCGGCCTCGCGTCCCGTCCGGAAGCCGGCGTATCCCCCGCCGTACAGGCGTGGACGACCGTCGCGGCTCGGGTTCAGGTCGAGGATCGACGTGGCGACGTCGATCAACAGGGCGCGGTCGTGGCTGACGAGGACCACGCCGCTGCGGGTCTGCTGCAGGCGTTCGGTGAGATAGTCGAGCCCCGATGCGTCGAGATGGTTGGTCGGCTCGTCGAGCAACAGGAAATCGTGTTCGGCGCCGAGCAGTGCGGCCAGGCGCACGCGGTAGCGCTGCCCGACCGACATCTCCGCCAGCGGTCGCGAGCGGTCGGTGACGGCGCCGAGCGCTTCGAGGGCGGTGTCGACGCGACGGTCGGCGTCCCACGCGTCGAGTTGCTCGGCGATCTCGAGGGCGTCGGCGTACGCGTCGGCGGCGCCCGGACGTTCGTCGGCGAGTGCTGCGGTGCTCTCGTCGAGCGCCCGCAGCGCGGCGCGGACGTGCGCCAGCTCGATGTCGACGAGATCGCCGACGGTGCGCCCCTCGGCGACGGTCATCTCCTGCTCGGCGATACCGAACGAGCCGAACCGACGCACCGTCCCCGAGTCCGGTTCGAGGCGGCCGGCAAGGACGTGCAGCAGCGTGGACTTGCCGCGCCCGTTCTCCCCGACGACGCCCAGCCGGGAGCCCGGCGTGACCGCGAGGTCGACGCCGCGCAGGACGGGATGACCGTCGCGGGCGAGGTGGACGTCGACGGCGCCGAGTTGGGCGCGAGAGCGCCGGGGCATGGTGATGCTGATGGTCATGTGGTTTCCTCCGTGCGGAGGCGCACTCGTCCCCGGATCACGGGTGGGAGGATGCGCTCGCTGACGAACGGCCGGACACTCGGCCGTATTCGGGTACGGCTCGAACCGCGACCTCGGAGGACGTCCCGAGCCGCGGAGGGGGTGTCGTCAGTGGAAGTAGAGCGCCTGGATCATGATCTCCAGGGTACCGAGCGCCCGAGCACCGTCAATCGGATTTCGGTCCTCGGCCACGGCGCACGTCCGCCTCGGCGGCGAACCGTTCCTCGTATGCCGCAGCAAGTTCCTCGAGGGTCGCGGCGCAATCACCCTCGTAGGCCGGGGCGTGCATGGGTGCGAGAGTGCTCGGGTGCAGGTCCGCGAGTGCGCGGATGGTGGGTCCGAGTTCGGGGGTCAGGCACGTCGCGCGACCCAGGTCCTCCGCCTGCAGAGCGGGGCCGACGATCTCGCTCGTCGTCCGTGCCGGATATCTACCGAACGCCGTGAACAGATCACCGCACAACAGGGTGGATGTCGTTTCCTCGAACATCAGACCTGCATCCCATCCGTGTGGAACGTGCGGGGTGTCGATGTGCCGCACCCGACGGCGCCCGGTGGCCAGGACGTCCCCGTCCTGCAGGGGATGCGGTGGACGATCCGCAAGATCGGCGACCTGGACGAAACAACCCATCGCACCGTGGGCGACCTCCGCCGCCGGCGCCACTTCGAGCCAGGAGTTCATCGATCCGCACTCGTCGGCCTCGACGTGCCCGAAGGTGATCCACCGCAACCGATCCAGCGGTATCAACCGTGCTATCGCCTCCGACACCGACGGGAACAACGCCCGATATCCGGTATGGAACAGCAGAGGCTCGTCACCGTCCACGAGGAACTGGTTCATCGTCAGGTTCGCCGCGTCGAGAAATGTGGACACGCGGTAGACATCCGGAGCGATCTCGGTGATCTCGGTTTCCATCACAGGTCTCCTTGGTCGCACCCCCTTCTTTCGAGCGTGCCTCTGTCTCCGGCCGGACACAAGCCTCCGAGCCGGTACTCGTGCGAAGATGCGAGGAACATCTGTCGACGAGGCCGCAGGAGGCGCTCATGGAGCACACCGAATCGTCGTTCACCGGCGTCGGCGCGATCCCGATCGTGTACGACGTGTGGTTGCCGGAGGCCCCTACCGGCGTGCTGATCCTCAGCCACGGGCTGGGTGAGCACGCACGTCGCTATGACCACGTCGTCGCGCGGCTCACCGATCTCGGCCTCGTCGTGTACGCCCCCGACCACCGCGGTCACGGACGGTCGGGCGGCAAGCGTGTGCGCGCCCGGGAGATGCGCGAGTTCACCGATGACCTGGACAGCCTGATCGATCTGGCGACCCATGCGCATCCCGGCCTGCCGGTCTTCATGCTCGGTCACTCGATGGGCGGTGCGATCGCTCTGGCCTACGCGCTCGACCATCAAGACCGGCTCGACGCGCTCGTGTTGTCGGGGCCGGCGGTGATCGTCACGTCGGGCACACCGAAGCCGGTCGTGGAGATCGGCAAGCTGATCGGGCGTTTCCTGCCGGGTGTGCCGGTGCAGCAGTTCGACAGCAAGGCGGTCTCGCGCGATCCCGCGGTGGTCGCGGCGTACGACGCCGATCCGCTCGTGCACCACGGTCTCGTGCCCGCCGGACTCGCGCGGGTGCTGGTGCTCAACGAGCAGAGCCTCGAGCGGCGCCTCCCGAACCTGAGGCTGCCGTTGCTCGTCATGCACGGAACCGCCGATGCGCTCGCCGATCCGGCCGGGTCGCAGCTCATCGCCGACCGTGCGGGTTCGAAGGACTTGACGCTGAAGTTGTACGACGGGCTGTACCACGAGGTGTTCAACGAGCCGGAGAAGGACCGCGTGCTCGACGACCTGACGGCCTGGTTGAAGACACGACTCGACAACTGAGGCTCGACAACCGGAAGGAGAGGGCGTGTCGTCACGCATGCCGGTCGCGTTCGTCGGCCACGGCAGTCCGCTCAACGCGCTCGAATCGAATCGGTACACGCAGGCCTGGGCGGCGTTCGGGCGATCCGTGCCGACGCCCCGCGCGATCCTGGCGATCTCCGCCCACTGGTTCATCAACGCCACCGCGGTGACCGCGATGCGGTCGCCGCGCACGATCCACGACTTCTTCGGGTTCCCGCAGGAGTTGTTCGACGTCGAGTATCCGGCGCCCGGTGCTCCGGAACTGGCGGAGGAGATCGCCGACCTCGTCCACCCGACGTGGGTGGGTGCCGACGTCGACTCGTGGGGTATCGACCACGGCACCTGGTCGGTGCTCACCCACGCCTTCCCGGAGGCGGATGTCCCGGTGGTGCAGCTCAGCCTCAACGCCTACAAGCCGCTCGACTATCACGTCGAACTCGGAGCCCGTCTCGCCGGACTCCGCGATCGCGGGGTGTTGATCGTCGCGAGCGGCAACGTCGTCCACAACCTCGGCACGATGGATCCGCGACGCCCGGGCGCGGGATTCGACTGGGCGCACCGATTCGACGAGGATGCCTTCGCCGTTCTGCGCGACCGTCCCGGTGACGCCGCGGCGCTGGGTGAGCACCCCGATTACCGCCACGCGGTGCCGACCCCCGATCATTTCCTGCCGTTGCTGTACGTCGCGGGTCTGGCCGCCGAGTCCGGGGAGCAACCGGAGACCCTCGTCGACGGTGTCGAATACGGATCGCTGTCGATGACGTCCTACGCCGTCGGCGGGAACTGTCCGCCGCGCGACGGGGACGGCCACGGCGCCGGACTGCCCGAGAGCCCGGAGCCGCCCGACACCAACCTGTGAGCGTTCAGGCGGCGTCGTCCACTGCGACGATCGCGCGTCGCGCGAACCGGGTGCTGAGCCCGATCAGTTCCATGGCTTCGGGGATCGCGCGGGCCAGGACCGGCCACGCGTGGATCTGCCCGCGCCACAGATGTGTCTCCACGGTGCGTCCCGCCGACGCGAGTCGTTCGGTCATGATCTCCACGTCCGGCCTGGTCAGCTCGTATTCGGCGGCGCACATGAACATGGGAGGGAACAGCGCCGGATCGGCGTCGACAGGGTTCGTCTCGCCCTCGATCGCCTCTTCCCCGGCGAACCAGCGCGGACTGATCTTCCCGAGTGCCTTGATGGGCAGGTAGGCGTCCCTCGCCATGTACTTCGGGTCGTGCTTGTCTAGGTCGAGGTTGAGCAGCGGCGAGTACCCGATCACCGCGGCCGGTCGCTGGATGCCGCGACGCGCGGCGAGTTCGGCGACCTTCGCCGCGAGATAACCGCCGGCCGAGTCGCCGCCGACGACGATGCGCGTGGGATCGTCGGCCACCTCGAGCAGAGCGGTGTACGCGTTCATCGCGTCCTGCACCGAACCTGCGATCGGCACCGCGGGCACCTGCCGGTAGTCCATCGAGTACACCGGGGCACCGGAATCGAGCGCGAGCTGCACGCACAGCTGACGGTGGGTGGACGGGCCGCAGAAGATGAAGCCGCCGCCGTGGAAGTAGAGGATGGTGGCGTCGTCGAGCGGATCGTCGACCGGCTTCGGGGAGATGATCCGCTCACCGGGCACTCCGCCGAGTTCGGTCTGCGTGACGTGCACGGCGCGCGGCGTGGGCGTGATCCTGTCGACCACCCACGACAGCCGGCCGAGCACGGCGATGCCGAAGTCGTTGCTCGGCCAGAGACTCAGAATCGGTTTGAAGAGGATCCGGACCACCCACAGGAGGATCAGCGCGACCCTACTGCTGCGGTCGTGCCAGGTCACCGCATCGGTACGCATGTGCACACACTATGTGACCGATACGTCTCAGGCATCGAGAGTTCCGACACCCGGCGGCCCCGGACCTCGAACGCGTCACCCGATCCGCAGCAGCGGCACGAGCAGTTCCTCGTCGGTCAACGCCCCGTGCTGCCCGGGAAGGTTCGACATGACCTGCTCGCCGTCGCTGCGGATCACCGTCGATTCGCCGCGTCCGACGGCCACGATGTCGCCGATCCGTTTGGCCAGCGCCGGATCGGGATCGGATCCGAACAGGCACGCCGCGAACGCGTCGTCGCGGGTGCCGACCCACGCGTGGTCGCCGAGTTCGTTGCGCCAGCGTTCGAGGACCCGGTCGACGTGGTAGGTGTAGATGTGGCGGCACCGCGGTTCCCCGGCGATGACGGTGACGTCCTCACCGAGACCCGGGGTGTGGTCGAAGTCGATGCGGCGACCCCGCGAGGCGTCGACCATGCCGTGATCGGCGGTGACGAGCAGGCGGGTGCCGGTCGGCAGCGCGTCGGCGAGTTGCTCGACGAAACGATCGACCACCGTGAGTTGCGCGAGCCACGCCGCGGACTCCGGTCCGTAGACGTGTCCGAGGGTGTCGACCTCGCCGATGTAGCAGTAGACGAGGCTGCGGTCGCCGGCCCTCACCGCGGCGACGACCTGGGCGAGCAGATCGCCGTAGGCGGAGACCCCGACGAAGTTGCCGCCGCGCAGCACGGCCCGGGTGAGGCCGCTGCCCTCGAAGGCATTCGGCACGACGGTGGTGACGGTCAGGCCCGCCTCGCGGCCGCGTTCGAACACCGTCGGGTGGGGCTGCACGGTCTCGGGTACAAGATCGTCGCGCTGGTCGATCGCGGTTCCGGCGAGGGTCCAGCGGAGCCAGTTGACCGGGGCCTCGATCTCGTCGACGTACGACTGGTAACCGGTGATGCCGTGGAGGCCGGACGGCAGCCCCGTCCCGAGGGAAGCGAGGCTGACGGCGGTGGTCGTCGGGAAGCCGGCACGCATCGGGCTCCCCGGCGCCTGCGTCAGGTACGGAGCGGCTTTCGCGTTGCGCTGCAGCAGCTCCCATCCCATCCCGTCGACGAGTAGGACGACGGTGTGATCGACGGGAGTGAGATCGAGTCGGTTGGTCTCACCGGCGACCCCCGCGGACGAGAGCACCGAAGGCATCAGGTCGGCGAGGGTCGGCTCGGCGTAGACGTCGCGCAGTGGCAGGCTCATAACCCGAGTATGAGCCACTCGCCTGCGCCGAGGGTCACTTGATGTCGGAGCCGTGCTTCGTCAGCGGCATGACCTCGATGTTCATGTAGGGGAACAACGGCAGGTTCCACAGGATCTCGTGCAATTCGTCGGCCGACTCGACGTCGAAGATCGAGATGTTGCTGTACTGGCCGACGATCCGCCAGATCTCCCGCCACTTGCCCTGGCGCTGGAGATCCTGGCTGTAGGCCTTCTCCTTCGCGACGGTCTCGGCGCGCACGTCGGGGTCCAGATCGCGGGGGATGTCGACGTCCATCCGAACGTGGAACAGTGCCATGATGTTTCTCCTTCTTCTGTTCTGACGAGAGCGCGAATCAGGAACGCGCGTACTTCTTCACGACGTCCATGTCGAGTTCGACGCCGAGTCCCGGCCCCTCGGGCAGGTGCACCTGGCCCTCGGAGTAGGCGAGCGGCTCCTGCAGCAGTTCGACGGCGAACAACTGCGGACCGAACAGTTCGGTGCCGTAGTCGATCCCCGGTTCGGCGCAGGCGAAGTGGACGGACGCGGCGGTCCCGATGGGGCCTTCGATGGAGGTCGCACCGTGGCACCGCAGGCCGGCCGCCTTCGCGACGGCGACGACCTGCTTGCTGCGCTGCAGTCCGCCGCACTTGGTGGTCTTGAGCGCGACGACGTCGGCGGCGCCGAGCTTGGCCACCTCGTACGCGTCGTGCGGGGTCTGCACGGACTCGTCGGCCATCACCGGCGCCGAGACGCGTCGGTTGATCTCGGCGAGCACGTCGAGTTGATCTGCGGGAGTGGGCTGTTCGATGAGCTCGACTCCACCGTCGACGAGCTGCGGGACGTGGCGCAGCGCGGTAAAACGGTCCCAGCGGGCGTTGACGTCGATGCTGAATCCGACCTCGCCGCCGAACGCCTCGACGATCTTGACGACACGATCGGTGTCGACTGCCGGGTCGAGCGCACCCATCTTGAGCTTGAAGGAGTAGTTCAGACGCTGCTCACGCTTGTGGGTGACCTCCTCGACGATCTCTTCGAGCGGCGCGGCGCCGAGCGCCCACCGCACGTCGACGCCGGTCCGGAAGGCACCGCCGAGCAGCGACGCGACCGGCACACCCAGCGCGCGTCCCCACGCGTCGTGCATCGCGACGTCGACGGCGGCCTTCGCGAATCGCGCGTTGGCGACGATGCGCTCGATATCGACCATGACGCCACTGATCTCGTCGACTCCGCGTCCGATGATGTAGGGCCCGATGTAGCGATCGACGATCTGCTGCATCGTCTCGACCGATTCGCCGCCCCACCACGGCCCGCCCGGCACGACGCCTTCACCGTAACCGGTGACGCCGCCCTCGGTGGTCACCGCGACGAGCAGGATCGGCTGCGCTTCGGCGGTGGTGGTGGCGAACTTGTGGGGTCGGATCAGCGGTACATCGATGATTGTCGTGGTGACGGAGGCGATCTTCAGATCGGGGTCGGACATCGGAATTGCTCACAATCGGATCGGGGTGTGACGGGGAATACGTCGACCCTGCATTCAGCACGAATGCCGGTACCCCAGTGGGGCACCGGCATTCGTTACGCAGAACCGACTCGCGCGCGGGGGCCGGATCGGGCGGTTTCCGCGGTGCGGATCACGCTTCGGGGTCGAGTACGAAGTTGTAGGTCACTTCGTCGATGCCGTCGGCGTTGGGCTGCGGATCCAGGATGAGCTCGGGCTTGACGGCCGTGGCGACGTCGTCCTCGACCCACTCGCCGCCCTTGAAGTACAGCTGGGTGGTGATGGCGCGCTTGCCGGGAGCCTTCACCATGAGGTGCAGGTGGGCCGGACGCCAGGGGTGTCCGCCGTAGGAGCTGATGAACCAGCCGGTCGGTCCGTCGGCCGGGATCTTGTAGGGAGCCGGCTTGAGCGTGGTGATCTCGAAGTTGCCGTTCTCGTCGACCTCGACGGTGCCGCGCAGGTTCCACTCGGGGATACCGGGGGCGAACTGCGAGTAGAAGCCCTCTTCGTCGGCGTGCCACAGCTCGACGGTGGCGCCATGCAGGCCGTTGCCCTCGAGGTCGGTGACCTGGCCCTTGAAGACCAGCGGCGGCGCGACCTTGTCCTTCTCGCGCATCGGCATCGTGCACTTGGCCGGGAGCTTCGGGCTGTCCGGGACGTAGTAGGGGCCTTCGATGGAGCCCTTGGTGCCGGTGAAGCCCTTGCGGTTGTAGTGCACCTTCTCGATCTCGTGCTCGAGGAAGACGTCCAGCCACAGCGGCCACTCGCCGTATTCACCCACGTCGATGAGCCACTGCTTGAGCACCCGGTACTCGTCGTAGGTCACCTGGTGCTTCTGGATGATGTCGGCGAAAGCCCCGATCACGTCCTGGTAGATCGCCGACGCACGCTCGACCGAGGTGTCGGACGTGACCCGCTCGGACTTGAACTTGTCGGTCGCAGCGTTGCCGGACCCGTGGGCGGTGGGGTTCTCCATGGTGGTCATGGCTCTCCTCGTGGGGACTGAACTATCGGAAGTGTGGGGCCGGTGCGACACAGGGGCTGCGGTGATCACCGGTCAGTACGCTGTGCGTACTTGTGTATCGCAGTGCGTACATCACATACTGTGCGTGGTGTCACACAGCTTGTCAACACCGGATCGGGCAGTATCAACAAGTACGCAGGTAGGAGGCAGGATGCCGAGCATCGACCTAGGTAATGGCCCTAGCAACGATCGAGACTTCATCCAGAGCATCGAACGTGGTTTCGCGGTATTGCACGCCTTCGACGACAAGGACCCGAACCCCAGCCTGGCCGAGCTGGCCGCCAAGACCGGCCTGTCGCGACCCGCGGTCCGCCGGATCCTGCTGACCCTGCAGAAACTCGGCTACGTCACCTCACACGGCACGAGATGGTCGCTCACTCCACGCGTGCTCAGTATCGGCCGGCACTACACCGAATCCCACACTCTCGTGGACTCGGCATTGCCGAAACTCGTCGAGATCGCCGAGCACGCCAACGAATCCGCATCCCTCGGCGTACTCGACGGCACCGAGGTCGTCTACGCCGCACGCGTCCCGGTCCGCCGGATCATGAGCATCAACGTCTCCGTCGGCACCCGCGTCCCCGCCTACGCGACATCGATGGGTCGGGCGCTGCTGGCCTGGTCACCACGCGAAATCGTCGATCGCGTGCTCGAGGAAACCGAGTTCGTACGATTCACGAGCGCGACGATCGACAACCCCGACGACCTGCGTGCCGAACTGGCCCACGTGCGCAACCGCGGCTACGCGATCACCTCCGCCGAACTCGAGGAAGGGCTCATCACGATCGCCGCTCCCGTCTTCGACCCCTCCGGCTATGCCGTGGGAGTGCTCGCGTGCTCGACGTCGACCGGTCGGCACACCCTCGACTCGTTCCGCGATCTCGCTACGAAAAGGGTCGTGAACTGCGCCGAAAGGCTCAGCAGCGAGCTCGGCTACCACCACAACTGACGGCCCTCGATCACCCACGCAGCGTGACCGACGGTGCCACCCCGTACTTACGCTTGTAGGCCGCCGCGAACCGGCCGGTATGGGTGATACCCCACTTCAGAGCCACATCGGTGACCGACAGTTCCGCCGCATCGCCCACCGCGAGTTCCTCGTGGATGCGCTCGAGGCGCAGGTCGAGCAGATAGTCGCGCGGGCACACCCCGAGATATTCGCGGAACCCCTCCTGCAGGCGCCGCACGCTGACCCCAGCCACCTCGGCCATCTCGGCGGTGGTCCACGCCGAGGCGGGATCCTCGTGCAACCGGTCGAGGACACGCTTGATGATGCGCGGGCGCGCCCCGCCGGTCGGATCCGCGTCCTCCGGCATGACCGCGAGGATGAACGAGGTCGTCAGAGCACCCGACAACTGCTCCGAGACAAGCGGATTCCGCCAGAGCGATTCGTCTGTTTTGAGCTGCTCCACGACCGAGCGCAACAGCGTCATCCAGCTCTGGCCCGCCTGCGTCGTCAGATCCACCCGATTCGGGAGCTGCAGGTCGGGACGGGCGAGGATGCGCGACATCTCGCGCTGTAGATAGTCGCGTTCGAGCTTGATCCCGACGATCTCGCAGTCGTTCGTCCACTTCTGTTCCGGAGCTGCGGTGTCGGGACGGAAGACGGCGGCGTGCCCGACCTCCGACACCAACCCGTTGCCGGCGGCGATCCGACCGGCGATCGGAATGTTCACCGCGTACGCCCCGGGATGTTCACTGCGGATCGACACCGCCGCTCCCCAGCCGAGGCGCGTGAGACGGATCGGCCCGAGCGGCAGTGTTCGGAGCCGGAGCGAGGGCGCGACGTCGTCGAGCGGCGTCAGTTCGTGCTCGAAATAGGCATTCGAGACAGCCTCTTCCACCTCTTCCCAATCGACCGGCCCCGGAGTCGGCTCCATTGCCATCGGCCCCTCACCTTCGTTTCCAGCTCGTCGTCGGCGCTCCGACCTGCGCATCCGTGTGGTTCGAGCGCGTGCGATCCAGTGTGATGCGGAACACGGCCCCAGGCAAATAGGGCCCTTCGGCCCACTCACCGCGCTAGGTGGATAGTGACCGCGCTCACTGGATCGCACAAGTTCCACGACGTCCATATGGTCTGTGTCACATCGAATCGAAGTCCACCACAACCCGCACCGGACAGGAGGACGCAGACATGGATCAGCGCACACTCCGCAATATCTTCGGACAGTTCGCCAGCGGCGTCACCGTCATCACCTGCGCGAACAGCGACGGAGAGCCCCACGGCGCGACCGTCACCGCCTTCACCGCCGTCTCGCTCGAGCCCCGCCTGTGCCAGGTCACCCTGACCCGCACCTCCAAGGCCTGCCGGTTCCTGTCCGACGCGCCGTTCGCGGTCAACATCCTCGCCGCAAACCAGCTCGACACTGCACTGCACTTCGCAGGACGCCCCCAGTCGCCCGAGCCGGTCTGGGAGCAGGGCCCCACCGCCCCGATCCTCGCCGGCACCGCCGCGACACTGTCGTGCACGCCCTGGCGCGAATACGACGGCGGCGACCACATCATCTACATCGGCGAGATCGTCGACGCCACCTTCGACGAGACGGTCGACCCGCTCCTGTTCTACCGCAGCACTTTCCATGATCTCGGCGCCCCGAGCACGTCCACCGCGTGGAACGGCTCGCTCGACGATCCGCACAGCGGATGGTTCGACTCGCAGACCCGCTTCGTGCCGTTCCACCTCGCCGCAGCCCACGCCTGAACATCTTCCACTCCCCCGGACAAGGAGAAATTTCATGACCACCACCGAACCCCGGCCCTCGGAGACCCTCGATCGTTCCAAGGTGAACGTCGCCGCGGACTCCCCGGCCAACCAGCAGAAGAACTTCGCCTCCCGCCCCATGACCGGCGACGAGTACATCGCCTCCATCGACGACGGTCGCGAGATCTACCTGCACGGTGAGCGAGTCAAGGATTTCACCAACCATCCGGCCTTCCGCAACTCGATCCGGATGACGGCGCGCCTCTACGACGCCCTCCACACCGGTGAGCACGTCAACACCCTCACCGCCCCCACCGACACCGGCAACGGCGGCGTGACCATGCCGTTCTTCCGCACCCCGAAGTCCGCCGACGACCTGCGGGCCGACCGCGACGCCATCGCCACCTGGGCACGGCTGACCTACGGCTGGATGGGCCGCAGCCCCGACTACAAGGCGTCCTTCCTCGGCACGCTCGGCGCGAACGACGAGTTCTACTCGCCCTTCCAGGACAACGCGAAGCGCTGGTACCGCGAGTCGCAGGAGAAGGTCCTGTACTGGAACCACGCGATCATCAATCCGCCGGTCGACCGTCAGCTACCGCCGGACCAGGTCGGCGACGTGTTCATGAAGGTCGAGAAGGAGACCGACGCCGGCCTCATCGTCTCCGGCGCCAAGGTCGTCGCGACCGGCTCGGCCATCACGAACTACAACTTCATCGCTCACTACGGTCTGCCGATCAAGAAGAAGGAATTCGCGCTGATCTGCACGGTGCCGATGGACGCACCCGGCATCAAGCTCATCTCGCGCGCCTCCTACTCTCAGAACGCGAACATCGTCGGCTCCCCGTTCGACTACCCGATCTCCTCGCGGATGGACGAGAACGACGCGATCTTCATCTTCGACAAGGTGCTCGTGCCCTGGGAGAACGTCTTCATGTACGGGGACGTCGAGAAGATCAACAACTTCCTCGGCGGCTCCGGCTTCCTCCAGCGCTTCACGCTGCAGGGCTGCACGCGACTCGCGGTCAAGCTCGACTTCATCGCCGGTCTCCTCATGAAGGCTCTCGACGCCACCGGCGCCGGCGGATTCCGCGGCGTGCAGACCCGTGTCGGTGAGGTCATCGGCTGGCGCAACCTGTTCTGGTCGCTCACCGACTCCATGGTGAACAACCCGGAGCCGTGGATCGACGGCACTGTAATCCCCAAGCTCGAATACGGCCTCACCTACCGCATGTTCGCGATGCAGGGCTACCCGCGCATCAAGGAGATCATCGAGCAGGACGTCGCCTCGGGCCTGATCTACCTGCCCTCGTCCGCCGCCGACTTCAAGAACCCGGACGTGCGTCCTTACCTCGACAAGTATGTCCGCGGCTCCGACGGCATCCAGGCGGTCGACCGCGTGAAGGTCATGAAGGCACTGTGGGATTCGATCGGCTCCGAGTTCGGTGGCCGCCACGAACTGTACGAACGGAACTATGCCGGCAACCACGAGAACGTCAAGGCCGAGCTGCTGTTCGCCGCCGAGAGCCGCGGTGACGTCGCCTCCATGAAGGGCTTCGCGGAGCAGTTCATGAGTGAGTACGACCTCGACGGCTGGACCGTGCCCGACCTGATCGGCAACTCCGACGTCAGCGCGTTCTACAAGTAACCGACTCCCGCGCGCGGGCGGATGATCTCCGTTCTCCTGCCCGTCCGCGCGCGGCCCCCAACCTCCACCCACCGCGAAGGAGCGTCCGAGATGACCACGACCGCTTCGACCTCCGTGTCCCATCCCCCTGCACCGGAATTCGACGCGGTAGTCCTCGGACGCTCCTTCGCCTCCCAGCGGGTCTCGGCCCGGTTGCGCGACGAACTACGGCTGGCGGTCCACGAGATCGGCACCGCGAGCGCCGTCCGCTACGACGACATCGACCATCGGTGGGAGATCCTCATCGGCGGCACCGTCGTCGGCCGAGCGAAGTTCGTCGTAGACGGGCACGGCGGCCTCACACTGCAGGGCCGAGACGGCGCCGCGCTCGAGCGCGATGCCCTGACGGTGCACGGCTTCCCCAATCTGTTCCGCCCCATCGTCAGTACGCGCACGGATTCCGTCGGGTACACGGTGTCCTGCATCGAATACATGCGCAGCAACGGTCTGGACTACGTCGAGCGGCGGCTGCGGACGCCGGTCGCGGACGACGACTACCCTGAGCTTTCGTTCGATCGGCCCACACCCATCCTCTGGTTCGGCTGAGCCGTCCGGGAGGACGCACGAGCGGGTGACGACCACGAGGTCGTCACCCGCATACGTGCGTCCGAATCCGCATGCGTTCAGCCCCGCAGGACTTCCGTAGGGGTGACGCCGTACCGCTTCCTGAAGGCGGCGGCGAAACGCCCCGGATGGCCGAAACCCCACCGGAAAGCCACATCTGCCACGGTGATTCCCCCGGCAGTAAGATCCGCGTGGGCGCGATCGAGCCGGATGTCGCGCAGACACGCGGACGGACTGCTGCCCACGTACTCGGAGAACGCCTCCTGCAACCTGCGCACACTGGTTCCGGCGATCTCCGCCATGTCGGCTGCCGTCCAGACACGACCCGGATCCTCCTGCAGAGCATTCAACACCCGCCGGACCATGCCCGGGCGGGGTGCCGGTGACATTTCGTCGGCCGGCGCGACCGCCAGGACGAAGGCCGTGGTGACCGCACCGCCGAGCTGGGCCGACACGAGAGGATTCGTGAGCACCCGGGTCGGCCCGGCGAGCTGCTCGCTCAGCGCTGCCACGAGACGGTGCCATTCCTGCGCCGACCCCCGCAGATCGAGGCGGTCGGGAAGTTCGAGGCGCGACCGCAACGGACCACCGAGAATGCGGTCCGCTTCGCGTTCGAGATGTTCTCGATCGAACTTGATTCCGAGGACCGAACATTCGGCGTCCCACCGTGTGATGAGCGACGGGGTGTCCGCGCGGAAGACTGTCGCCGAGCCGGGTTCGGAGACGACGGTGCCCGAGCGCCCCCGCGATTCGAGCCGCCCGCTCAGCGGTATGTTCACCTCGTAGGCGCCCGGATACTCGCATTCGATCGCGACGTCCGCTCCCCAGCCCATCCGACCGATCGTGACACCTCCGAGATCGGCCGAGACCAATTCGAGCTCAGGACGATCCACCTTTCCGAGGTCCGTCAATCGGTGCGGGAAGTACACGTCCGCCACGACGCGCGAGGCGTCGTCCCAGTCCTCGATCTCGGGCACACTCACGCCTTCGAGACTAACCGCTTCCGAGACCTGGATCACATAGTCGCGTGATTCGTCCAGGGACCGCGCAATGTGCATCGACCGGCCCGTCGGCCGACTCGTATGGTCCTGGCCACGTCAACAACGGCCCGGCCGTCGCCGGACGGCTCCCGACCCGGAGGTACACCGATGACCAGCACCCTTTCGTGGCTCGACGAGATCACCATGGAAGAACTCGAGCGCAATCCGTACCCGGTCTACGAGCGCTTGCGCGCCGAAGCTCCGGTCGCCTTCGTGCCCGTCCTCGGCGCCTACGTAGCGTCCACGACCGAAGCGTGCCGTGCGGTCGCGGCCGGCGACGACTTCGACGGCATCATCACCCCCGCCGGTGGCCGCACCTTCGGTCATCCCGCGATCATCGGCGTCAACGGCGACATCCACCGCGACCTGCGGTCGATGGTCGAACCCGCCCTCCAGCCCGCCGAGGTGGACCGCTGGATCGAGGATCTCGTCCGCCCGATCGCACGACGCTACGTCGAGGCGTTCGAGTCCGACGGCAGGGCCGATCTCGTCGCCCAGTTCTGCGAGCCGGTGAGTGTGCGGTCGCTCGGTGATCTCCTCGGACTGAAGGACGTCAGTTCGGACAAACTGCGCGAATGGTTCCACAAACTGTCGGATTCGTTCACCAACGCAGCGATGGACGAGGACGGAAACTTTCTGAACCAGGAACGTTTCGACGAGGGCGACCGCGCCAAGGAGGAGATCCGTTCCGTCGTCGACCCGCTGATCGACCACTGGATCGAGCATCCCGACGACAGCGCCATCTCGCACTGGCTGCACGACGGGATGCCCGAAGGGCAGACGCGGGACCGCGACTACATCTACCCGACGCTGTACGTCTTCCTCCTCGGCGCCATGCAGGAACCGGGACACGCCATGAGTTCCACCCTGGCAGGCCTGTTCACCCGCCCCGAACAGTTCGAAGCCGTGGTGGACGAACCGGGACTCATCCCCCGCGCGATCGCCGAAGGGATGCGCTGGACCGCCCCGATCTGGTCCGGCACCGCACGTATCGCCAAGCGCGACACCGTCGTATCAGGAATCGAGATCAGCGAAGGGTCGGTGATCATGCTGTCCTACGGGTCGGCGAACCACGACATCGACGTGTTCGACGCCCCCAGCCGCTACGACCTGACCCGCCCGCCGCTCCCCCACCTCGCCTTCGGTGCCGGCAAGCATGCCTGCGCGGGAATCTACTTCGCGAACAACGTGAGCCGCATCGGTCTCGAAGAACTGCTCGAGACCATCCCCAATCTCGAGCGGGACACTTCCGAGGACGTCGAATTCTGGGGTTGGGGTTTCCGCGGCCCGAAGACCCTGCACGCCCGGTGGGAGATCTGACCATGCCGTACACACTCACCGCGGGCACCGGCGTCGTTCCCTGCGAACCCGGTCGGACGGTGCTGGAAGCGTTCCTGCGCAACGGCAACTGGATGCCCAACTCCTGCAACCAGGGAACCTGCGGCACCTGCAAGATCAAGGTCCTCGACGGCGAACTCGATCATCGGAACTCGCCGGAGGAGACGCTCACCGCCGACGAACTCGCGGCCGGATTCGTCCTCGCGTGCCAGGCCACCCCGCGCGGCGACGTCGCCTTCGAGACCCCCGCAACGGAGGAACCCGCCGGCACGCACGTGCTGCGCGACGTCGTCGTCACCGTCGCCGAGGTACGCGACATCGCCGCCGACACACGCAAGGTGTTGCTCACCGCCGACGAACCGCTCGAGTTCTCGGCCGGGCAGTACGTGGAGGTGACAGTTCCCGGGACCGAGATCCGACGGCAGTACTCACTCGCGAATCCGCCCTCCGAGGCCAAAGAGCTCGAACTGCACATCCGCCGGCAACCCGGTGGAGTCGCGAGCGAATGGGTCTTCGAGCGCATCGACGTGGGTGAACGCGTGACCGTCACCGGCCCGTACGGCGACTTCACCTTCGACCTGGAGGGCACCGGCCCGATCGTCCTGCTCGGCGGTGGGACGGGCCTCGCCCCGCTCGAGGCCATCGTCCGGCAGGCGCTCTCCCTCGTCCCCGACCGGCAGATCCTGCTCTACCACGGGGTCCGTACCTGCGCGGACCTGTACGACGTCGACTTCCTCCGCGAACTGGAGACCCGCCATCCCGGCTTCCGCTACATCACCTGCGTGAGCAGGGAGAGCGGCGGAGACCGCGACGGATACGTCACCGACGCCTTCCTCGAGGACGTCGCGTCCGCGAAGGAGTTCACCGGCTACATCTGCGGATCGGACGCGTTCGTCGAGGCATCAGTGAAGGCGTTCAAGCGTCGCCGCATGTCGCCGCGACGCATCCATCGCGAACGGTTCACCCCGGCCGGCTGAATACCCTCATCCCCGTACCGCTCGTACGCACGCGCTGCTCCGGCATCGCGATGCGCACGAGCGGTACGGCCGTGTCGAGGGGTCTTTCCGCCTCCGGTCGCTCGAGGGCCTTTCGACCCCCCACCCAGGGGTCCTAGGTATCCCTAGGTATTTGCCTGGTGTGACCGTAGCCACAGGCTGTCATCGTGGAGATATCGCCGGACACATCGCGTCGAGCCGGACCGGAGAAAGACCCCGGTCACCACGAATCTTCAGTACAGGCTCGGCCGCGTCGGACACGCCCTGTCCGTCCCGGGAACGAAGCCGATACCTGGAGGATCCCATGACCGACATCGTGGAGCACGTGCGCACTCGCCTCGACGGCGCACTCGTCGAAGACCCGAGCACCGGGCGGTACCAGATCCGCCGTGACGTCTTCACCGACGAGGAGATCTTCGAACTCGAGATGAAGCACATCTTCGAGGGCAACTGGGTGTACCTCGCCCACGAGAGCCAGGTCCCGAACGTCGGTGATTACTTCACCACGTATATCGGCCGCCAGCCCGTCGTCATCAGCCGCGACAAGGAAGGCGAGCTGCACTGCCTGATCAACGCGTGCAGCCACCGCGGTGCGATGCTGTGCCGTCGCAAGACCGACAACCGCACCACCTTCACGTGCCCCTTCCACGGCTGGACGTTCCGCAACAACGGAAAGCTGCTGAAGGTCAAGGATCCCCGCGACGCCGGCTATCCCGAGCAGTTCAACACCGACGGCAGCCACGACCTGCGGAAGGTCGCTCGTTTCGAGAGCTACCGCGGTTTCCTGTTCGGCAGCCTGAATCCCGACGCCAAGTCGCTCGAGGACCACCTCGGTGACACCACGAAGATGATCGACATGCTCGTCGACCAGTCCCCCGAGGGCCTCGAGGTGCTGCGCGGTTCGTCCACCTATACCTACGACGGCAACTGGAAGCTGCAAGCCGAGAACGGCGCCGACGGTTACCACGTCTCGGCCACCCACTGGAACTATGCCGCGACCACCGCGCGCCGCACTGCCGGTGAGTCCAGCAACGAGACCAAGGCGATGGACGCCGGCACCTGGGGCAAGCAGGGCGGCGGCTACTACTCGTTCGACCACGGCCACCTGTTGCTGTGGATGTGGTGGGGCAACCCCGAGGACCGTCCGCTGTACCCGCGCAAGGACGAACTCGCGAAGGAGTTCGGCGAGAAGAAGGCCGAGTTCATGGTCGGCGCGTCGCGCAACCTGTGCCTGTACCCGAACGTGTACATCATGGACCAGTTCTCCTCGCAGATTCGGCACTTCCGCCCGATCTCCGTGGACAAGACCGAGGTGACGATCTACTGCATCGCACCGAAGGGTGAGAGCGCCGAGTCCCGCGCCAACCGGATCCGTCAGTACGAGGACTTCTTCAACGCGACCGGCATGGCCACCCCGGATGATCTCGAGGAGTTCCGCTCCTGCCAGAAGACCTACCTCGCATCGGCTGCGCCCTGGAACGACATGAGCCGCGGTGCAACCCACATCCTCAACGGACCCGACGAGGTCGCTCAGGATCTCGGCATGACGAAGGTGCTGTCGAGCGGTGTGAAGACCGAGGACGAAGGCCTGTACCCGATCCAGCACGGCTACTGGCTCGAAGCGATGCGCGAGGCCATCGCCGCCGAGAGTTCCGCCGCCGACCCGTCCGCGCTCTGAGAGGAACCGGAATCATGACTGCCGTACACGAATTCACGCAGACCGACATCGAACAGTTCCTCTACCGTGAGGCCCGACTGCTCGACGACCGCGAGTTCGAGCAGTGGCTCGAGTGCTACCACCCCGATGCCGAGTACTGGATGCCGGCCTGGGACGACGACGGTGCTCTCACCGAGAACCCGCAGACCGAGATCTCGCTGATCTACTACCCGAATCGCGGCGGCCTCGAGGACCGGGTGTTCCGCATCCGCACCGACCGTTCGTCGGCGACCTCGCTGCCCGAACCCCGCACGGGACACAACATCACCAACGTCGAGATCCTCGAGCGTCGCGGCACCGAAATCGACCTGCGGCACAACTGGTTCTCGTTGTACTTCCGCTACAACACCACCGACACCTACTTCGGGACCACCTTCCTCACCCTCGATGTCTCGGGCGCACAGCCGGTGATCAAGAAGAAGAAGATCGTCCTGAAGAACGACTACATCCACCACATCGTCGACGTCTACGTCGTCTAGTTCCACCCCGATCACGAAAGGAGGCACGTGCCATGGCTTACCAGGTGGCATTGAGCTTCGAGGACGGGGTCACCCGCTTCATCAAGGTCAACCCGAACGAGACCGTCGCCGACGCCTCGTACAAGGCACGCATCAACATTCCGCTCGACTGCCGCGACGGCGCGTGCGGAACCTGCAAGGCCTTCTGCGAATCGGGCAGCTACGACGGCGGCGACTACATCGAGGACGCCCTCACCGACGAAGAGGCCGAGCAGGGTTACTGCCTGCCGTGCCAGATGATGCCGGAATCCGATCTGGTGGTGCAGATCGCGAGCACCTCCGATGTCGCGAAGACCGCGGCCGCCTCGTACAGCGCGACCATCACGGATCTGCGCCGTTACTCCGAGAGCGTCGTCGGGTTCACCGTCGAGATCGACAACCGTGACGATCTGGTGTTCCTGCCCGGTCAGTACGTCAACATCGGCGTGCCCGGCAGCGACGACGGCACCGGTAAGCCGGCGACCCGCTCGTACTCGTTCAGCACCGGCCCGCACGAGAATTCGCTCGCGTTCCTCGTGAAGATCACCGAGGACGGTCTGATGTCCGAGTACCTGCGCGACCGCGCGCAGGTCGGCGATACCCTGGAGTTCACCGGCCCATTCGGCAGCTTCTTCCTGCGCGAGCGCAAGCGTCCGTCGCTGCTGCTCGCCGGCGGTACCGGCCTGGCGCCGCTGCTGTCGATCCTGTCGAAGATCGAGGCCGACGGCTCGGACCAGCCGGTGCACCTGATCTACGGTGTCACCTTCGATCACGATCTCGTCGAACTCGACGCGCTCGAGGAGTACACGAAGCGGCTGCCGAACTTCACGTTCGACTACTGCGTCGCCGACGAAGCGTCGTCCGCCCCGAACAAGGGATACGTGACGGGTCTGTTCGAGCCGTCGCACCTCAACGACGGTGATGTGGACATTTACCTGTGCGGTCCGCCGCCCATGGTGGAGGCGGTGCGTAACCACCTGTCCGAGAACGGTATCGAGCCGACGAACTTCTACTTCGAGAAGTTCAACACCTCGGCCACCCCGGGTGGGGCAACCGCACCCGCTGCCACCGACGCCGAGAAGGCCGCGGCGGAGAAGGCTGCCGCCGAGACCGGTCGTCCGGTGGTGCTCGAGAACCCCGAGCCCGGCAATTACGAGATCGGCGAGGAGCATCCGCCCGTCGCCGAATCGGACGAGCAGTTCGACGCCCGCATGGCCCTCGAACTCGGGGTCGTCGAACTCACGATCGGCCGGCTCACGCCGGAGCAGCTCGTCGAGTTCCGCATCCTCGCCGAGGCGTCCGGCGCGTCGGTCGAAGGCGACCACTTCACCGACGCCGCGGCGTTCACCGACACCAATGCGGCCTTCCACGAGTTCCTCTTCCGCTGTTGCACCAACCCGGTGCTGCTCGAGGCCTACAACAAGCTCGAGGTCACCCGGTTGATGAAGCAGGTCCTGCGCGACGCGCAGTGGATCGAGGAGCACATCGTCGACGAGCACCTGCAGCTCGTCGAGGCGTTCGAGAAGGGCGACAAGGCCGCCGCGCGCGACCTGATCGTCGTCCACTCGCAGCACGCCAAGGAGACGATGCGTCGTGCCATCGCCAGCGGTGCCCCAGCAGGTGTCTCCTCATGATCGAAACGAAGATCTTCCCGGGCCGGTTCGACGGACGGTGCCTGACGATCACCGGCGCCGCGCAGGGCATCGGTCTCACGGTGGCGACCCGCATCGCCGCCGAGGGCGGTGAGGTCGTGCTCGTCGACCGCGCGGATCTCGTCCACGAGGTGGCCGAGCAGCTGCGCGAGGCGGGCGGCAAGGCGCATTCGGTGACGGCGGATCTCGAGACCTTCGAGGGCGCGGAGGAGGCGATCTCCCACGCCGTCCGCACCACCGGCCGCATCGACGTGCTGATCAACGTCGTCGGCGGCACGATCTGGGCCAAGCCGTACGAGCACTATGCGCCGGAGGAGATCGAGAAGGAGATCCGGCGGTCGCTGTTCCCCACTCTGTGGACGTGTCGCGCCGCCGCTCCCCATCTGATCGAGCGACGCGCCGGCACGATTGTGAACGTCTCGTCGGTCGCGACCCGCGGCGTCAACCGCGTGCCGTATTCGGCGGCGAAGGGTGGGGTCAACGCGATCACCGCGTCGCTCGCCCTCGAACTCGCCCCCTACGGGGTCCGCGTGGTGGCGACCGCCCCGGGCGGCACCGTCGCTCCCGAGCGGCGGATCGCGCGCGGTCCGTCGCCGCAGTCCGAGCAGGAGAAGTCCTGGTACCAGCAGATCGTGGACCAGACCGTCGATTCCTCCCTGCTCAAGCGGTACGGCACGCTCGACGAGCAGGCCGCCGCGATCTGTTTCCTGGCCTCCGAGGAGGCCTCCTACATCACCGGCACGGTTCTTCCCGTCGCCGGCGGCGATCTGGGCTGACCGCCCCTCGCTCGGCCTCACCGGAGGCGCCAGTCCCCCGGTGAGGCCACTTTTCTCCCCGAATCCTCTTGTGACTCCACCCACAGACCGGAGCAACGCATGCCCCACGCCACGCAGACCTGGGCCAGTCCACAACATCGGCGCAGCGTCATCTGGATCGTCGCGCTCGCCACCCTCGCGATCATCTTCGACGGCTACGACCTCGTCGTGTACGGCACCGTCCTTCCGACCCTGATGGCCGATCCGACCCAGCTCGGGGAGATCTCTGCCCAGCAGGGTGGTGCCCTCGGCTCCTACGCGCTCATCGGCGTCATGGTCGGCGCGCTGTTGACCGGTGCGTTCGGTGACCGCGTCGGCCGCCGGAAGATGATGTTGATCAACATCGTCTGGTTCTCCGTCGGCATGGGTGCGGCGGCCTTCTCCACGAGCATCACGATGTTCGGCGCGCTCCGCTTCTTCACCGGCATCGGCGTCGGCGGTCTCGTCGCCACCGCCGGAGCCGTGGTCGCCGAGTTCGCTCCGCCCGGCAAGCGCAACCTGTTCAACGCCATCGTCTACAGCGGTGTCCCCGCCGGCGGTGTGATGGCCTCGCTGCTCGCGATCCTGCTGCGCGACGCGATCGGCTGGCGCGGACTGTTCCTCATCGGCGCGTTGCCGCTGCTCATCCTGCTCCCGCTGGCACTGATGAAGCTTCCCGAGTCGCCCGCCTGGCTGCAGTCGCGGGGACGCTCCGACGAGGCGCAGCGTGTGTGCGAGGAGTTCGGTTTCCCGCTGCCGTCCGCAGCACCTGTCGCTTCCACCGAGAAGATCGGTTTCGCGGCACTCGCGACCCGCAAGTACGCCCTCGGTACGGGACTGCTCGGCATGATGAGCTTCGCCGGTCTGCTGCTCACCTACGGCCTCAACACCTGGCTGCCGAAGATCATGGCCGACGCCGGTTACAACGCCAACGGCTCGCTCGCCTTCCTCCTCGTCCTCAACGGCGGCGCCATCCTCGGCGGCCTGCTCGCCTCGAAGGTCGCCGACGGCCGCGGACCGCAGTCCGTCATCGTCACCACCTTCTTCCTCGCGGCCGTGGCCCTCGTGCTGCTCACGCTCGGTTTCCCGCTGCCGGTGCTGCTCACCGCCGTCGCGATCGCCGGTACGGGCACGATCGGCACCCAGGTGCTCATCTACGGGTTCGTGTCCAACTACTACGACACCCCCGCCCGCGCCGCGGGTGTGGCGTGGTGCGCCGGCTTCGGCCGCCTGGGCGGCATCGTCGGCCCGGTCATCGGAGGTCTTCTCATCGGCGCGGGCTTCGCGAACAACGTGAACTTCTACATCTTCGCGGGTATCGCGCTCGCCGGTGGTCTGGTCACGTGGTTCGTGCCCCGCCCGGTCCAGTCCGTCTCGCCGGTCCGCAGTTCCGATCGCCCCGTGCCGACTACCGTGGATGTGTGACGGACAACGTTGTGCTGATCGGCCGGAACTCCGAGTTGTTGCAACTCGAACGCCTCCTCGACGAAGCCCGCGCGGGTGTCCCCTCGCTGGTCCTCGTCGAGGGGGCGTCCGGCGTCGGGAAATCCTCCCTCGTTTCGTATTTCGTCGCTCGCCACGACGACCTCGCCGTACACGACGCGACCGGGGCCCGCTGGGAAGCCGGCCATCCGTGGTCCGTGCTCGAACAGCTGCTCGGTGACACTGTCACGGCGGGCGACCCGGTGGAGGCGGCACGCACGCTCCTCGACCGGATCGACGACGCGACGGTGATCGTCGTCGACGACGCGCACTACGCGGATGCCGAGTCGTTGCAGTCGCTGTCGTCGTCGCTGAGGCGAGCGCACGGACGTCCCCTGCTCATGATCTGGATCGTGCCCGACGTGCTTCCCGACGATGTCGCCCCGGCGACCGCCGACCTCCTCTCGAACAGCCACCGCGTGGACACCCTCCACGTCGGCGCGCTGGCGCCCCCGGATGTCGCGCAACTCGCACTGCAT
The DNA here is from genome assembly GCF_059759155.1 of Rhodococcus sp. GQ147. Taxonomy (NCBI): domain Bacteria; kingdom Bacillati; phylum Actinomycetota; class Actinomycetes; order Mycobacteriales; family Nocardiaceae; genus Rhodococcus; species Rhodococcus sp. GQ147. The sequence goes on from NZ_JCAXDU010000010.1 coordinate 143,803, forward strand.
CGCATCGGCGTCGACCTGTCCGCGTGGACGGCGCGTCGCCTGCAGGAACACACGCTCGGGAACACCCGCTCGATCCTGCAGCTTCTCGACGAGATCCCTCGCGACGAATGGCACCGCTGGCAGGCGCGTTTCCCAGCACCGAGACAACACGCGGGGAAAGTGGGTCGCATCCTTGCCCGGTGTTCACCGGACACGCGCGCGCTCGTCGAATCGGTCGCCGTCCTGGACACCGCCGCGACACGGGGAGCCACCGAATCCCTCGCGCTCGTCGCCGAACTCGCCGAGGTCGGCGACACGACCGGGCCGCTCGACGAGGCCCACCGGCTCGGTCTGCTCACGATGCGTGAACAGCGGGGCGTGGTGTCGTTGTCGTTCCCCGATCCCATGACCCGCGCCGCCGTGGCCGACGAGATCGGCCCGGCCCGCTGGCACAGCCTGCACGCGCGGGCCGCTTCGCTCGTCGACGACGAGGGCGCCCGGTTGTTCCACCTGGTGTCCGCGACACCGACCGGAAACGAGGAACTCGCCGCCGACCTCGACGCTTACGCCCGGCGATGCGCCGCCGACGGCGCCTGGTCCCAAGCGGCCGAAGCGCTCATCACCGCGAGCCGTATCACTCTCGACCGAGAACTACGGACCCGCAGGATGATCCGCGGTGTCGACGCACTGACCGGTGCGGCCGACCTGCCCCAGGCCCAGACGTTCGTCCCCGAGATCGAGAGCGTGCCGAGCGGACCGATGCGCAACGCCGTGCTCGGCTATCTCGCGATCCAGCGGGGGCGGGCCGCGGAAGCGCACCACCTTCTAACCGAAGCGTGGTCGATGCTCGACGATCCGGAATCCGAACCCGAACTCGCCGCCACGATTTCGCAACGCATGGTGTTGCATTCGTTGGCACGGCTGCGCGGCGACGATCTTGTCCTGTGGGCCGATCGTGCCGCGGACACCCTCCCCGAGACGGCTCCACCCGTCGTCGAGTCCCGGGCCATCCGCGGACTCGGGCTGGCGATGACCGGTCGCGTCGATGAGGCCGTCGAGTCGTATTCGGCTCTGTCCGATGTCATCCGGCTCGGAGCGCAGAGCCAGCGCATCCGCATGGCCGAGGGGTGGCTCGCATTGGTGCTCGACCGGCCCGATCTCGCCCGGACCGAACTCGAGGCGGCCGAACCGACCATCTTCCGCGGCGGGTCGCTGCGCATCTCGCTGTGGGCGCAGGCCTGGCTCGCGCGAACACAATTCGCGCTCGGTGCGTGGTCCGACGCGCTGCGCACCGTCGATCGCGCGGCGGCGCAGCTCGACGCGACACAACTCGATCTGCTCCGACCGCTCGTCCACTGGACCGGCGCCCAGGTCCAGGCGCTGCGCGGGAACTGGACCGCGGCACGGGAACACGCCCACCGTGCCCGCGCCGGGAACAACGACTACCCGCTCATGTTCGTACCGGCCTGCCTGTGTCTGGCGCAGTGCGCCGAGGTCGTCTCCGACTACACGAGCGTGTTGCGCTATCTGGAACCGATCGTCACCATGCGCGAGCGGGGCGCCGTCGACGAACCCGGCCACTGGCCGTGGCCGGATCTCTACGGCAACGCCCTCGTGATCACCGGACGCGTCGACGAAGCGGACGAATTCCTGCGGCCGCACGAGGAACTCGCCGCCGAACGCGGTCACCGCTCCGCCAAGGCCCGCCTCGGTTACGTGCGCGGTCGCATCCTCGGAGCCCGCGGCGACATCGACGCCGCCCGCGACGCTTTCGAACACGCACTCGACGAGATCGACACGCTGCCACTGCCCTACGACCGTGCACGCATCAACTTCGCGTACGGCCAGACGATGCGCCGCGCGGGGCGTCGCCGCGACGCCGACGCGGTGATCCGCACCGCCCGTGAGCTGTACGCGTCGCTCGGCGCCGTCTCGTACGTGGAACGTTGCGACCGGGAACTCAAGGCCGGTGGTCTTCGTACCGGCGACGGCGAGACCGAGACCCCGCGTTCGGATTTCACGACCCTCACTCCGCAGGAACGCGCCGTGGCCACACTCGTCGCGTCGGGCCGCACCAACAAGGAAGTCGCCGGTGAGCTGTTCCTGTCCGTCAAGACCGTGCAGTACCACCTGACCCGCGTGTACTCGAAGTTCGGCATCCGCTCGCGCAGCGAGCTCGCCGCGAAGTTCCGACAACAGGATCGAGGTTGATCATTGACCGCCGTGGACGATCGCCCCACCGCCGAGACCGATCTGTTCGAACGCCCCGTGCGTCCCGTCGTCGGACCGCGCGGGATACTCCGGGATCTCGGCCCACGATACGCCGCGAACGGCTTGATCGGGCTCGTCTTCTCGTGCACCGGACCGGTCGCCGTGATCCTCGCCGCCGGCGCCGCGGGCGGGCTGAGCGCACCGCAGTTGGCGTCGTGGATCTTCGGGGTGTTCGCCCTCAACGGGCTGCTCACCATCGTGATGAGCGTCGCCTACCGGCAACCGCTCGGGTTCTTCTGGACCATCCCCGGCACCGTGCTGGTCGGCGGGTCGCTCACCCACCTGAGCTGGGCGGAGGTGGTCGGCGCATTCTTCGTGACAGCGGCCCTCGTGACGGTACTGGGGGCCTCGGGACTGGTGCGCCGAGTGATGGAAGCGTTGCCGATGCCCATCGTCATGGCGATGGTCGCGGGGGTGTTCCTGAAGTTCGGCATCGATCTGGTTTCGGCGCTCGGTGCCGACGTCGCCATCGCCGCACCGATGGTGATCGTCTTCCTCCTGCTCAGTTCCGTTGCGGTCCTAGGTAAGTGGATGCCTCCCATCCTCGGAGCCCTGCTCGCCGGGGTGGGCGCGGTCGCGCTGTCGGGCCGGTTCTCACCGTCCGGGACCGACAGCGCGGTCTTCGCCGCACCGGTGTTCACCGCCCCGCAGTTCACGTGGTCGGCGATCCTCGAACTCGTCGTGCCGCTCGCGATCACCGTGCTGGTCGTGCAGAACGGGCAAGGCATCGCGGTGCTGCGCTCGGCCGGGCACAATCCGCCCGTCAACGTCTCGGCGATCGCGTGCGGACTGTGGTCCTTCCTTGCCGCGTGCGTCGGCGCCGTGTCGACCTGTCTGACCGGACCGACCAACGCGCTGCTCGTGTCGTCGGGCGAACGGTCCCGTCAGTACACCGCGGCGATCACATGCGGGACGCTGGCGATCGTCTTCGGACTGTTCGCGCCGCTGTTCGTCCGGTGGATGATCGCCGCGCCCGCCTCGTTCGTCGCGACTCTCGGCGGCCTGGCGATGCTCAAAGCGTTGCAGGGCGCCTTCGTGGCCGGGTTCGCGAGCAAGCACACCATGGGTGCGCTCGTCGCGTTCGTGGTCACCGCCTCGAACATCACCGTCTGGAACATCGGCGCGGCGTTCTGGGGGCTCGTCGCGGGTGTGGCCGTGTCGTGGCTGATGGAGCGTCCGGACTTCAGCCGCTGACCCCGACCCCGACGTACTCGGAGAGATGCTCGCCGGTGAGCGTCGACCGCTCCTCCACGAGTTCGCTGGGGGTGCCCTCGAAGACGATGCGTCCACCGTCGTGGCCGGCGCCGGGACCGAGGTCGATGATCCAGTCGGCGTGGGCCATCACGGCCTGGTGGTGTTCGATGACGATCACCGACTTGCCGGACTCGACGAGCCGGTCGAGCAGACCGAGCAGCTGTTCGACGTCGGCGAGGTGCAGGCCCGTGGTGGGTTCGTCGAGGATGTAGGTCTCCCCCTTCTCGGCCATCGCGGTGGCGAGCTTGAGCCGCTGCCGCTCACCGCCCGACAGGGTGGTCAGGGGCTGGCCGAGCCGCAGATAGCCGAGGCCGACGTCGGACAGTCGCTGCAGGATCTTCGACGCCGCCGGGGTGCGTGCCTCGCCGTCGGCGAAGTACTCCTGGGCCTGCGCGACGGACATGGCGAGCACCTCGGCGATGTTCTTCCCCGCCAGGGTGTAGTCGAGCACGGCGGTCTGGAAGCGCTTGCCCTCGCAGTCCTCGCAAACCGATTCGACGGTGGCCATCACCCCGAGGTCGGTGTAGACGACACCGGCGCCGTTGCAGGTCGGGCAGGCGCCCTCGGAGTTGGAACTGAACAGGGCCGGCTTGACACCGTTGGCCTTCGCGAACGCCTTGCGGATCGGTTCGAGAAGACCCGTGTAGGTCGCGGGGTTGCTGCGACGCGAGCCCTTGATGGGGCTCTGGTCGATCGTGACCACGCCGTCGCCGTCGGCCACCGAACCGTGGATCAGCGAACTCTTGCCCGATCCGGCCACGCCGGTCACCACGACGAGCACGCCGAGCGGGATATCGACGTCGACGTTCTGCAGGTTGTGCGTGTCTGCGCCGCGGACCTTCAGGGCTCCGCTCGGGGTGCGCACCGTCGGTTTCAGCGACGCCCGGTCGTCGAGGTGACGACCGGTGAGGGTGTCGGCACGCCGCAGTTCGTCGACGGTGCCCTCGAAGACCACCTGTCCGCCCTCGGTGCCGGCGCGCGGGCCGAGATCGACGATGTGGTCGGCGATCGCGATGGCCTCGGGTTTGTGTTCGACGACGAGCACGGTGTTGCCCTTGTCGCGCAGTTGCAGCAGCAGGTTGTTCATCCGCGCGATGTCGTGCGGGTGCATGCCGATCGTCGGTTCGTCGAAGACGTAGGTGATATCGGTCAGCGACGATCCGAGATGGCGGATCATCTTGATGCGCTGCGATTCTCCGCCGGACAGGGTGCCGGTGGGACGATCCAGCGACAGATATCCCAGCCCGATGTCCGCGAAGGAGTCGAGCAGATGACAAAGGTTCTTCAGCAGCGGGGCAACCTGCGGAAGATCCAGTCCGCGCACCCATTCGGCGAGATCGCTGATCTGCATCGCGCACACATCCGCGATGCTCCTGCCGTCGATCTTCGACGACCGCGCCTCGGGGGCGAGACGCGTCCCTTCACAGTCCGGGCATGTGGAGAAGACGACGGCCTTCTCGACGAACGCACGGATGTGCGGTTGCATCGCGTCGAGATCCTTGGACAGGAACGACTTCTGGATCTTCGGGATCAGGCCCTCGAAGGTGACGTTGACGCCCTCCACCTTGATCTTGGTGGGTTCCTTGTAGAGCAGGTCGTGGAGTTGCCGCTTGGTGAACTTCGCGATCGGCTTGTCGGGATCGAAGAAGCCGCAGCCGCGGTAGATCCGGCCGTACCAGCCGTCCATGCTGTAGCCGGGGATCTTCAGGGCGCCCTCGTTGAGGGAGAGACCGTCGTCGTAGAGCACGGTCAGGTCGAAATCGGAGATGTTGCCCTTGCCCTCGCATCGCGGGCACATGCCGCCGAGCCGGTTGAAGGTCACCTTCTCGGCCTGGGTCTTCCCGGCGCCCCTCTCCACCGTCACCGCACCACTGGCCCGCACCGACGGCACGTTGAACGAGTAGGCGTTGGGCGGACCGATGTGCGGCTCCGCAACCCGGCTGAACAGGATGCGAAGCATCGCGTTGGCATCGGTGGCGGTGCCCACTGTCGAGCGCGGATTCGATCCCATCCGTTCCTGGCCGACGATGATCGCCGCGGTGATGCCGTCGAGCACGTCGACGTCCGGGCGGGCCAGGGTCGGCATGAATCCCTGCACGAACGCGCTGTACGTCTCGTTGATCAGGCGCTGCGACTCGGCGGCGATCGTGCTGAACACCAGCGAACTCTTGCCCGAGCCGGAGACACCGGTGAACACCGTCAATCGCCGCTTGGGGATCTCCACGCTGATGTCGCGGAGATTGTTCACGCGCGCTCCGTGGACCCGGATCGCATCGTGGGTGTCGGCGACGTGCGCTGCATGTGCCGGTGTGTCCTTCGTCGAGGTCATGTTCGAAGACTCCAGTGGTCGTACGGATGCGGGGCGGAACGGGTGCGACGATCGGAGAGTAAGGCCGATCGTGGGATCGGTCAGCGCAATTGCTGGATGCGGACCATGTTTCCCGCGGGGTCGCGGAGAGCGCAGTCGCGGACGCCGTACGGCTGGTCGGTGGGTTCCTGGACGATCTCGGTGTCGCCGGCCTGCAGCTGCTCGAACGTCCTGTCGAGATCCTTCGTCGCGAGGATGATCGATGCGAAGGTGCCCTTGGCCATCATCTCGGCGATGGTGGCGTTCTCCTCCTCCGTGATGCCGGGGTCGGCGTCCGGCGGGTACAGCACCAGGGACGTGCCGGGAGTGTCGCTGCGGCCGAGGGTGATCCAGCGTTTCCCGGCGTAACCGACGTCGTTGAGGACCTCGAAGCCGAGGGTGTCGCGGTAGAACGCGAGGGACGCCTCGGGATCGGTGTGCGGAAGGAATGTCTGGTGAATGGTGATGTCCATGCCGATCACGGTATGACCGGCGGACCCGTCCGCGCTTCTCGATTCCTGATCGGTCTGGTGACATTCTTCGCCACGCACGACGGGATGCCGTTCGTCTCCTCGCCCGCCTGCTTGCGGTACACGCTCGGGGGCACGCCGACGAGTTCCGTGAACCGGGTACTGAAGGTGCCGAGCGACGAACAGCCCACCTCGAAGCACACCTCGGTGACGGTGAGGTCGCCGCGTCGCAGCAACGTCATGGCCCGCTCGATGCGCCGGGTCATGAGATACGAATAGGGCGACTCGCCGTACGCGAGCCTGAACTGGCGGCTGAGATGGCCGGCGGACATGTTCACGCCGCGGGCGAGGGCCTCGACGTCGAGGGGCTGGGCGTACTCGCGGTCGATGCGGTCGCGGACGCGGCGCAGCAACGCGAGGTCGCGCAGACGCTGATCGGTGACGGGTTTACCGGGCACGGGTCCGATCGTGCCACGATGCGCCGCCTCGATCCTGTCGTCGTGCGCCTCCACAGCACATCCGCCCCGCGAGGATCCCGGGACCACAAACCGGACCCGCCGGGACCGGAAAACTGACACTCTGTCGATACCTGCCCGTACGGACGAAAGGTCACCGATGGCTCGTGCGGTTCGCGTCGTCGTTCTCGGATCGGGATCGTGGGGAACCACGATCGCGTCGTTGGCCGCACGCAACACCCCGACGACGTTGTGGGCCCGCAACGACGACATCGCGCGTGAGATCGACACCGAGCACCGCAACCGTCGATATCTCGGCGAACGGCCACTGCCGCAGGGCCTGCGCGCGACCTCCGATCTCGAAGAGGCCGCCCGCGAAGCCGACGTCCTGGTGATCGGTGTGCCGTCGCATGCAGTGCGCAAGACACTCGAGCAGGTCGTCGACGAGATCCGCGCGTGGGTTCCGGTCGTCTCGCTCGTGAAGGGCCTCGAGCCGGGCACCCGCCTGCGGCCCACCGAGGTGATCGCCGAATGCCTTCCGGGGCACCCCGTCGGGCTGCTCGCGGGTCCGAACATCGCCGGGGAGATCGCCGACGGCATGGCCGCCGCGTCGGTGGTCGCGATGCAGGACGAAGCGGTGAGTGCGGCGCTGCAACCGCTGTTCGCCACGTCGTTGTTCCGCGTCTATCGCAATACCGACGTGCTCGGCTGCGAACTGGGCGGGATCCTCAAGAACATCGTGGCGATCGCGGCCGGCATGGCCGAAGGGCTCAGCGTCGGCGACAACACCCGCGCGATGGTCCTCGCCCGTGGGCTGGCGGAGATGACGCGTCTCGGTGAGGCCATGGGTGCGGATCCGCGCACGTTCGCGGGCCTCACGGGGATGGGTGATCTCATCGCGACGTGCACGAGTCCGTCGTCGCGGAACCGCCGGGTCGGTGAGGCGCTGGCGCGCGGGCTCAGCATCGACGAGGCCGTCGAGGCGCTGGGGCAGGTCGCCGAAGGGGTGAAGACCGCGCCGACGGTCATGGAACTCGCCCGCGAGTACGGGGTGGAGATGCCGATCGCCGCCGAGGTCGCGGCCGTGGTGACCGGGAAGAGCACCCCCACCGATGCCTATCGGGGGCTGCGCCGGGTCACACCCGGCGACGAGAGGGACATCGTCTGACCTTCTCTACCGCTTTCTCGGACGGATCGTAGAAAGCCGAATAGTCGCCTGTCGTGTGCTCCCGACCGGCTGAACGAACGCTCGGTGAAGTGATGTGCCATCGTGGTGACATGACTTCTGCCGCCGACGCGCTGTCGTCCCTGCTCGACACCCGTTTCAGCTGCCGCGCCTTCCTGACGAAACAGGTCCCGCGCGAGGACATCGAACGCATGCTGCAGATGGGTCAGCGCACCGCGTCCTGGTGCAACTCCCAACCCTGGCAAGTGCACATCGTCAGCGGCGACGCCACCAACCGCCTGCGCGACGCCGTCTACGCGCAGGCCACCTCGGGGAACATGGATCCCGACATCCCGGGACCCGCCGAATACCGCGGCGCCTATGCCGAGCGTCGCCGCGGCGCCGGCTACGCCCTGTACAACGCGCTGGGCATCGCCCGCGACGACTACCAGCGCCGCACCGAGCAGATGCTCGAGAACTACCGCTTCTTCGGCGCACCGCACGTCGCGATCATCACCTCCGACAAGGCCCTCGGCGTGTACGGCGCCGTCGACTGCGGTGGCTACGTCTCGACCCTGCTGCTCGCCGCCGAGTCGCTCGGCATCGCCGCCGTCCCGCAGGCCGCCGTCGCGATGACGGCCACCGCGCTGCGACGCGAACTGAACATCGGCGACGACCGCGACATCGTCTGCGCCATCTCGTTCGGTTACGCCGACGAGGCGCACCCGGCCAATGCGTGTCGCACGAATCGCGCGTCGCTCGACGAGACCGTCGAGTGGGTCGACTGAACTTTCGATCGCCCCGGCCGGGTCAGTCGTTCTGGGCGCGCAGGTACCGCCCGAAGTGCGGAACGGTGAACCCGATGAACCCGCGCTCGGCGGAATAGATCAGGCCCTTCTTGATCAATCCGTCGCGCGCAGGTGACAGGGAGGCAGGCTTCCGTCCGAGTTCGACGGCGATCTTCGAGGTCGCGACAGGCCCGTCGTCGCCCGCCAGATCCGCCATGGCCCGCATGTATTCGCGTTCGGCGGGGGTCGCCCGTTCGTAGCGGGAGCCGAAGAAGCCGACGGCGAGTTCCTCTTCCGCAGTCGGTGCCGCGACCCGCACGTCGTCGGCGGTGATCGGCGAATCCGCTGCGACGTCCCAGGTCGTCTTACCATAGGCCTGCACGAAATACGGGTAGCCGTCGGCGGTTTCATACAGCAGGTCGAGGGCGTCCTGCGTGAACTCGACGTCCTCTCGTGCCGCAGGCGCGATGAGCGCGAGATCCGCTGCCGCACGGTCGAGCCGGTCGATGCGGTGGTAGGTGAACAGCCGCTCGGAGTAGGACTTCGACGCCGACAGCACCGCGGGCAGGTGCGGCAGACCGGCCCCGACGACGATGAGCGGCGCGGCGTCCTGGCTCAGCTCGTGGCAGGCCCCGCAGATCGCTGAGACGTCGTCGGAGCCGAGGTCCTGCATCTCGTCGATGAACAACGCGATGCCCACGCCCACGTCGCGTGCGAGTCCTGCTGCGTCGACAAGCAGTTCGACGAGGTCGATCTCGATGTCGCCCGAGTCGGCCCGCCCTTTCACGGCCGGAGCATCGATGCCGGGTTGCCAGCGTTCGCGCATGCCCTTGTCGGCGGTAGCCCGCAGCGCGAACGACTTGAGCACCCCGAGGAAGTACTCCACCGATTCCGGATCCGGATGCGCGGCGGCGATCTCGCGGACCGCCATGTGCAGCGCCGACGACAGGGGGCGTCGCAGTCCTTGATCGGGACGGGCCTCGATCTTGCCGGTGCCCCAGCTCTTCGCGATGGCGGCGGAGCGCAGATGGTTGAGAAGGACGGTCTTGCCGACACCGCGGAGGCCGGTGAGGACGACGCTGCGTTCGGGTCGTTCCCGGGCGATCCGTTCGAGGACCACCTCGAACGCGGTGAGTTGCTTCTCGCGGCCGGCGAGCTCGGGCGGGCGCTGTCCCGCGCCCGGGGCGTACGGGTTGCGGACAGGATCCATCCGTCGATGCTAACGGCGAACTCGTCGGATTCTGAGCTCATCTAGTGCGTGTCGTAGACGGCCGTATTCGCGTATGTCCGAGCTCGAAACCGCAGTTGTTGTCGACATTTCGGCGATTTCTCGACAACAACTGCAACCTCGGCCGCCCGGAGCGACATGCACGCATGCGCATTTCAGACTTTGACATTCATTTTCGATAGTGGCTATTTCTTTCCCCATGACAACGCTCTCCCGCTACGGCGGCGCCGCCCTCACCGTCGTCGCTGCGACCTTCGCCGCCGCCTGCGGCGGTACGACCGAGGCCGACACCACTGCGGCCGACACCCCCGAGACGACGACCTCCGCCGCCGCTTCCGAAGTGGCGACGGCGCAGCCGCGCCTCGCCCTGACCTACGACGGCGGCGTCCTCGTCGTCGAGGAAGAAGAACTCACCGTCGTCGACGACTTCGCACTCGACGGTTTCAACCGCCTCTCCCCTGCCGGCGACGGACGCCACGTGCTGATCTCCACCGAAGGCGGATTCCGCGTGCTCGACACCGGCAGCTGGACGGAAGCCCACGGCGACCACGGTCACCACTACACCGGCGCACCCACGCTCACCGACCTGACGTTCGCCGCCGAGAAGCCCGGACACGTCGTGCCGCACGCCGGGGTCACCGCCCTGTTCGACGACGGCACCGGACGCATCGACGTGTTCGACCCCGCCGATCTCGCCTCGGCGACCGACCTGCCGGATCTCGACAGTCGCGCGCTCCCCGAGGCCCACCACGGCGTGGCCGTCCCGATGCCCGACGGCGGCATGCTCGTCACCCTCGGCGATTCCGAGGATCGGACCGGTGTGGCGCTGCTCGACGAGAACGGCACCGAGATCACGCGCACCGAACAGTGCCCGGGTGTGCACGGTGAGACGGTCGCGGCCGACGGGGTCGTCGCCTTCGGATGCGAGGACGGCATGGTGATCTTCCGCGACGGAACGTTCACGAAGGCGCCGGTGCCCGACCCCTACGGCCGGATCGGGAACCAGGCCGGCAGCGAGGACTCGCCCGTCGTCCTCGGCGACTACAAGACCGATCCCGACGCCGAGCTCGAGCGTCCCGAGCGCGTCGCGCTCGTGGACACCCGCACGGCGTCGGTGCGTCTCGTCGACCTCGGTACCAGTTACACCTTCCGCTCCCTCGGTCGCGGACCGGCAGGGGAAGCACTCGTTCTCGGCACCGACGGCAACCTCCACGTGATCGATCCCGACTCCGGCGAGATCGTCCGGCGGATCGAGGTGCTCGAGCCGTGGACCGAGCCCGACGAGTGGCAGGCACCTCGGCCCGCACTCGAGGTGCGGGGCGATACGGCGTTCGTCACCGATCCCGCCACCGATTCCCTGTACGCGGTGGACGTGACCTCGGGTGAGATCCGCTCTGCCGAACTGCCGCACACCCCGAACGAGATCAGCGGCGTCGCCTGATTCCGCTACCGGAGTATTCGTCTTTCTAGCTGTGGAGCTAGAAAGACGAATACTCCCCTCACGTCCGGCCGGTCGAGATCTTTCCGCAACGTGATCCGCCTCACTCCCCAAGTTCGCGAAACGGACTTCCCGACCAAAACGGTTGGGGAGGCGATATTCTCGTCGGCTGATCCCGAAGACAACGATTGTGTAACGTGGCGACGCACCTGTTTCCTACCGGGAGGTACCGCCCGTGCTGTTGACCGAAGTCCGTACCCGACCTGTTCGATCCTTGTTGATCGCCATCGGTCTGACGGTCTCGGCGCTGGCAGTCGCGGGATACCTGCGCGACGCGCTGAACGAGTACCTCATGGATCTCGACGTCTTCCGCGATGCCGGCTGGGCCTTCCTGCACCACACCCCGCTGTACACCGAGGGGTTCTTCAGCCATTCCGGTTTCCGGTTCATCTACCCACCCTTCGCGGCGTTCCTCTTCGCCCCGATGGCGTTGGTGGGCAGCACCGCCCTGCAGGTGTTGTGGACGATCGGACTCATCGCTCTCGTGTGGTGGGTGCTCGAGGTCGTCTACCAGCGACTCGACATGTCGCAGCCGAGCCTGATCGCAGCCGCGTCGCTCGGACCGGTGCTGTGGCTCGAGCCGTTCCGCTCCAACTTCACGTTCGGCCAGATCAACATCGTGCTCATGGCACTGGTGGTCGCCGACCTGCTCGGTGTGATCCCGAAGCGCTTCCGCGGTGTCGGCATCGCGCTGGCCGCCGCCATCAAGGTGACCCCGGCCGCCTTCGGCCTGATCTTCCTGCTGCGCCGCGACTGGCCGTCGGCATTCCGCGCGCTGAGCGCCTTTGCCGCGACCGTCGCGTTCGGCTACTGGCTGCGCCCCGATTCGACCGTCTACTTCTGGACCACGGAGTTCTTCGCGACCGACCGCGCCGGCGACCCGTCGTTCTTCCGCAACCAGGCGCTCACCGGTCTCATCGCCCGTTTCGACTTCTCCGACGGCACCGCCAAGGCGCTGTGGCTGGCCGGTGCCCTGGTCGTCGTGGCCGGTACCGCGTGGGCCGCCTACCGCTTCCTGCGTGCCGACGAGCCCGTGGTCGCGGTGGCCCTGGTGGGCCTGGCGTCGCTGCTCGCCGCTCCGATCGCCGTCACCCACCACTGGGTGTACGCGCTGTTCCTCGTGCCGCTGCTCGTCGCGCCGGCCTACCGCCGCTGGTGGCCCGTGCTGGGGCCCGCCACCGTGGTCTTCCTCATCGGACCCAACCACCTGCTGCGTGAGGCGTCCTCCGGCGGCTGGGTCGAGCAGTTGCTCCTCGAAGTCCTCGGGACCTCGCAGTGCCTGGCCGCGATCGCAGTCTTCGTCGCCGCGATGGTCGCCGCGCGCAATCGTCGCCCCGGTGCCGAGAACGCCGTCGAGCGCGAGGAGACCGTCGCCGCGCCGGCTCAGGTCCAGAACGCCGACGCGACGAGATAGAGACCCGTCCCGACAACGGTGCTCAGCGCGGCGTTGCGTCGCCACAGATGCACCGCGATCGTGCCCGCGAGACCGACGGTCGCGGGTAGCCAGGTCGACTCCCCCACGTCACGCAGTGTGTACATCACCAGGATCACCATGACGCCCGCGGGCATCGTACGGCCCAGGAAATCGACGAAGGCGGAGTTCTTCAGCGCCGACAACGCGAGGAACGGCGCCGCGCGCAACGCGACCGTCACGACGAACATCACCGCCAGAGCGCCGAGGACATATCCGGCGCTGGGCACCGACTCAGGCACGGGCCACCTTGTTCCGGTAGACGAAACGCACGAACAGGCACACCACGAACAACCCGAGCCCGACGACGAGCATCTGGCTTTTCGCGACCAGCAATGCGACGAGACCGCAGACCAGCGCGAGCACCGGCGCCGGCACGTCGCGGTTGGCGCGGAAGGCATCGATCGCAAGCACCGCGAACAGTGCCGTGAGGGCAAACTCGAGTCCGGCGAGCCCGTCGGGGAGCACTGCCCCGATCAACGCGCCGATCGTGCCCGACACGACCCACATCAGCTGGCAGAGCACCTGGACCGTGAGGATGCGGGTACCCGAGAGCGGCTCACGTGCCTTGGGGGCGACGATCGCGTACGACTCGTCGGTGAGCGCATAGACGCCGTAGAGACGCCCGAGCCGGCTGCGGATGCGGTGCAGCGGGAACGACAGGCCGTAGAAGACGTGCCGGAAGTTCACCAGCAGTGTCGCCGCGGCGACCGAGGCGAGCGGCGTGACCGCCGCGATCAGACCGATCGCGAGGAACTCCATCGACCCCGCGTAGATGACGGTGGAGAAGATCGGCGCCCACCACCATTCGAACCCGCCCTGGGTGAGAACCACACCGAACGCGAGCCCCAGCGGGATCAGTCCCAGCCCGACGGCCCAGGAGTCCTTGATACCCGCGCGGATCTCGAGGGTACGACGGTCGGGCATGCTCATCAGGCTATCGCCGGGCCGGAAGTCTCGGCGCCCGGCCCGGAAGAAGGTGATCTGTGTCCACCTCGTTCACGGAGGTCGTGTCCTCCGCCTGGCAGGCCGTGTCGACCGTCGACCAGCCCGCTCCGACGGTGGTCGTCGTCGGAACGGCGATCGTCGCACTCGTGCTCGTCACCGTTCGGCCGCTGTGGCTGAAGACCCGCCATGTCGTCACGCAGGCGCACGAGGGGTCGCACGCGCTGGTCGCGGCGCTCGTGGGCCGAAAGCTGTCGGGCATCCGTCTGCACAGCGACACCTCGGGGGTGATGGTGTCGTCCGGCAACCCGCGAGGCCCCGGCATGGTCGCGACCACCTTCGCCGGGTACACCGGTCCGGCCGTGCTGGGATTCGCGGCGGCGACGCTGCTGACCCTGGATCGGCCCGCCGCGGTGCTGTGGTCGATCCTCGCCGCGCTCGCTGTCCTGTTGCTGCTGATCCGCAATCTGTACGGATTCGTCTCGGTGGTGATCGCGGGTGCGCTCGTCGGTGCGGCCGCCTATCTCGGGGACCCGATCGTCCGGTACACCGCGGCGTACCTGATCACATGGGTCTTGCTCCTCGGCGCGACCCGCCCGGTCCTCGAACTCGCCCGCACCCATTCGCGCGGTCGTGGCCGGGGTTCGGACGCCGACCAGTTGCGCGGACTGACCCGCGTTCCGGCGGCCGTATGGATCGCGCTGTTCGCGATCGTCACGGCGGGTACCGCCTTCTACGGCGTCACACGGATCGTGGTGACCCAGCTGTCCTGAGTGGCCTCGGGATGCAGGCGGCAGCACGGACGACCGCGTGCAGGCTCGCGGTGAGCACGGAGCGGTGACGCCCCGCTGCCCACCGTGTGTCGTCGCCGCTGCGGAATTCGATCAGGGTGAGTGCGTCGGTGCCGACGCTGCTCTGATGGAGGCCGAGCACCTCGATATCGATGCCGAGACGGGCGAGAGCGTCGGTCGATGCTTCGACGGGACCCACGCCCTCGTGGACACTGCGGTGTTCGGTGCCGCCGACACCCAGCGTGATCGTGGTGCCCGCGTCGGTCACGTCGAAGGCGCGCAGCACCGGTGCACCCGGGACGTCCGGCCGTGCGAGATATGCGGTGTCGAAGATCTCCCACAGTTCGGTCGCAGTGACCTCCCCGCCGCTGGTGTCGGTGTGGTCTTGCACGTGGCGAGTGAAGTCGATCTGGAGCCGACGCGGAATTTCGATGCCGTATTCGCTCTCGAGCAGGTAGGCGACCCCGCCCTTACCGGATTGCGAATTGACACGGATCACCGCGTCGTAGGTACGTCCTATGTCGGCGGGATCGATCGGCAGATATGGTACTCGCCAATCGATCTCGGACTCGGGACGGCCCTCGGCGACGGCGCGTGCCCGGTGCTCGGCGAACCCTTTCCTGATCGCGTCCTGATGAGTGCCGCTGAAGGCGGTGTGCACCAGGTCGCCGACATACGGGTGCCTCGGGTGGATCTCGATGCGATTGCAGTATTCGACGGTGCGGCGGATCTCGTCGATGTCGGAGAAATCGATCATCGGATCGATGCCCTGTGCGTGGAGGTTCAGTGCGAGTGTCGCAATGTCGACGTTGCCGGTGCGTTCCCCGTTGCCGAACACGCACCCTTCGACCCGCTGCGCCCCGGCGAGGACGGCGAGTTCGGCGCACGCGATACCTGTGCCGCGATCGTTGTGCGGGTGCACGGACAGGATCACCGCGTCGCGTCGCGCGAGGTTGGTGTGCATGTACTCGATCTGATCGGCATAGACGTTCGGGGTCGCGATCTCGACGGTGGCCGGAAGATTCACGATCACCGGCCGTTCGGGGGTCGCGTCCCACAACTCGGTGATCGCGTCGCACACCTCGAGCGCGTAGTCGGGTTCGGTGAGGTTGAAGACCTCGGGTGAGAACTCGAACCGCACGTTCGGCAGGTCGCCGGCCAGTTCCAGGACGTCGCGGCCACCGGCGACGATCAGTTCCGTCAGCGCGGTACGGTCGCGGTCGAGGACGACCTCGCGCCAGGTGGGAGCGGTCGCGGTGTACATGTGGACGACGACCTCGTTGCGGACACCCCGGACGGATTCCACAGTCCGCTCGATGAGGTCGCGACGTGCCGGGGTGAACACCACGATGGTGACGTCCGGCGGCGCGATGTCGGTCTCGACGATCAGGCGCACGAAGTCGAAGTCGGTCTGCGAGGCGGACGGATAACCGACCTCGATCTCCTTGTATCCCATCGCGACCATCAGCTCGAAGAAGCGGCGTTTGCGGCCGGGATCCATCGGTTCGGCCAGTGCCTGGTTACCGTCGCGCAGGTCCACCGGCACCCACAGTGGGGCCGCGGTCAGACGTTGTGTGGGCCAGTTCCGTTGCGCCAGTGGAACCTCCACGCGAGAGTACACATCGCGGTAGCGATGTGAGGGCATGGCGGAGTGCCGCTGCCTGTTCCAGACGGGGGCGTCGGCAGGAACCGGACCGGCAGGAGTGAAGATTCGCGGGAACGTGCTGGTGCTCATCGGAGAAGTCCTTCGTCGATCGTCGTTACGAGGGACCGGCGCGTGTTCGACTCCACGACGGGGAGCCGGTCCGGCTAGGCCCCGCCGTGGCGGCGAAGGAGAAGGAACGCGAAGGAGCGCATGTCCCGAAGGCTAACATAACTCCTCGGACAAGTAGAGGAGTAGGCGACTCTGCGATGATGGAACCATGACCGTCGTCCGCCGCGAGCCTCTCGCCGACCAGGCCGCCGAACTGCTCCTCGAACGCATCCGATCCGGAGAATGGTCGCTCGGCGCCAAGCTGCCCGGCGAGACGACGCTGGCTCCGCAGCTCGGCGTCGGCCGCTCCACCGTCCGCGAAGCGATCCGTCAGCTCGCCGGACGCGGCATCCTGACCACCCGGCAGGGCGCCGGCGTGTTCGTCACCGCTCTCGACGCACCCGAGGACTGGACGCGCACGGTCGCGCGCGCCGACATCCTCGCCGTGATCGAGGCCCGCATCGCCGTCGAGGTCGAGGCCTCGGCCCTTGCCGCCGCGCGCCGCACCCCCGCCGAACTGCGGGCATTGAAGAAGTCACTGCGGGAACGCGAAACCCATCGCACGGCCATCGAGGAACACGTCGACACCGACATCGTCTTCCACCGCACCATCGTGGTCGCCGCACACAACCCGATCCTTCTCGACCTGTTCGACGGCTTCACACCCCGTAACCGTCACGCCATGATCGAAATGCTCCGCACGCGCGGCACCCACGGGGACGACGCCGACCACGATACCCACCGACGCATCTACGACGCCATCGCGGACCGTGACGGGGTGACCGCCGCCGCCGTCACCCGCGACCACTTGTCCTCGCTCACGACGGCACTCGGCCGATAGCCGGGCCGGTTCTCTGCGGACGGTTCTCGACCTCCCGGGTGCGGGACGGTCACTTCTCGATCTGCATCGCGACTGCCCTCACCGGGGCCCCGTCGACGCCCGCGAACGGGATCGGCAGCAAGGACACGAGCGGATCCGCGAAGTCGATCGCGTCGAGATTGCGCAGGTTCTCGCAGATGATCGCCCCCGCGTCGGCGAGCACGTGGTGCGCTGCGAGCGTCTCGTCGCCCGTGGGATCCACGCTCGGCGCGTCGATTCCGACCGTGCGGACGCCGCGGTCGAGCAACCACCGGCACGCGTCGACGCTCAGGGCCGGATGCTCGAAATAGCGGTCAGTGCCGAAATACCGCGACCAGCCGGTGAGGACCAGCGCGATGTCGCCGGAGCCGATCGCAGGCCCACCCCACATGTCGGCGGTGACGAGCGCACCGGCGCCGACGCGGGCGCGCACGTCGAGCACCACTCCGCGTCCCACGAAGTTCTCCGGCGGTACCGCGTCGATCGCGGCGCCGCCGCTGCGCACGTGTCGCGGCGCGTCGACGTGGGTGCCGGTCTGCGATCCCATGTCGATGCGCATCAGGTCGAATCCGTCGGTCTCGACGGTGGCGTGCGGTGTGAACGTCGGTGCCGGATCCCCGGGATAGACCTGGATGGCCGGGGAGACGATGTGGGTCAGGTCGACGATCCGCCGAACACGCATGACATCACTCCTGTTCGGGTCAGCCGAAATCGACCTGCCGCTGCGCATTCGCGAGCGCGGTGACCACACCGGTGCCGAACGCGCCGAGACGGTCGAACAGCACCGCCGTGCCGACCGCGATGCCCTCGCTGCTGATGTGGTTGTCGGCCTCGATACCGACCTCCGGTCCTTCCGGCAGACGGGACAGTGCCAGGGTGACATCGGAATTGATGTAGCCGACACCTTTGTCCGACCAGTTGGTCACGAACGACGTGCCCTCACCGACGGTCGCGGTGTTGACGAACGGCGACAGCTCCTCGCCGACGATGATCGGCAGCTGCCGCGACCACAGGCGCTTGCGATCGGAGTTCTGGTGTTCCGACCGCACCCGCGTCCATCCCGGGCCGTCGCTGCCGTACCACGACGAGTACTCGAGCGGCCCGGGCTGCGTCTCCGGGGAACCGGGAGGAGGCGTCGGGGACTCGCCGCGCAACCACACCGACCCGGGCGGCGGCGCCGACTTGCGGAGGAAGGTGAGCGTCGCGCGCGCCGACACCTCTCCACCCTGCATCAGGTTCGCGTCGGCGACGCGGATGCGGTTGCCGTCGCGCACCCGGGTGGTGGTGAAGGTGATCGGCTCGTTGCGGACCGGCCTGAAGAGATCGAGCGTGAACCGGGACGGGACGAAACCCTCGACGGCATGGTGGATCTCGAGCTCACGCGCCACCAGACCGCTCACACACGGCCCGTTGAGCATCGTGTCCGACCACGGGCTGGTCGCATACTTCGTGGGCAGGTAGACACCGTCGTCCTCGGTGAAAAAACCGCGGTTCTTGCGCTCGTGCATTCGGGAATTCTCCCAGCACCGGCCGCGGTGCGTTCATCGGGATACCCGAAGATGGGATCGTGCATGTACACGAACCCGATGTTCCGGCTGCCCGTACCCGCCTGATCGTCGACGTCGACACCGGCATCGACGACGCTCTCGCCCTGCTCTATCTCGTCGCGAGCCCGGAAGCCGAGATCGTCGCCGCCCTGTGCACGGCGGGGAACGTGCCAGTGGACCAGGTCACCGCCAACACGCTGTCGTGGCTCGAGGTGTGCGGTCGGTCCGATATCGAAGTGGCTGCCGGATCGCAGGTTCCGCTGGTCGCGCCACTGATGACCACCGAGGACACGCACGGTCCACAGGGGATCGGGTATGCGGAACTCCCCGCTGCGTCGCAGTCGCGGTCGCCGCGATCGGCCGCGCAGGCATGGGTCGATCTCACCCGCGAGCATCCGGGAGAGCTCACCGGGCTCGTCACCGGCCCGCTCACCAACCTCGCCCTCGCCCTGCGCATCGACCCGGAACTGCCGTCGCGGTTGCGTCGCCTCGTGATCATGGGTGGGTGTTTCCACCATCCCGGTAATACGACGCCGACCTCGGAATGGAACGTCGCGGTGGATCCGGAGGCCGCCAAGGTCGTGTTCGACGCGTTCTCGATCGTCCCTCCGGACCGGCGACCGATCGTGTGCCCGCTCGATGTCACGGAGTCGATCGAGATGCATCCCGAGCATGTCGCGCGGATCGGGGACGTCGTCGGTGTGCCCCGATCCGGGGAGCTGTCCCCGGACGCTCCGCGCGGTACGCGGTCGACGGCCGATGTCCCTCTCGTCCGCCACATCTCCGATGCACTGCGGTTCTACATGGAATTCCACCGTGACCAGGGCCTGGGCTTCCTCGCGCACGTGCACGACCCGTTCGCCGCGGCGGTCGCGCTGGGCACGGTTCCCTACACCTCCCGGCCCGCGACGGTCGACGTCGAGCTCGACGGACGGCTCACCCGGGGCACGTCGGTCGCCGATCTGTCCGGTATGTGGCAGAGGACGCCGAACGCGGATATCGTGGCGGGCACCCGTCCGGCAGAGTTCTTCGATCATTTCGTCGAGCGGGTGGGATCGTACATTCGCGACTTGAACCTACCCCCGAGTAAGAACTAGCGTCGACAGCGCACAGTTCGGGGACAAGGAGATAAACGTGGCACAGAAAGTGCGCGTCCAATATTTCGACGATATCGACGGCCAACCGATCATGGACGGCCTGGCGCAGTCGTTCCGCATCACGGTCGACGACGACGAGTACGAAATCGACCTGCGGCCGGCGAACGCAGACAAGTTCCTGGCGGTACTCCGCCCGTGGCTGCACGAGAAGGCACCTGAGAAGCCCGCTTCGAGCACCCGCACCATCACGCCGAAGCAGACGGCAACGAAGGCCCGCACACGGACGGCGGGGACTCACAAGGCGATTCCGCCCACCCGGTCGCCGGAGCAACTGGCCGCGATCCGGCACTGGGCCCGTAACAAGGGTTACGACGTCAGCTCGCGCGGCCGGATCCCGCGTCACATCCTCGAGCGGTTCGAAGCCGCTCACTCCTGAGCATCACCCGGCTGCCTCCCCCGCGGCAGGCCATGAACGCCACCGACGACCGGTGCCGCCTCGTCACGCGACGAGATGGTGCCGGTCGTCGCGTCGGATGGTCACCGCAGCGACGATCACGCCCACGACCACGCCGATGACGGTGTCGGCGACCCGGTTGACGGCGAGGCCCGGACCCGCGTGCTGCCCGAGACCGGTGAGCAGCAACGCCATCGTCGTCACCCCGACCGAGGCGAGCCCGTAGTTCCGGGTCACCGTGAGTTCGGTGAGCGTCTGGAACAGCACGGCGGCCGCGACCACCGGCCAGTAGCCCAGGTCGAGCGCGAGCAGCACGGCAGCGATCATGGCGCCGCCGACATTTCCGATCAGACGCTGGATACCGCGCTGAACAGTGTTGCGGTAGTTCAATCCTTGCAGCGCCGCCATGGCACCCATCGCAGCCCACAACGGATGGTCGAGCCCGATCGATGCGGCGAACGACGCGGCGAGCAACGACGCCACGAAGATCCGGGCCGCTCCGATCAGCACGAGACGGTCGAGCAGACGACCGCATCCTTCGCGGACGAAGCGGGGCGGCGTGGGCAGCACCGGCCGCCCCTTGGCATCGACACGCGGAATCTCGATGTCGCGCCGCGCTTTCCGAAGTTCCTTCTCGAATCGGGAGAAATCGTCGCAACGTGCGCGGGAGGTGTCGTGCGACCCGCTGTCGAGAACCGTCTCGGCCGCGTCGAGCAGTGCGGCCAGTTCGTGGACATGGGCGTCCGGACGTCGCGAGGCGTTCAGTGCGACGGTCTCGCGCGCCTTCCGGATGCTCTGTCGCGCAGCGGGAACGGCGTCCGCACCGCGGATCTCGACGGCGGAGACCGCCGCGAGGGCGCGTGCGACCGCCAGACGAGCGGGCGTGTGGGGATGGGAGAGCGCAGGGAGCATCGCGATGACATATCCGAGCAGCGCACCGATGGTCGCCGCGGCGGTGACCAGGCCCGCATCGCCCCATCCGTCGGAGAAACCGGCGGCGCCGGCGGCCGCGAAGATGAGGATCACCGGGCCGGGGCCCATGAGCGAGAAGGCCGTGAACACCCAGTACGCGACGGCCGAGCCCAGCGAGAGCGCAACGATCTGCACCCACAGCGGGGCGCCCATCGCGCCGAGCGCAGCCCCGAAGGCGGTGTAACCGACGATGCCGAGGCCGACCCACGGAAGGCGCACGGCGAGAAGCGGATACGGTTCGTATCGCAGGAAGGCACTGGTGAGTGCGCCGAGGGCGGCGAAGCCGGCGACTTGTCCGTAACCGAGCAGACCGCCGCCGACGAGGGCGAGCATCGTCGCGAACCCCACGCGCAGCGCCACGGCCACGGTCGGATCGCCGCGCCGCACTTCGAGGGCGTCCTTCCACGCGCTCGCCGACAGCGGATGCGCGAGCGCTCTCCGGGTGTGACGGAGCTGAGGGCGGTCGTCGAGTCGGCGGTCCAGCATCCGTCCACCCTATTGTTTCACTAGTAAAATATCTATGAAATTGTTCGTCCGCTGCCGTTAGACTTGCCACATGCCCTCCGAGACGCCCCAGCCCGATTACGTCGATCGCGTACGTCTCGGATGGACCGCCCACTACCCCGGTCTCGACCTGCGCCCCATCGACGTGATCGGTCGCATCACCCGCATCGGGTCGCTCGCGCTCACCTACTTCGATCGGGAACTCGAACCGAGCGGCATCAGCCGCAGCGAGTTCGAGGTACTCAGCGCGCTCGCCCGCAGCGACCACCCGTTACGCGCCAGCGAGGTCACCTCGATCACGGGGATCTCCGGTGCGTCGACGACGAAGCACACCGAGCGACTCGCCAAACTCGGTCTCGTCGAACGCACACGACTCGAACGCGACGGCCGCGTCGTCCTCCTCACCCTCACCGACGACGGGCGCGCACTCGTCGAGAAGGAGTTCCCGCGACGCCTGGCACGCGAGCGGCAGATGCTCGACGGACTCGACGACGACGAGGTTCAGGTCCTGTCCGACCTGTTGCGCAAGGTCGTCCGCAACGTCGAGAACCACTATCCGGCCTGATCCCCCGAACAGGTCAGGGCATCTCCTGCGTCTCGGCCCGTTCGATCTCGCTCACGGCGCGGCGCAGATACGCCTCGGGAGCCACGCGGCGCGCAGCGACGAGATCGGCGACGACGAGCAGGCCCGCGGCCAGATACTGCTCGGGACGGATCCTCGGGGGTTCGGCGTCGGAATCGGACACTCCGAGCGCACCCGTGAGCACAGCAACAACGGCTTCGGGTTCGAGCGATGGCAGCCATCGCAGTCCGGAACGGACGGAGCGTTCGAGCACGGCCTGCACGTCCTCACCGGCGAGACCGTCGGGATGCAGTTCCTCGAGCAACTCCCGGACCATGCCCGCGTGCACGGCCGTGACCTGCTCGTAGGGCAGGTCGACCAGTACCGCGACCGCCTCGTCGAAGGGCTCGGCCGACTCGCTGCGGGCAGCGGCGAGCGCATCGGCGGTGGCCGTCGCGATCTCCCGCGGCGTTCTCGGCCAGTGGTCGGGCCACACAGCGATCTCCTGTCCTTCCTC
The DNA here is from genome assembly GCF_059759155.1 of Rhodococcus sp. GQ147. Lineage (NCBI taxonomy): Bacteria > Bacillati > Actinomycetota > Actinomycetes > Mycobacteriales > Nocardiaceae > Rhodococcus > Rhodococcus sp. GQ147. Next base: position 166,730 of record NZ_JCAXDU010000010.1, read on the forward strand.
CGGACGCCCGGTCACAGGCGTTCCTGCAACGCGAGCGCGTCGTGCGGTGCACAGCCTTTCATGTCGTTGTCGAAGTACACGTAGACGTCCCTGCCGTCGCCCAGCCATCCGCGGATCCGCTCGGCCCACACGTCGAGAACGTCGGGGGTGTACCCGCTCGCATACAGCTCCTTGTCGCCGTGCATCCGCACGTAGACGAAATCGCTCGTGACGTCGGTGAGGAACGGGAACTTTCCGGCTGTGTCGGCGACGACGAGCCCGATGTCGTGCGCGCGCAGCAACTCCACGGCCTGCGGGCTCGCGAGGTCGGGATGCCGCACCTCGACGGCGTGCCGCAGCGGACGCTCGGCGTCCACCTCCACCCACACCCGATCGTCGGCGAGTTTGTCGGTGTGCCGGCGGGCGAGTTCGCCGGCGGCCATCGTCGTGCGGGGCAACCGGGTGAAGAAGTCCGCGAACCTGTCCTCCTCGAAACCGAGGGTCGGCGGGAGCTGCCACAGCACCGGACCGAGTTTCGGGCCGAGCGCGAGCACACCGGAGGCGAAGAAATTGGCGAGGGCGTCGTCGACACCCGCGAGCCGTTTCATGTGGGTGACGAACCGCCCGCCCTTGACGGCGTAGACGAAGTCGTCGGGTGCGGCGTCCCGCCACGCGAGATAGCTGCTCGGGCGCTGCAGCGAATAGAACGAGCCGTTGATCTCGATCGATCCGAACCGCTGGGCGGCGTATTCGAGTTCCCGGCGTTGGACGAGTCCTTCCGGATAGAAGTCTCCGCGCCAGCCCGGATAGCGCCATCCCGATATCCCGATCCTCGCCCCGGCCACGTTTCCGAGCGTAACCTCGGCTTCGATTCGGCACGCGAAGCAGCACGACCGCGCTTATCCTCTGGGCTACAAGATCACATCACACGCCAGGAGCCGTCATGTCCACGAGCTCGGTTTCTTCCAACGATCCGTTCCGATCATTACTGAAGCAGATCTGGTGGGTGGTGCTGCTGCGCGGCATCCTCGCGGTCCTCTTCGGTGTCGTCGCACTCGTCTGGCCCGGCATCACCGTGTGGGCGCTGGTGGTCGTCTTCGCGGCCTACGCGATCATCGACGGCATCGTACTGGTCGTCCAGTCGGTCCGTGACAAGCCCGAGGGCTGGGGCTGGTGGCTCGCCATGGGCGTCGTCTCCGTCCTCGCCGGCCTCGTCGCACTGTTCTGGCCCGGCATCACCGCACTCGCACTGCTGTACGTGATCGCGTTCTACGCCATCCTGTTCGGCATCACCGGCATCATCGGCGGCATCCGGTTCCGGAAGGTCCCCGAGTCCGGATGGGTGTGGTCGGTGTTCGCCGGCGTCGTCGCCGTCCTGTTCGGCATCGTGCTGCTGATCTTCCCCGGCGAGGGCATCCTGAGCCTGATCGTCCTGCTCGGCATCTACGCGATCCTGTTCGGCGTGCTGCTCATCATCCTGGCGTTCCAGGCACGCAGTGCGGCGAAGAAGGCCGGCGTCATCTGACCACCGGCCTTTTCCCCGATCGATCTCAGGCGTTTCGCAGGCGACCCCACGCGTGCCAGCGGTCGATCTCGATCCACGCGTTGACGCGCTTGCCGTCGCGCGCGTGGTACGGCTCGCCCGTGTAGTGGCGAGCGATCCGGTCGATGTCCTCCAGGGACGGATCGTCGGTGAATTCGACGACCCGTCCCTGGAGGCTCACGTGCGTGATCCAGTCCTGCGGATCCATCGCCGACAGGCTCACCCGCGGATCGTTCCGCAGGTAGTCGAGGCGCTTACGGGTGGAGTCCATGTTGACGAGGATGCGGCCGTCCTCGTAGACGTACCAGGTCGGAACGGACACCGGATGACCGTCCGGGCGCAGAGAGCTGATCGTGGCGTAGTTGGGCTGGGTGAGGAATTCTGCGACGGCCCCGGGCACGGGTCGTTTCGGCACGGCACTCCCTTTCGATGCGGTGGATGGATCTCGATATCGAGACTAGGCCGCGATTCCCGGCGAAACCGTCCCGGGTGACGAGGGGAGGACCGACCATGGAGGTCGGGATCCTCGAAAGGAGACGATCATGCCGCGATATCTCTGGCAGGTGAACTACACCGCGGACGGCGCACGCGGGTTGCTCACGGACGGCGGTACGTCCCGGCGCGACGCCATCGTCCGGATGGTCGAAAGTGTGGGCGGGACGGTCGATTCGGTGCACTTCGCGCTCGGTGGTCACGATCTGTACGTGCTCGGCGAGGTGCCCGACGAGATCGCGGCCGCGACACTCGAACTCCGCACCATCGCCTCCGGCGCCGCGCGCTCCACGCCGATCGCCCTGCTCACTCCCGAACAGGTCGACGAGGCCGCGCGCCGCGACGCGAGTTACCGGACGCCGGGGAGCCAGGACGGCTGACCGCTCGCCTCCCGCGACGCACTGCTGGGTATCGTCTGCTCATCCTGTTGCTTTCTCGAAGAAAGTGAATTCGTGATGAGTGTGCGCCCGGCCCAGCGCAGTGACCACCGACCGGCCCGCATCCACCCGGCATGGTGGGTCGCCGCGGTGGCCTTCCTCGCGTTGTTCGGCGCCGCCGGCTTCCGGGCGGCACCCGGCGCGCTCATGGTGCCGCTGCACGACGAGTTCGGCTGGTCGACGAGCGTCATGTCGCTCGCGGTCAGCATCAACCTCGTCCTGTTCGGACTCGTCGCACCGTTCGCCGCCGCCCTGATGGACCGGTTCGGCATGCGCCGGGTGATCTCGTCGGCGCTGTTCCTGGTGGCCCTCGGCGCCGGTGGCAGCGTCGCCATGACCGCCTCGTGGCAGTTGCTCGTGTTCTGGGGACTGCTCATCGGTACCGGCACGGGGTCGATGGCCCTGGTCCTGGCGGCGACTATCGCCGACCGGTGGTTCGTCGAGCGGCGCGGCCTGGTGATGGGCATCCTCACGGCCGGTTCCGCGACCGGCCAGCTGGTGATCCTCCCTCCCGTGGCCGCGCTCGCGGAGAACGTCGGGTGGCGGCAGGCCTCCCTCGTGATCGCCGCGGCGGCGCTCGTCGTCGTCCCGCTGGTGTGGGCGGTGATCCGCGATCATCCCGACGAGCGCGGCGTCCTGCCCTACGGGGCCGACCCCGAGACCTACATCGCGCCGGCGCGGGCGACCGGTGGTGCCGTCGGCCGCGCTCTCGAAGGGCTGGTCTTCGCGGTGCGTCACCGGGCGTTCTGGGCCCTCGCGATCGCCTTCGCCATCTGCGGAGCCACCACCAACGGACTCGTCGGCATCCACTTCATCCCGTCGGCCCACGACCACGGCATGCCCACGACCACCGCGGCGAGCCTCATGGCCGCCGTGGGGATCTTCGACATCGTCGGCACCATCGCCTCCGGATGGCTGACCGACAAGTTCGACCCCCGCAAGCTGCTGGCCTTCTACTACACCTTCCGCGGCGTGGGTCTGCTCCTGCTGCCCTGGTTGCTGCAGGAGTCCGTGCACCCCAGCATGATCCTGTTCGTCGTGGTCTACGGCCTGGACTGGGTCGCCACCGTGCCGCCGACTGCGATGCTGTGCCGCCGGATCTTCGGCGACCGCGGAACCATCGTGTTCGGCTGGGTGTTCGCCTCCCACCAGATCGGTGCCGCGGCGGCCGCTTTCGGAGCCGGGGTCATCCGCGACAACCTCGGCACCTACACCTACGCGTGGTGGGCCGGAGCGTCCCTGTGCGCGGTCGCCGCGTCGCTGTCGATTCTCACCAGGGGCCGCGTCGCCACGACCGCACCGATGGGCCGCAACTGAGCGACGCGACCGCGTGCGGATCGTGACGACGCAGGACGCTATCCGGCTCGGAAGTCGCGTTCGCTACCGGCCCACTCGCGGGCCCACTCGCGCAGTTCCACGGCGCGGATCTTCGAGCCGTTGCCCCCGACCGTGGTGGGCATCCGTTCGATGACATGGATCGCCGTGGGCACCTTGAAGGCGGCGAGGGTCTCGCGGCACCAGGCCCGAAGGGTCACCGACGTCGTGTCCGCGGGTGCGTCGTCGGTGGGGACGACGAAACCGATCGCCTCCGTGTAGCCGCCGTCGCCGGTGATGCCGACGACCTTGGCCGTGGCCACGCCGGGATGCTCCGCCAGACGCGTCTCGATCTCGGCGGGGTCGACGAGGAAGCCGCGCAGGCGCAGGACGTCGCCCATCCGGCAGACGTAACGGAAACCCCCGTCGCCGAGGTCGACGGCGAGGTCGCCGCTGCGGAACCAACCGTCGGCCGTGAACGCGCGCGCGGCGGCGTCGGGGTTGCCGAGATAGGCGTCGACGACGTTCGGGCCGCGGAACTGCAGTTCGCCCTGTTCGCCGGCCGGGAGGACCCGATCGTCGTAGGGATCGGCGACCCGCAGTTCGATCGCCGTGTCGACCGCGCGTCCGCCACCGTTCCAACGCACCGATTCCGGATCGTCGGCGTTCCACAGCATCGCGAGGGCGAAGACCTCGGACGAACCGAACACTCCGGAGGTGTGGGTGCCGAATTCGTCGCGCAGCCATCGGGCGATCTCGTGGGAGCGGCCGAGGAAGTCGGCGATGCCGACCCAGCGCAATGACGACAGATCGACGCGTTCGCCGTCGTGCCAGGCGTCGTAGAGACGGCCGAACAGGTCGTCGGCGCCCACCGCGTGCGTGACCCCGACCTCCCGCATCCGGTGCAGAACCGCATCCGGATCGAAGACCGTCTCCATGAGCAGCGCTCCCCCACCGGCGAGCGCCGCCATCGCGGTACTGAAACCGAAGACCCCCGAGACCGGGAGCACGCACAGCGCCACGTCGCCCTCGGCGACCTTCATGATCGCGGCGTCGGCGCGTCCGTGACGGACGACCGCGTTGCCGCGATGTGCGGCCAGCTTGGGCACGCCCGTGGAACCGGATGTCGTGAACGCCACCGCGATCCGATCCTCGGGATCGTCGTCGATCCCGGCCGGGGTGAGTGTCGCGGTGTCGGGGGTCTCGGGAGCGCTCGCGCCACGCGTGTCGCCGCTGCCGGCCGTCCACGCGCCTCCACCGAGATCGAAGTCGGCCGGGGACGCCGAGGGGTTCGCCGGTCCGGGCACCACCGCAACCACCGGGGTGGCCACATCGGGCACGGACGCCGCGGCCTCGGTGAGCCGACCGAACAGGTCGAGTCCGTGGAAGGCGGCCGGCACGGCCACGACGGCAGGTCGTGCGGCGGTGAGTATGTGCGCGACCTCACGGGTGTTGTAGCGGGTGTTGACACCGATGACGTGGGCACCGAGCGCGGAGGCCGCGAACTGCCACACGAGTGCGTCGGACCAGTTCGGCAACATCACCGCGATGCACTGGCCGGCGCGCAGGCCGATGCCGTCGAGTTCGCTGCGCACGGCCTCGACCCGGTCGCGGAACTCTCCGCGGCTGCGGGCCACCGCCACGTCGTCGACGATGTCGTAGGCGATCGGGGCATCCGGATTCGCGGCGACGAGCCCGTCGAGCAGTGCGGGCAGGGTGTCGGTGCGGGTGGTGGTCACAGCGCTGCCTCCTCGGGAACAGCGACCCGGCGCAGTTCACCGATCCAGGTGTCGGCGAGCGCGGCGAAGTCGTCGATCTCCTCCATCGGATAGTGCCCGATACCGGCCAGTGCCGTGAAGCGGGCGCGTCCGGGAAGTGCGTCGTTGATGGTGTCCGCTGCCCGGGCCACGGCGTCGGGGTCGATCCACGGGTCGTCGACGCCGGCGACGAGGTGGATCGGTGCGGTCACCCGGTCGAGGCGGTCGCGCACGTCGTGGGTTCCCCAGCCGATGAGGTCGGACGACGAGATCTCCGGGTCCTCCCGCTTGTGCATGAGCGCGATCGTGTGCGCCTTCACCTCCGGAACCGAACGTCCCACGGATGCAAGAGTTCCCAGATAGGTGCGCTCGGAGCGCGACGGTCCGGCGACGTCCTCGAGTTCGCGGCGCAGACCGGTGACGTTGACGCGGCCCGGGCCGGGCTCGGCTTCCATCGCCACGGCCCCGGACAGCGGACGGTCCGGGCGGGTCGCGAGTTCGAGTGTGAGCTTGCCCCCGATCGAGCAGCCCATGACGAACGGCCGGTCGATCCCGAGCGCGTCGAGCACCTCGCACAACCAGTCGCCGTAGGTGATCAGGCTCGTGACGGGGCCGCCGGGTGCCGGTTCGGAACGTCCGTGGCCGGGCAGGTCGGGGACGACCACCCGGTAGCCGCGGTCGGCGAGATCCCGGGCCGCGTGGCGCCACTGCACGCCGCTCTGGCCCGCAGTGTGGATACACAGGACGGTGGGCAGATCGGTCGCGTCGAGCGCGTTGCCGGATCGTGCGTCGGGAGTGACGATCTCGACGAAGCCGAGCGCTCCGCCGATCTCCAGGTAGCGGGCCTCGATCATGAGCGGGCCTTTCGGGCGAGGGCACGGGCGTGCCCGATGATCGTGTTGAGCGGCTTGGTCAGGCGTAGGTATTCGTATCCGTCTCCGGTGGAGGAGAATTCGCCGCGGATGGCGCGGCGCATGAAGTCGTTCTCCTCGGACAGGACGAGATCGGTCCAGGCGTGGTCGGACGCGACGAAGGTGAACGTCGCGCCGTGCGGGGTGCGCCGGGTGACGTCGACGATCCGCCCCTTGTAGATGCGCAGGTGCAGTTCGATCTCGCCGCTGCGCAGTCCGATGGTGCCGTCCCAGGTGGACAGCGAGGAAGCAAAGTCCCGGTCTTCCGAGAGGCTCTCGGCGAGCAGTGCGCCCCAGGCGGGTGTGCAGAATTCCAGTTCGGGAACCGTCGACTGTTCGTCGTCGAAGGTCCATGTCTCGGTGCCGGATTCGCGTACCGTGCCGGCCTGGTCCACGAGCCGGACGTAGCGGCGCGCGGTCCGTCCGGACACGCGGGTGATCACGGTGTCCGCCGATACGACGTCCGATGCGGAGACCGGATCGTGTGCGTTCCAGTCGAATCCGGACGGCACGCCACCGGGAACGGACGGGACGAGCGAGGCGACGGCCAGGGCACCGAGGACGGGTGAGTTCGCCGGTGCCACCGTACCGGAGGCGGTCAGGACATCGGCCACGGTGCAGGGTTCCGAGGCGGTGCGGTCCCCGACGGTGAGCGGGCGGGTGACGGTGTGTGCGCTCATGCCTGCTCGGGCCTTCCCAGGAGTTCGTCGGAGATGATGCGCATCTGGATCTCGCTGGTGCCCTCGAAGATCTTCGTCAGACGTGCGTCGCGCCAATGGCGTTCGACCTGGAAGTCGGTGGTGTATCCGGCGCCGCCGTGGATCTGCACGGCCTCGCTGGTGACCTGCTCGGCCATCTCGGTGGCGACGAGCTTGCACATCGACGCCTCGAGCGAGCACCGTCGGCCGGTGTCGATGTCGGTGGCGACCGAGTACATCAGCTGGCGTGCGGCCTCGATGTCGGCGGCCATCTTCGCGATCTTGAACCTCAGATGCTGGAAATCGCCGATGGGGCGGCCGAACTGGCGGCGGGTGTGCACGTACTCGATCGAGTCCTCGAGCGCGGCGCGGGCGAGGCCGATGGCGCGGGCGGCGGTGTGGGCACGGCCCACCTCGAGGCCGGAGACGGCGAGGTAGAAGCCCTTGCCCTCCTCGCCGAGCATCTTGTCGGCCGGGATGCGGAAGTTGTCGAACGACAGTTCCCAGGTGCTCCACCCGAAGTAGCCGATCTTGCGAACCTTGGTACCCGAGATGCCCTCGGGGAACACGCCGCGTTCCTTCTCGACGAGGAAGGCGCTGATGCCGCGATGCGGCTTGGCCGGGTCCTTGTTCGGGTCGGTGCGGGCGAAGAGCACGAGGTAGTCGGCCTCGTCGGCGTAGGTGCACCACATCTTGGTGCCGTTGACGACCCAGTCGTCGCCGTCGCGCACGGCGCGGCACGAGATGTTCGCGACGTCGGAGCCGGCCTCGGCCTCCGACAGGGCGTACGCGCCGAGGTACTCACCGCGCGCGACCTTGGGCAGCAGTGCCGCCTCCTGCTCGGGGGTGAATCCACCGCCCATGCCGTTGCCGCGGGCGAGCAGACCCGACACGCTCATCCATGCCCGCGACAGTTCCTCGGCCACGAGGCAGTACTCGAAGACGCCGAGCCCGAGACCGCCGTGTTCCTCGGGGATCATGATCCCGAAGAAGCCGATCTCGGCCATCTCCTTCTTGAGGGAGTCGGGGATGGCGCCCTGGACCGGGTCGAGTTCGTTGGCGACGGGCAGCACCTTCGTCATCGCGAAGTCACGGGCGAGGTCGCGGATCGCGAGGCGTTCCTCGGTGAGATAGCGCGGGGAATCGGTGCGCGGCTGCGAGGGGCGGTGGGTCATGGGAGGTGCACTCCTTCGATGGACCGGAGTAGGTCATTAACGCTTGTTCACCCAGTACAGCACGGCACCCATGACCCGTCAACGGTTCAGCGCGAATATCCGACCAGATTGAGCGCGTATCCGGCGAAATCGTCGGCGACCTCCTGCGCCGAGAGGGGTCCGCTCTCCCGGAACCAGAGGGGGATGCCGGCGCACATCGTCAGCACCGCGGTGACCCCTTGATGCACTCGTTCGATCGTGAAAAGTCCCTGCTCCACACCGTCTTCCGCGATATCGACGAAGAGTTGTTCCTGCGCGTCGCGTGAGCCCACCACGCGCTTGCGGTCGAGCGGGCCGAGATACCGCAGTTCCGAATTCGCCACCAGGCAGGCCCGCGGATTCCGCGCGGTGTACAGCGCGTGGGCCGCGACCGCCGCGCGCCACCGCTCGGCCGGATCGTCACTGACCTTGCGCAGCGCGTTGCGGGTCGCCGTGAACTGCTCGTCACTCGCGCGGCGGAGAATTTCCACGAGCAGTTCCGACTTGTTCTCGAAGTGGTTGTAGACGTTGGCAGCGCTGCAACCTGCGGCGTTGGCGATATTGCGCATCGTCGCCCCGTGGAATCCGCACTCGTAGAACTCGTCGAGCGCGGTCTCGAGAATCCGTTCCCGAATGGACGAGGACGCTCCGTTCGACCGGCTGTTCATCCCTGCACAGTAGGCACACATCGCGCCGACCAGCAAGAACCTTCCCGTTGACGCGCATGCGCACGCTTGTTATGGTCCAGCTCACATGAACGGACGTTAATAAAACGCACAACGGAGGATCTGCTGTGTCCAGTCCCCATCCCGGACCGTCCCTGCTCGACCGCATCACCCACCTCGAAGACCTCGAGGCGATCCGGAAGCTCGATGCGCAGTACTGCCGCCACCTCGACGACGGCAACTGGGACGCGCTCATGGAGCTGTTCACCGATGACGGCGAGTTCGACGGCCTGTCCCACCCGCAAGGAAAGGAGGAGATGCGCACCTTCTTCGCGGGACTCGCCGACGGCGGCCTGACCTCCTTCTGGCACTTCATCACGAACCTCGAGATCGACCTCGACGGTGACCGCGCCACCGTGCGCTCGTTCCTGTGGCAGCCGTGCGTCACCGACGGCACCCCCGCGATCGCGGCCGGTCGCTACAACGACGAGGTCGTCAAGGTCGACGGCCGCTGGCTCTACAAGGTCAAGCAGGTGCGTTTCCACTTCTTCGGACCGCTCGAGGCCGGGTGGGACGAGAACCTCTTCGCGCTCGACAGCGCCCGCGGCGCGGCGGTGCGGGCATGACCGACACCGTGAACGGCGTCCCCACCTCGTCCCCGGAGAACGAGCTCGTCTGGACGCGGATGCTCCGTCTTCCCGAGATCGCCGAGTTGCGTCGCCGACGCGCCCGCGTGACCAACACGCTCGGTGGCATTACCGTCGTGCTGTTCACGTCCTTCCTCGTCGCCTTCATCGGGTTCCCCGACCAACTCGGCGCCACCGTCGTCCTCGGCATCCCGCTGTCGCTGTGGGTGGTGTTCTCCCAGTTCGCCGGAACCTGGGTGCTGGTCTGGGCGTACTTCCGTCTCTCCCGCACCTACATCGGCCCCGCCGTCGACGACGCCGTGGTGGCCGTCGAACGGAACCGTCCCGCATCCAAGGAGGTCGCATCATGACCGGTGACGCCGATTATCTCGCCATCGCGATCTGCAGCGCCGTCATCTCCCTGACCCTATGGGTGACCTTCGCTGCATCCCGGCGCGCGAAGAGCGCCGACGGATTCTTCGCCGCAGGTCGCTCGATCTCGAGTTGGCAGAACGGATTCGCCATCGCGGGCGAATTCATCTCCGCCGGCAGCTTCCTCGGCACCACCGGTCTGATCTTCTCCAAGGGCGTCGACGGCACCGTCATCCTGTTCACGTCCGTCATCTCGTTCCTGCCGGTGCTGTTCCTCCTCGCGGAGAAGATGCGCAATCTCGGCAAGTACACCCTCGCCGACGTCCTCGTCTTCCGCACCGACTCGCGGAACGTGCGGGTCGCGGTCGCGCTGAGCACGATCGCCACCGGCACCTTCGTGCTGCTCGCCCAGCTCGTCGCCGCGGGTGTGCTCCTCGAATCCGTCTCGGGCATCCCGTTCTGGCTGTCGGTGGTGGTCGCCGGATCGCTCATGGGCATCTACGTCTTCGTGGGGGGCATGCTCGCCACCACCTGGGTGCAGGTCATCAAGTCGACGATCCTGTCGGTGCTCGCGATCATCGTGTGCTTCGGCATCCTGGCGCAGTTCGGGTTCGCATTCCCGAAGGTCCTCGACGCCGCAACCGACAACGCCGTCGCGGGCGACGCGATCCTGTCCCCCGGCCTGATCTTCGGCCAGACCAGCGCGATCAACCTCGTCTCCTACGCGCTCGCGTTCGCCCTGGGCACCGCCGGAATGGCGCACATCCTCATCCGGTTCTTCACCGTCCCCGAGGCCACGACGGCACGTCGCTCGCTCGGCTGGACCGTCGCGCTGTGCAGCCTGTTCTATCTGATCGTCATCGTGATGGGCTTCGGCGCCGCGGCCGTGCTCGGACCGAACGGCACCGATCTCGTCGGGCCCGGTGGCAACCTTGCGGCACCCGTCCTCGTCACCGAACTCGGTGGCGGAGCCGGCACGGTCGGTGGGTCCATCGCGCTCGCACTCGTCGCCGCGGTCGCCTTCGCGTCCATCGTCGCAGTGGTCGCCGGTGTCGTGATCTCCGCGGCCGGCACCTTCGCCCGCGACGTGTGGCCGGCGGTCACGCGGAAGGAACCGATCGAGAATCTCGACGCGGACGAGCAGGCCCGGGAGGACCAGGCCCAGGCCCGCATCGCCCGGTACGGGGCCGTGTCCTTCAGCGTCCTCGCCATCGGCCTGGCCATGCTCATCGGCGACGACACCAACATCACCTTCTTCATGGGCATGGCGTTCATGGTGGCCGGCAGTGCGCATCTGCCCGCTCTCGTGCTGAGTCTGAACTGGCGGCGCTTCAACGCCACCGGCGCGGTCTGGGGTGTGCTCACCGGTCTCGTCTCGACGGTCGTGAGCCTGATGTTCACCGAGGCCCTGTGGATGGGCAGCGGCCCCGCTCCCCTGACCATCCAGCTCCCGGTGATCGTCACCATGCCGCTCGGCATTGCCGCGTGCGTGATCGGATCGATCGTCGGCGAGAAGCGTCGGGGACGAGGCCGCCTCGAGGACGAGAAGTTCGCGGAGATGCTGGTGCGCGCGGAGACCGGCATCGGCGCGGAGGTCGCCGCCACGCACTGATCCGTCAGCGATATTTCGGGTTCGCGACCTTCAGCCGGTTCGCGGCCAACCCCCTGATCACCTCGGCGACCTGCGGGTCGTCGAGGTGATCTCGTCCTGCACGCACACCGAGGGCGAGTTCGGCTTCGGAGCGGTAGCCGAGCCCGGCGAGCCGCACCCGATAGGTCTCCCGCACCGCCGGGGCGAAGAGGGCCTCCCGTGCGGCGATGCCGAGAACGTGCGCCGCCACCCGGCTGCGGTAGCGGGTCTTCGCATCGGCGCCCGCCCCGACCTCCAGGACGAACTCGCGCACTGCCCCGAGCAGCTCCTCGACGGGCGGTGCTCCCAGGAACTGTGGGGTGGCGGGCGGAGTCTCCGTCTCGTCGTGGGGAGGGACGTCGAGCAGGTCCAGCAGGTCGTGTTCGCACTCGGCGACGCGCCGGCCGATGGCGAGCAGTTCGAGGGTGTTGTCGCCTCCCGTCGCCGCTGCGGCGGCCTGCATCCGGCAGATCACCGCCCACCGCAGCGAGCCGTAGACCTCCCACCAGTGGAGGACCTCGGGGTCGGGACTCTCGCCCGATTCGTCGGCGTACCCGCGGAACAGGTCGTCGCGGGAACCGAATCCGCCCACCGGATGCGGCGAACCGAAACGCCAGGTCCGGGTGCACAGCCACCCGAGGTCCTCCATCGGGTCACCGACGTGCGCCAGTTCCCAATCGAGCACCCCGCGCACGCCCTCCGCGTCGACGAGGAGGTTCCCGTTGCGGAAGTCGCCGTGCACGAACGCTTTCCCGGTCGCCGGTGGACGGTTGCGGAGTAGCCACGCGAACGCGGCCTCGAGCGTCGGCACGGGGTTGCCGTTGGTGAGGTACTCGTCGAACAGGGAGGTCAGCGGGTCGTGTTCCGGCAGGTTCGGTACGGCCTCGATGTCCATGCGGTGGATCCGGGCGAGGATGCGTCCGAGTTCGTAGGGCAGTGCGGCGCGGACCTCGGCCAGATTCTCGTCGCGCAACAACTTCTGCGGCAGTGCCTCGCCGGGCACCTTCGACATCACGAGGTAGGCGCCGATCCCGGGGTGCGGTTCGTCGCCGCTGCGGTCGATCACGTCGGGCACGGGCACGCCGATGCGGGCGGCCTCGTCGAAGGACGCCGCTTCCATTGCGATCCTGCGTGCGTCCTCGCGTCCTGGCGGGTCGCGGCGCAGGATCAACTCCCGGGTGTCGCCGGTGGCCGACACCGCGGTGATCGCCCAGGTCTCGCGGCTCGCACCACCGGTGAGCCGTTCGATGCGCCGCAGCGTCCAACTGCCGTCGAGTACCGACGAAAGACGCTTCGTCAGTTCGTCTTTCAATTCACCGCTGACGCCACCCACCGCGACCTCCCCTGTTCGGTTTCCTGCGGTGGATACTCCCACGGTGATCCGCGGTGTGCGAGTACTTCGGCCGTGGAGGGTCAGGCCGCGAACCCCACCGCGCCGATCACCGGGATGATCGTCATGAAGACGATGGCGAGCGCGAACAGCGTGATCGTGATCTTCTTGTCCCAGCGTGATCGCGTCCCCGTCGCGGCGAGCATGAAGAAGACGAACCCCACGCAGATCGATCCGATACCGATGACGACGGGTGTTTCCAACATGGCTCCATCATCGCCCATCACCGGTTTGCACCGCGGTATCGGCTGTGAGAACCGATCAGGATCAGCCGTGTCGTCTCAGGTACCTTCGGGGACACACGAGAGGGCTCGAGCCACCGCCGGTGCTTGCATCATTTTGCGGATCGCGGCGGCGAAGTAGGGAGCCTGTGCGTCTTCGAGACGAGCCACCAGGTTGAACGGTCGACCGAGTCTGCGGTGATAGGCGATCTGTTCGAGCAGGGCTTCACGGACAGTGGAGATTGCGTCCCGGTGGACGAGCATCAGGAAGTCGTCCGGGGTATAGACCTCATAGCCGAGAAATTCGTCATGAGCTACTGCAAAGTCGTGAAATCCATTGTCGCTGGTAATGACATATTGGACGTCACCATGTTCGGCAGCGGCATGCAAGTGCGCGTCGTACTCGTCTGTATATGCCAGACCCGGATCGATTTCGTATCCCTTGATTCGGCCGTGTACGGCCACTCTGACGATGTTGTCCCGCACGCCCCCGATCTGACGATCGGAGAAGTGCGGGTGCTTCTTGCGCAGGTGATATACCAGCTCCGCAAGAATGTCCTCGGTCCAACGCAGGTGGAACAATGGCGGACCGGACCTGTTGGCCAGCAGGCAGAGCCAGTCCCTCAAAGTCCGCGAATACAGTACGTTCGCGTCCGGCAGCACGTTCGGCACTCGTGAACTCACGCGTGTGACAATAGGCTCCCTACCGCCACATACACATACGAGCCTCCCGACTGTCAGTAATCCAGTCCCTCGGCTTCTTCGAAGTCGCGCAGATCCTGCAATGCGACCCTTTGTTGCTCGCGCAGCCGATCCCTGTAGGCGAGGACGTCCGCAGTATGGAGTCGCGTGTGGGTCCCGACCTTGTGTCCTGGGATCTGCCCTTCGCGGATCAGTTTCATCAGCGTCGGGCGAGAGATGCCGAGTAGATCCGCCGCTGATGTAGTGGTCAGCTCATCCGGCATCGAACCGATGGTTACCGTGCCACCCGCAGCGACGATCTGCACAACTTCGGTGAGGATTGCGGCCAGCTCGGCGGGAACCACCGACAGCAGATCCGCAGGGTTGAACGCTCCGGCCTGCGACACCTGATCCGATGTCACCGTCAGTGTCGTCTTTCCCACGCCGCGATCGATCACTGCGTCCATCGCTCATACCTCCTGCATCCACTCCGACCGTAGCCACTTTCACTTATAAGTGCAACATATTTGTAGGGGGTGATACCCGCCCACCTGGGACGCCCAAACGGAGAGAGGCTGTGAGGCTTCTCGACAGTCCGAGCCGCCACAGCCGAGAGATCAACGCCGGAGGCCGGACCCCGGCCGGAAGGCCCCATGGAAGGTCATCGGCACGTGGTGCTGCAGGTTCACCGCCGCGACCGGCCCGTCGCCCGGTCGATCGGCGCGCAGGACGACGAGTCTGCTGGTCCTGCGCGCGGGCGGGTGCTCGAGTGTCAGCAACCAGCCGTCGCCCTCGGCGTCGCAGCCCGGCGCGAAGAGCGGTTCGCAGACGGTGTCCCCGGCGTCGGCCGTGTATCGGCTCACGGCTCCGGCGCGATGATCGATCGTGGTGACCGAGTCGGGATCGCCTCCCGGGACCGATGCCGACGCCGTGTAGCTGTAGCGATGCTCGGTGGTAGCGAACCGCTGGTCGAGCTGGGGGAACTCACATCCGTGATAGTCGAGTTCGATGGTGGTGACGCGGCGGGTCCGCCGATCGACCGACAGCCGGGTGAGGGTGCCCCCGAAGGCCGGCCCGGCGGACTCGCGATAGTTGCGTAGGTGCCTGTTCCACCCTTCCCAGCCATCGGCGGGATCGTGTGCGACGAGTTCGACGACGGTGCGGTCCCCGTCTTCGTGGGCATTGGTGACGTGGAAATGGAACAGCGCATCGTGTTCGACGGTGGGTCGGCCTACCGCCGTCGCGCGGGACCAGGACGATGGTGGTGCCGAGTTCCGGCCGATAGGACAACGCGTCGTCGAAGGGACGCAGACCCAGAGCAACCGGGATCGGATTCCGGACCACCAACGGTCCGAGTACGAACATCAGGTGGCGTTCGGTCAGCGCGAAGTCGTGGACGAATCCGAGCTTCGGAATCGGGACGGTCGCGAGTCCGTGCAGCCGACGGCCGCGATCGAGTCGATAGCAGCGGATCATCGGTCGCAGGAAGAAGTCGAGCCCGGAGTTGAACACCTCACCTGTCGCGGGGTGGGTCTTCGGATGCGCGGAGGACGCTCCGAGGCGCTTCAACGCACCACCGAAGGATTCGGGCCCATAGGTCTGCAGGGTCTCGGCGTCGAGCCGGTGCGGTCGTCCCCCTTCCCAGAGGGCGTAGAGCACGTCGTCGTGCAACAACACACTCGTGTTCGCGAGATTCTCAGGGAACCTCAGCGCGTTGGCGAGCGACCCGCCGATCCTCTGTGTACTGAATCCTTTTGCCGGACGACGTGTCTCGTTCGTCCTCGCGAAGCTCTTCGTCCGCACGTACCGATTCCGGTAGTGGACCCCCTCCGGCCCGATGTCGATGCGGGAGACCATGCCGTCACCGTCGAAGATATGACTCAGGGGATGACCGTCGACGTCGAGACGGCCGGGCCCGATCCGGTAGAGCGCGCCCCGTAGGCCCCCGGGGATCGCGCCCTCGATGTCGTCCAGGTCGTAGTCGAACTCCCGGTGCTGGGAGTCCCACGGTGACGCCCCGAGTTCCTGCACTTGCTGTTCCGACGCCCCCGTTGCAACGGTCATGTACCGACGGTCGCACAGATGAGACAGATTGCGAAGAACGGTCTCACTGCCCTCCGCGACATCGGCGGATCAGCGATTGAGCTGTGTGATCCGTCCGGTCAGCAGCGTGGCGAACGCCGTCCACGCCGAGTACGGAGCCAGCGCGGCACCCGCAGCCGGATTCGCCTCGGCCGTCCGGCGCGTCAGATCCGCGGTACTGGCGGCGAGTAGGGCGGCGACCACAGTGGCAGGCATCAACCGATGCCACTTGAAGAACACCCACGACCACGACGCGTTGAGAACGAGATTCGTAGCCAGAGCCGCGATGTAGTTGCGACGACCCGCATAGTCGTCGGCGTCGGTGTACTCGTCGATCGCGACGGCCGAGGTGACAGCGATATCGGCATACAGCGCCGTCCAGACGATCGGGAACGCTGCGGCCGGAGGCTGGAAACCGGGCTTACGCAACTTGCGGTACCACCGGGAGTTCGTGTCCTGGGAGGCGATCGATCCGACGATCGCGGTGGTCGTGGTAACAGCGGCGGTCGCGAGGACGGTACTGAGTCTCATGTCTGTCGGCTCCTGTAGAAGACGGTTGATCGTCGGCTACCCGAGCCGAAGGCGCACGAAACGGACACCTCGGTAGGGTGGCGGGCCGGGAGGTCGACATGAGTGGATTGCAGCAGGTCGGTGACGGGGTCTGGGCGTTCGTGCGCACCCCCGGCGGTTGGGGTGAGGCCAACACCGGGTTGGTCGTCGCACCGGGAACGGCGTCGCTGGTCGTCGATACCG
Source organism: Rhodococcus sp. GQ147 (assembly GCF_059759155.1). Lineage (NCBI taxonomy): Bacteria > Bacillati > Actinomycetota > Actinomycetes > Mycobacteriales > Nocardiaceae > Rhodococcus > Rhodococcus sp. GQ147. The sequence goes on from NZ_JCAXDU010000010.1 coordinate 183,474, forward strand.
CATGGGACGTCGCATGGGCGCAGCGCATCGCCGAGGCGCAGGCACCGCTGGTCGCCGATGCTCCGATCACCGACGCGGTGAACACCCACAGCGACGGTGACCACTGGTGGGGCAACGACACGCTGCCGCCCGACGCGCGGATCACCACCAGCGCCGCCGCACTGGACGGGATGCGCGAGGATCTTCCACCGCGCGCCCTCACCGTGCTGGCCGGCACGGGCTCCCTGATCCGGCGCGTCCCCGGCCCCATCGGTGCGGCCGGTGCCTACATGGCGCGGGTCCGCGGCGGTGCCCGATTCCCGCGCCGCACCCCGCGGATGCCCGACACGACCTTCGCGACCGCCACCTCACTGGACATCGGTGGTCGCACGATCGAACTCGAGCAACTCGGACCGTGCCACACGGCCGGCGACCTCGTCGTCCGCGTGGCCGATGCCGGGGTCGTCTTCACCGGCGACCTGCTGTTCATCGGGTCGACGCCGATCCTGTGGCACGGCCCGCTCGACAACTGGTTGTCGGCGCTCGATCGGCTGCTCGGCTGGGACGCCGACGTGTACGTACCCGGGCACGGGCCGACCTGTGGTGCGGCGGAGATCCGAGCACTGCGCGACTACTGGCTGTGGCTGCGCGATGCCGCCCAGGATCATCACCGGGCCGGACTCACCCCGCTCGAAACAGCGCGGAAACTCTTGCTCACGAAAGATTTCGATGCGTGGCGCCACTGGGAGTCGCCGGAGCGCATCGCACTGAGCCTGAGCACGCTGTTCGACCAGTGGAACGGCAACCCACCGGCGCCGCCCACCGTCGCACGTCGCGTCGCAGCCTTCATCGCGGCCGAAACACTGCTGCGCGAAGGAGCATTCGAGGCGTCCTGATCGACGGTCAGGACAGGTGTTTCGGCTCCGGGGTCGCCTTGTGCGACCAGTCCGATCCCGCGGGCGCGGTTCCGAGCACATCCGGGCACTCGTCGTCGCGACTTCCGACGGGCGTCAGGGAGATCACGATCGACTTGTAGGTGGGGCAGTTGCTCTTCAGTGCAGTCGAATCGAGCGGGACGAGAGGGTTGGTCTCCGGATAGTAGGCGGCCGCACTTCCCCTCGGCAGGTCGTACTCGACGATCCGGAACCTCGTGGCGCACCGTTCGCGGTCGTCGCCGTCCCATCGTGTGAACAGGTCGACGAAGTCTCCGTCGTCGAAACCCAGTGCGGCGATGTCGTCCCGGTGCATAAACACGACGCGACGGCCGCCCTCGATCCCGCGGTAGCGGTCGCTGAGGCCGTAGATGGTGGTGTTGAACTGGTCGTGGCTGCGCATCGTCTGCAGCAACAGATGCCCCGGCGGGACCTGAACCACTTCTACCGGCGAGACGGCGAATTCCGCCTTACCCGAATCTGTCTCAAAGCTTCGGGTGTCGCGGGGCGGATGCGGCAGGATGAATCCTCCCGGACGCCGGACGTTGACCTCGTACCCTTCACAACCCGGGACGACGCGGGAGATGCGCGAGCGGATGTTCGCGTAGTCGTCGCGCATCGCCTTCCAGTCGATCCCGTAGCGGTCGCCGAGCGCGGCCTCGGCGATGCCCGTGATGATCGCGACCTCCGAACGCACGTGCTCGCTAGGCGGTTTCAGCGGTCCTCGGGAGGCGTGGACCGCGCACGTCGTGTCCTCGACCGACACGAACTGCGGTCCCGAGGCCTGGACGTCCTTGTCGGTGCGCCCGAGCGCCGGGAGGATCAATGCCGTTCTGCCGCAGACCAGATGGGAACGATTGGGTTTCGTCGAGATGTGCACCGTCATGTCGATACCTGCCATCGCCTCCGCGGTGACAGCGGTGTCGGGTGCCGCCTGCACGAAGTTGCCGCCGAGGCCGAGGAAGAACCGCACCTTGCCGTCGCGCATCGCCTTGATCGAATCGACCGTGTCGTAACCGTTCTCACGAGGAGGATCGAAACCGAACTCCTTCTCGACCGCGTCGAGGAAACTCTGCGGTGCGCGTTCCCAGATCCCCATAGTGCGGTCGCCCTGGACGTTCGAGTGTCCGCGCACGGGCATGAGGCCGGCGCCGCGCTTACCGATGTTGCCCTGCGCGAACGCGAGATTGCAGATCTCCTTGATGGTCGCGACCGCGTTGCGGTGTTGAGTCAGGCCCATGGCCCAGCAGAAGACCGTTGCCTTCGAGCGTCGCAGCATCTGCGCGGCCTCGGTGATCTGCTGACGCGACAGGCCGGTCGCGGCGACCACCTCGTCCCAGTCGATGTCCCGGACGTGTTCGACCCATTCGTCGAATCCCCGGGTGCGGCTCTGCACAAAGTCGTGGTCGAGCGCGTCCCATTCGACGAGCAGCGACCCGAACGCCTGCAACAGCGCGAGGTCGCCATTCACCTTGATCGACAGATGCAGGTCGGACAGATCCGTTCCCCGACCGAGCACGCCGCGCGGTGTCTGCGGGTTCCGGAAGTTGACCAGCCCCGCTTCGCGCAGCGGGTTGATCGTCAGGATCTTCGCGCCGTTCTGCTTGGCCTCTTCGAGTGCGGTGAGCATGCGCGGGTGGTTGGTGCCGGGGTTCTGCCCCTGCAGGATGATCAGCTCGGCGTAGTGCACATCGTCGAGCGTGACGCTGGCCTTGCCGATGCCGATCGACTCCTGCAGCGCGATGCTCGTGGACTCGTGGCACATGTTCGAGCAGTCGGGCAGATTGTTGGTCCCGAACGCCCGCGCGAACAGCTGGTACACGAAGGCCGCTTCGTTCGATGCCCGTCCGGACGTGTAGAAGGTGGCCTGATCGGGGCTGTCCAGCGACTTCAGCTGTTCACCGATGAGGGTGAAGGCCTCGTCCCACTCGATCGGGGTGTAGTGCGTGGCGCCGGGCCGCTTGACCATCGGATGCGTGATGCGGCCCTGCTTGCCGAGCCACAGCTCGCTGTGCTCGGCCAGTTCCGCGATGCTGTACCTGGCGAAGAAGCTCGGGTCGGCACGTCGCTTGGTGCCTTCCTCGGCGACGGCCTTGGCGCCGTTCTCGCAGAACTCGGCGATCTTGCGATGACCGGGGTCCGGGTCGGGCCACGCGCAACTCGGGCAGTCGAACCCTTCGGCCTGGTTCAACTCGAGCAGTGTCTCGACCGAACGCACCAGCCCCATCTGCTCGAGGGATCGCTTCACCGCCACGGCGACGCCGGTGACACCCGCTGCGGCCTTCTTCCGGTCTTCGACCTCGAGGTCGCCTTCGTCGTAGTCGGCCCGCCGGTCACGGTTCCGCATTCGATCACCTCTCCCCACGCACGGTTTGCCGAGGAGTACCCCGGTCCGCCGCCTGCCGAAACGGGTCGACGATTACGCCCGGACCCGCATCGCGCAGCCCCCACCCGGACGTACTCTCGGGAAATGGGACGGTCGAAAATGCTCGGAATCCCGGCCGCTGCGGCGGCCGCTGTCGGTGCCTACGATCTTGTGCAGAAGCGCCATTCGCTGCTACGCAACTTCCCGATTCTCGGGCACGGTCGCTATCTGCTGGAGTCGCTGGGACCCGAACTGCGGCAGTACATCACGACGAACAACAACGAGGAACGGCCGTTCAACCGCGATCAGCGCCGGTGGATATACGCTTCGTCGAAGAACGTCACCAACACCTTCGGATTCGGCAGCGACAACGACATCGAGTACACCGACGGGTACACGATCATCAAGCACCGCACGTTCTCGGACCTGCCGCCGTCGAGTGCCCCTCACGGGGGCGACAAGGTGTCGCTCCCGTCCGCGAAGGTGCTCGGCGCTGCCCGGGGACGTACCCGGGCCTTCCGTCCCGAGTCGTTCGTCAACATCTCGGCGATGAGCTTCGGTTCGCTGTCCGGTGCCGCCGTGGAAGCACTCAACCGGGGTGCCGGGACGGCCGGATGCCTGCAGAACACCGGTGAAGGCGGCCTGACGACGTACCACCGCAACAGCGGAGAATTGATCTTCCAGATCGGCACCGGCTATTTCGGGTGCCGCGACGAGGACGGACACTTCGACCTCGCACGACTGAAGCGGGTCGTCGAATCGGCACCCGTGCGTGCCCTGGAGATCAAACTCAGCCAAGGCGCCAAGCCCGGACTGGGCGGATTGCTACCCGGAGCCAAGGTCACCCCGGAGATCGCCGAGGTCCGTGGAATCCCCGTCGGCAAGGACTGCGTGAGCCCGTCGCGCCACACGGAGTTCCACGACATCGACAGCCTGCTCGACTGGGTCGAACTGCTCGCAGCCGAAACGGGACTTCCCGTGGGGATCAAGTCCGCCGTGGGCGACACGACCTTCTGGGACGAACTCACACGCCAGATGAGCGAGACCGACCGCGGAGTCGACTTCGTCACCATCGACGGCGGCGAAGGTGGAACCGGCGCTGCACCATTGGTGTTCGCCGACGCCGTATCGCTTCCGTTCCGCAGCGGCTTCGCGCGGGTCTACGCGACATTCGCCGAAGCCGGCTTGACCGACGACGTCACCTTCATCGGTGCCGGCAAACTCGGCCTGCCCGACAACGCGGTGGTGGCGATGGCGCTCGGATGCGACATGGTCAACGTCGCCCGCGAACCGATGTTCTCGATCGGATGCATCCAGGCGCAGAAATGCCATACCGACCGGTGCCCCACCGGCGTGGCGACGCAGAACCGTTGGCTCACCCGAGGACTCGACGTCCCGACCAAGGCCGACCGCGTCGCCGACTACATCGAAGCCCTCCGCCGCGACGTGTTCAAGATCGCGCAGGCGACGGGTGTGGCGCATCCCGGCCTCATCACTGTCGACGACATCGAGATCGCCGACGGCAATCGACGCGCCGTCACCCTGCGGGAGCTGTACGGCTACCGAGACGGGTGGGGACTGCCGTCGCAGGCGGACCGGGAGGAGATCACGCGTCTGATGACCGCGGAAGCGGTGACGACACCGGGTGGGACGGAGGAGTCGACGGCGACCTCGTAATCACCTGTGGTCAAAAGATCGACAAAGCGATGCGGCCGATAATGCCTCGTTATGTTAACTAGCGACTTTCGGACGTTGCAAGCGATGACCGATCCGTCTGCCCCGATCGTCGATGCCGGGCGCGGCGTCTCCGGAAAGTCGATCCGACCCCCAGTCTCGGGCGGGACTCCGCGAAGCCGTTCCCGACGGCGATTCCAGCCACTGGTCCGATCACTGCGTATCGACCGCCACCGAGTCGCAGTGACACGCGAATGCCGTGTCCGTTACAGAGCAACGCCATGCTGCCGGGGCGACCGCGCGCATGGGACACCTCTATGTCCGACAGCGCGTCGGGCACCGCGAAGGCATCACGCCCCGGAGTGTTTCTACGGCCCACCGGCCACCATCACCCCTTCCGCATTTGATGGATAATCGGGGTTATCCATGATCAAGCGTCACGAGTTGCGCGACATGCGAACCCGTGACGTCCACATGGCGGAACGAGACAACCACTCCGTGTCGACCGACTCACGCAGGCGCTGAACTGCGGATTCCCTACCCATCTGCCGAGCTCCGCCTCCTCGCCGAATCCCGCTATCCCACGCTCGCACGGGGGATGTTCACCCGGTCAGTGGATCCTCTCCACCCTTCTGACCTGGCGACCTTGACCCACATTCGCATTATGTGCGAATATTTCGCGCACAATGCGAGGGGGTCTCCATGGGTCGTTCGGATCGCCGTGGACCTGGGGATGCGTCGCTGCACCTTGCCGACGGTGTGGCACTGCTCCGACCCGAAGAGCAGGTCTTTCAGGCCATGCTCGACGGATGGCGAAACCAGCAACTCAGTCGCAATCTGGGCTTCGGTACCGTCAACGCACGAGAGGCGATCGTCCGCCGCTTTCACGCCTTTGCCGGCAGTGAGCCGTGGGAATGGTCCGCTGCCGATGTCGACGAATTCTTCATGCAGCGTCGGGCGATCCACGGCTTGGCGCAGAGCACACTTTTGGGCTATCAACTGGCACTGCGGGCGTTCTTGGCATATCTCGTCGATCCTGCATATGGATGGTCCGAAGCATGCGAGGAACGATTCGGAACTCACCCCACCCAGGTCTGCCACGAATGGAATACCGCCCGCCACACCCAGGACGCGATCGCTCGACCGAAGAAACGAGCCCTGACCTGGGAGGAAGTTCAGGACCTTTTCGACCACGCCGACAATCGCGTCGAACGCATCCTGACCCAGGGAAGGAAAGGAGCCATCCCAGCTTTTCGGGACGCGGTGCTGCTCAAGGTGGCGTACGCCTGGGGACTTCGCAGAAACGAAGTTCGTATGCTCGACACGATCGACTTCGGATTCAATCCGAAAGCTCCCTCGTTCGGTCGATACGGCGTTCTGTACGTGCGGTACGGGAAGGCGATGAAGGGCTCCCCGCCGAAGCGTCGAAGTGTCCTGACCGTTCCCGAGATGGACTGGGCGGTCGAGAGTCTGGTCCAATGGATCGAGGATATTCGGCCCCGAGTATCACACGAGGACAACCCTGCCCTGTGGTGCACGGAACGCAGCAGCCGTATCGCGCTGGGCTCGGTATCCAACACGTTCAACCAATTCCGCAAGGAGCTCGGTCTCGCCTCGGGCATCGACTTTCATTCGCTCCGCCGATCCTACGTCAGCCATCTCATCGAATACGGTTATGAGGCGCGGTTCGTGCAGGAGCAAGTCGGGCACGAACACGCAAGCACCACGTCGATCTACACGCACGTATCATCCGACTACCGCACACGTGTCGTCCAGAACGCTTTCGAGCGCATTGCGGGACGAGCGGTCCGACAGGGTCCGGACGAAAGGAGGAATCGTGAATCGACGAGTTGAATATTCGTGGCGCCTCCGGGAAATTATGGCAGCGCGGGGTTTGAACAATATCTCGGAACTCATACCGCTGTTGGTCGAGCGCGGAATCGACCTCTCCCCGTCTCAGCTGTATCGAATGCTCGGCCAGCGACCGGATCGAATGTCTCTGGCCCTGCTGGGCGCACTATGCGATGCGCTCGACTGCTCGGTGGAAGATCTGTGCCAGTTCCGCATCGAGGCGACCCCGAGCCGCAGAACCACGGCAGCAGGCGGCGGTGGTGGTGGCGGCGTAGTGGATCTGAACAGCACGATCAGACCGAAGCGGGCACGGATCCGTCCGGCGGAGTAGACATGTCAGCCACACCATGCGCCCGGTGCGATCGTCATGTCCGGGTCTACTGGCGGTGGCCGGAGGGCGTGGTGTGTAGCCGGTGTTACCACCGTGCAATCGGCAAACGTGGAATGTGCCCGGGATGCTCCCGTGAACGACTCCTGCCGGGCCTGGACCCGGATGATCGGCCGATCTGTGCGGATTGCGCAGAGATACCTCGAAGCTTCTACTGCACTCGATGTGGGAACGAGGACCATCTGTTTCGTCAACAGATGTGTGTCCGCTGTTGTGTGACAGATGATTTGTCGATTCTCCTGGACGACGGGTCCGGAAGCCTGTGCCAGGAGCTCACTCCCTTCTACAAGGCGGTCATCGCGCAGCCGCGACCCATGAGCGCGATAGTCTGGCTCCGTAACCTCGCGCTTTCGTGCTGATTGATCGGGCGGCTGTGTCGAAGACGAAGAATGGTGCCCTGAACTGGGATAATTCGACTTGCTGAGGGTCGAGTTTCAACCAGTTCGAGGAGCACCATTCAGGTGAGCAAGTCTACGTCCCCTACCCACACGTGTCCGCATCGGCCACCGGAACCGGCATCGTGTCGCACGCCGGATCCGTCCTGCTGCTCCGCACCGCAGAGAAAGCCGGCCTCACCACGGCATTGACGACCGAGCTCGCCCGGTTCCGGAAACCGTTGGCACGCCACGATCCCGGCAAGATCCTGCTCGATCTGGCCGTCTCCCTGGCGGTCGGTGGGGACTGTCTCGCCGACATCGCACAACTACGCGCTCACCCCGAACTGTTCGGTGCGGTGGCGTCCGATCCGACCGTCTCCCGCCTGATCGGTGTGTTGGCCGCCGACGCCGATACCGCACTGGCCGCGATCGGTCGGGCCCGGGCCACTGCTCGCGCTCACAGCTGGACCGCCGCCGGCTCCGCGGCACCGGATCACACCATCGACGAGCAGAAACCACTGGTCATCGACATCGATGCCACCCTCGTCACCGCCCACTCGGACAAAGAACACGCTGCCCCGACCTTCAAACGCAGCTACGGGTTTCATCCACTGTGTGCGTTCGTCGACCACGGTGAGCACGGCACCGGTGAACCCGTCGCGATGCTGCTGCGTCCGGGCAACGCCGGGTCGAACACCGCCACCGACCACATCACCGTCGTGCAGGACGCACTGGCGCAGCTGCCGTTCGATCCGGGATATCGGGTCGGGAAGAAGGTGCTGGTCCGGATCGACGGTGCCGGCGGCACCCACCAACTGATCGAGTATCTGACCAAGCGCAGGCTCTCGTACTCGGTTGGATTCGGGTTGACCGACACCCACGCCGAAGCAATCGATCTGGTCCCCGAACAGGCGTGGACCCCGGCCTACGACGCCGACGGGCAGGTCCGCGACGGGGCCTGGGTCACCGAGATCACCGACCTGCTCGACCTGTCCACGTGGCCGAAAGGCATGCGCGTGATCGTCCGCAAGGAACGCCCACATCCGGGTGCGCAGTTGCGGTTCACCGACCGCGACGGCCTGCGCCTGACCGCGTTCATCACCAACACCCGCAGAGGGCAACTTCCGGATCTGGAGCTGCGGCACCGGCGGCGGGCTCGGTGTGAGGACCGGATCCGGACAGCGAAAGTCACCGGACTACAGAATCTTCCGCTGCACGGCTACGACCAGAACCGGATCTGGCTCGCGCTCGTGCAACTCGCATGCGAGCTGACCGCGTGGATGCAGATGCTCGCGTTCACCGACACTCCGGCGCGGCGGTGGGAACCGAAACGACTACGGCTGCGGGTGCTGTCGATCGCCGGGAAGATCGCCCGGCATGCCCGTCGTGTTCGTCTGCGGCTGGCCGCGACGGCTCCTGGTGCCGATGTTCTCGTGGCCGGCTTGAACAGGCTTGCAGCGCTACCTGCACCTGCTTGACCTGCACGTATCTTCTTCATCGAGACGAAAGGACACTCAGCTCGGGGCCGTGGACCCCGACGTCACCCGACCGTGTCGGGTAGTCGATCGTGGACGCACACCGGATCCGCGGTCTCCACATCCAATCCGAAGACGCTCAGGCCGGCGCACCGGACTCAAGAAAGATCGAGGCTAGGTCGCGAACAAGCGCCATCTAGGATTCTTGATTGATGAAAGTTGACGAGCAACATATGTACCAGTTCTTCCGGTTGCCCAACGACAACAACCGACTTGACGACACAATCGTTAACCATCGCCCTTCATTCTGCTTCAGAATATTTTTCCTAGATGCCGTGGAAATCATTCCACGCTTGCAGCATCAACACGAAATTCTCGTGGAGCGATGCCGAAGTTCATTTTAAATACGCGAGAAAAATACGAAGAATCCGTGAAACCCCAACGTGCGGCGATCATGCCGATGGATTCGGACTCAAATTTTGGATCAATAAGTTCAATTTTGCAGCGCTCAAGTCGCCGTCGCTTGATCCAGTCACTCACAGTAGTCCCCTCTGACTCGAAAAGCTTCTGTAGATAGCGCACTGAGATATGATGCGCCCGTGCGACCACAGCGGGACTGAGTTCAGGATCATCCAAGCGTGCTTCGATGAATGCTCTAGTCTGGTGCAAGAGCGCTAGACGACGCGGGCCGACCGTCTCGCGCGATTCAGGACGAGCCTGTGCGAGCAGCGCAGCTGTAATTATGTTGATAATTGCGTTAGATAAATCATGATTTGCTTGCAGATCACTGATCAGCGCTTGCTCCGCTACATTGATCAGAAATTGCGCAGCAAGCTTTCCTAATCCACCGTGCCCCGGCACACGCGTTGCGGTCAGCAAGCGAAGTTCATTCGGCTTGATGGGTACGAAATCAGTACGAATGTACGCTATTAGGCACCTATAACGAGTTTCAAAATTTATCTTGTACGGGCCGCATACATTAATGATCGAAAAATCGCCCGGAGTCAGGGCTACTTGCCGCCCATCTTGTCGTATCGCAGAGCGGCCCGATAGCTGCAGCATAAGCTCGATCTCACCAGCAGAGTCGCAAGGCTCCTTATCAGAGAACTCATCGCCGGAATCTCCGCCGATTTCTGCTAGTTTCACCGACCCGACTTGGCGTCTCTTCTCTAGCTTCAAGTAGCCGATTCCGCCTCCATCCATCTGCCCTACCCAACGGGTGGTATTTGAAAGGATCCCCGTCTCGTCGGACAGCATCGATGACATCGCCGATCCTTCCTGGCAAACATGGACTTGTGAACCGGCTATCGGGCCGGGCTGGGGGACGTCCCGTGCCGGCCGGCTTCACCTGGACCGACACGGGACGTTGAATGTTCTCTCCGAGGAGAGGCGTTAGTCGCTCATCGCAACAGTTCGAGACCGCCTGATCAGCGCTTGATATTGAGCACGCGAGGGTTCGTGTATGCCTTCAATCCGAGAATCGATCCCTCGACGCCGACGCCGGATTGTTTGACGCCTCCGAACGGGATGGTGGCAGTGACGACCGGATGCTGATTGATCCACACCGAACCCGCTTCGAGTCGCTCTGCAATCTCGACCGCGCCATCAGGATCCGACGTCCAGACGGAAGCGCCTAGGCCGTAAACCGTAGCGTTCGCCCGCTCGATCGCATCATCCAGGTCGCGGTAGGTGAGGATGGGCAGGATCGGTCCGAATGGTTCTTCGTCGACCAACGCGTTTCCTTCGCTGAGGCCCTTGACGATAGTCGTCGGAAACCAATACCCGGGCCCCTCAGGGACATCCCCCTGAAAGACGATTTCGCCGCCACCACTTTGGGCGGCTTCGGCAAGCCGCTTCACTTGTTCAAGTTGGGCCGCGTTCTGTACGGGTCCAGCAGTCACACCTTCCTTGTCGCCGGGACCAACCACGACTTTAGCTGCCTCGCGGGCGATCGCCTCACAATAGACGTCCAACTTGTCCTCGGGAACGTACAGACGTTTGAGTGCTGCGCAGACCTGCCCCGAATTGGAGAAGGCCGCCCAGAACAGGTCTGCACCGATGACATCCGGATCTGCGTCCTCAAGAACGATCCCTGCATCGTTGCCACCGAGTTCAAGGGTTACCCTCTTTAGGGTGGCAGCAGCCGACGCCATGATTGCCTTGCCCGTCGGCACCGAGCCGGTAAACGAAATCTTCTGCACCTCAGGATGCTGAACGAGTGCTTTCCCGAGCTCGTCACCTCCCGATAGCACCTGGAGAACCCCGTCCGGGAGCACTCCCTGAAGCAGCTCCCCCAATCGCAAGGTCGAGAGCGGCGTGTACGGCGATGGCTTAATAATGACGGTGTTGCCTGCAACCAGACCTGGTACCAGCTTGAACATCGCCGCCAGTAGCGGATAGTTCCATACGGTGATAGCGCCAACGACCCCAATAGGGTCGAAGCTTAGGACAACGCGACCGTTTTCGTCGTCCCGCAGCACCTCGGGTTCAAGCTCGATGGATCCGAAGACCTCGACCTGCCTCAACGAGGCCATGACCTCGCCCCGAGCATTGGCAATGGGCTTACCCTGCTCGCGCATTACCAGCGTTGCAAGCTCGTCCAGGTTGTCACGAACAACCTGGCCAACCTCCTGAATCTTCGCCTGACGTTCTTTCAGCGGTGTCGTGCTCCAGGACTTGAAAGCGCGATTCGCCGCAGATACAGCCTCGTCCAACTGCTCGATAGAGGCGCTCGGAACCTCGATGAAGGGTTCGCCGGTAGCGGGATTGATCACTGATAATTTCTCGCCAGAGTCGCGGGACGATCCGTCGATCGTCAGCCGTGGGCTCGTAAGTGTCTTGTCGGCTGAGATGGTCATGGTCTGCTTTCTGAATGAGAGTCATCGGCTGCTGTCCTAGCGGATACTTCGCGAGGATCCACCCCGAACAACGCCGCATATGCATTGTCGGACAATCCTGTCGGCGGACTCACATCATGGTCCGGGACAGAGATCTTGGCTTTTGCAGAGGGCCGCTGCGCGATCCTGTTCGACCAGTCGGCCAGATTTGGGTAGTCACCTATGTCGACATTCTGGCCGCGCAGGACTCGTGTCCAGGGAAAACAGGCAATGTCTGCGACCGTGAAATCATCTCCTACGAGGAACTCACGCCCATCGAGACGTTCATCGAGTACGCGACAGCATCGTCGGACCTCAGCTTGATAACGGGCCGTCGCGTACTCGTCAACGATTCCAACCGACGGCGCGTACTGAACAAAATGGGCTGCATTGCCGGCACCAGGTCCTTGATTGGCAACTTGCCAGAACACCCAGCACGTTGCCTCCCAACGTTCACGCGAATCAACCGGCAACAGTTGGCCTGTCTTCTCCGCCAAGTACATCAGGATGGCACCCGACTCGAACACTCTTACAGGTCGTCCACCAGGACCATCGTGATCGACAATCGCCGGGATTTTGTTGTTGGGATTGATCGCGGTGAAGCTCGGCGCGAATTGATGCCCCTTCTTCACATCGACCCAGTGCACCGAATAGGGCAGACTCAACTCCTCGAGTGCCATGTGCGCTTTGCGACCGTTAGGGGTCAGGTCGTAGTACAGATCGATCACGAGGGATCCTCTACGTCAGATGTTGTATCGCTCACGCATGCGGTCGTTGTACGCAATGATATTGGCCTTCTTCCGGGCGTAGTTGCGGCCCTCCCAGTCCCAATGAACATCGGTGGTGTGTCGCAGCGCCGCATAGACGGTGGCATCGTAGGAGGAGGGCTCGTCACCGAGCAGGAAGTTGTTCTGTCCCAGATGAGCATCGAGTGCATCGATATCTGCCTTGAAACGCTCGAGAACTTGGTGGTCGGGCAGCAATCCGGTGCCTTGTCCGACCTGCTCGGCCGCGATCTTCTGCCGGTAGCTCTCAAGGAATTCGGCAAGCTCCGGAGTAACGTCCACTCCCGGAGCGAGGATGGGGATGTATTCCTGGAACGCTTCCTTGTACCGCCAGCGGGACTGCAGAATGTTTACGAAGTAGAAGTGCTCTTCGATGAGACGTTGAAAGGCGAGTCCAACTGCATGCTGTGCCGGTGTCAGGTTCGCATCAAGCTTGTCCCCATACTTGTCTTTGAGGTAGGCAACGATGCGGCTTGAGTCGTTGAGTTCCGTGCCATCCGAGTCGACGATTCGCGGAAGCTTTGCTGTGGGCGAATCCTGTCCCAGGGTGGTCAGGTCCTGCTCCACCATTTCGTACGGCTGATTCGTCATAGCCAGGTAGTTGGCAACCTTAGTGACGAACGGACTGATACAGGGAAGGTCCCATGCCGGGATAAAACGGTACAAGGTGATCATGTGAGACTCCTTTGTCTGTTCCGGAAGGTGAGCCGTGTACCGGTGATGTAGGCCACGCAGAGGTCACCAGGGCAGAATGTCGCCGTTTCCGTGCTGAAAACGACCGGCTTGCTCGATGGTCAGTCCGTCGAGTACTGAAATGATCCCGGCGGCTGCAGACTCGGGCGTAACAAGGACGGAAGATGCCTTCTCCTTGTCCTCGGGGTTCATAACATCGAGCAGATTGGTGTTGACCAGCCCCGGGTGGAGAGCCTGAACCGCTACGCCCTGTTTTCCGAGGTCGACGGCCAAATTTCGAGCAACCATATTGGCGGCGGCCTTGGAGATGCGATAGGCGTAGTCGCCACCGCTGGTGTTGTCGTTCAACGATCCGACGCGGCTGGTGAAGACACCGACCTTGGCGCCTGACGCAAGTCTGTCACGGAGGGCACGAACTGTGCGCAAGGGGCCTAGCGTATTGATCTCGAACTGCCGACGCACGTCGTCGTAATCGACGGTATCGAGCGTGTCAAGGAACATAACGCCGGCGACGTGTACAAGCCAAGCTAATTCGAGGTCGTCGTTTGCCACTCGCTTGGCAAGTGCTGCAACTGCGTCGTCTGAGGTGACATCCGTATTAGGTGCTACAGCAATTCCTTTCGCAACAAGATCCTCGCCGTCGCCCAATGTAGCAGCAAGAACGTTGTCACCCCGCTCATGAAGCGCGACGGCGATTGCGTGTGCAATTCCCTTATCTGCTCCGATGATCAATTTGGTACTCATGCCCACTCTTCCTTCTGTGCTCGTGTTGACCTAGAAACGTTGGTCAGGCCGGGACCGGATCCTGTTCGTTGCCAATGATCTTCGCTTCTACAAGAGCGACGATTTCGTCGGCGTCGAAACCAGCTTCGGACAGAATCTCGGAGTTATGCTCTCCCAGTCGCGGAGCGCCACGCGGAGTCTCCGGGGGCGTACCAAGGAACCTGGCAGGTACACGAGTCTGACGAATACCGCCAGCGACTTCGTGCTGGTATTCGATGATCGTCTCGGACGCTTCAACCTGGGGGTGAACGATCACTTCTGAGCGCTTCAGAATCGGCGCGGAAGGAACATCGTGTGCATTCAACGCCTCGATCCACTCCGCCGAGGTCTTGGTGATCAGGACACTCTGAATAAGCTCAAGTCGTTCATTGATGTACTTGGTGCGGCCGGCCGGAGTGGAGAACCGTTCGTCTTCGGTCCATTCAGGGTGACCGAGGGCCTGGCACATGCTGATCCACTCACCATTGGTGTTCGTCGCAACGGTGATGTAACCGTCCTTGGTCTGGTAGATGAGGTCGATGAAGCTGCCATCTTCTTCCAGCGGAACCGGCTTGTCAGTGAAGGTGTAAGCACCCATGTCCGACGCCCACAAGAACGAAAGAATCGCATCGAGCATCGACAACCGGATGTGCTGACCGTGTCCGGTCTGCTGTCGGGCGTATAGTGCAGCGCAGATGGCCTGCGCCCCGACGATGGCGGTGAGCTTGTCGGGCAGGATCGTTCGGATCAATCGGGGGCGTTCCTTGTCGGATCCCGCCTGCACCGTTGTCAGTCCACTGAGGGCTTGGATCAGCGAGTCGTATACGCGCTGATTGGAGGCCGGACCACGCTCACCGAATCCACTGATCGAGAGATACACCAAGTTGGGGTTGTATTCGACGAGATCGTCGTAGCCAACGCCCAGACGTTCGACAACTCCCGGACGGAGATTCTGCACCACGACATCAGCCGAAGCCACCAGCCGGCGGAACACCGCGACACCTTCGGGGTTCTTCAGATCAAGTGTCAGCGAACGCTTAGATCGGTTGACGTTGACGAACATTGCCGACATTCCGTTCGACTGATTCGCCAGTTCACGCACGTGGTCGCCCTTGCCGGGAACCTCGACCTTGATGACATCCGCGCCCTGGTCACCGAGGATGTCGGTTGCCCAAGGGCCGGACATCATAGAACACAAGTCGAGCACTCGGATTCCTGTCATGGGACCGCTCATGTTTACCCTCCTGGGACGTGATGTGGATTACATGAATGACTCTATCGGCGTTCCTCTTAGTCGTCAATTATTTCTTACTAAGAGTTTTGGAGACCTGGCAGAACCCAGGAACGCACAACCGGCGGTTAGGCCCCTGCGGTCTCGACCGGCTCCAGCGAGGCAAGCAACTTCCGCAAGAGGATCATCAGCATCTGGCGCTCATCTGCATTGAGCGCATCCGCTAGCGTCCCCGTATCGCGGTCCATGACGTCGCCAAAGACGGAGTCGACGAGTTCGACGCCCTTAGGGGTCAACTCAACCTCGACCCTGCGACGGTCCTCGGCATCCACCCGACGGGTCACCAGACCAGCGCGTTCTAGTTTCTCAAGGCGCTGCGACACCCCTCCTGAGGTGATCAACGAATGCCTGGTCAGATCCCCAGCGGTACGGCGATACGGTTCTCCTGACCTTCTGAGCATGCTCAGTATGTCAACCGTGCCACGATCCGTGTTCCATGCGGCGAGGTTCTTTTCCCGATGTCGCTCGAGATGACGTGCGATACGCCAGATTCGCGTAACGATCCCCATCGAAGTGACATCGATGTCCGGACGTTCCCGATTCCATTGTTCGATCACCTGATCGACTCCGTCACGGACAGTCGACGACCCGTGCGACCGAGTTTCCCCGTTGACGGTTTCAGTTATTGATAAATTTGCCATACCACTAAGATTCTCACACTCGGTCCGAAAAAACTTGAGGGATAGCCGTCTCGCCCAGGGTGAAACAAGTGCCGCTGCTGCAGACCGCTTACAGAAAAATTTCTGACTACATACGGTCGGCCAGGCGGCGAGCGGCAAGCTGCACTGCCTCCCACACTGTCGCGAAGGGAGGGGCATACGACAGATCCATGCCGGCTAGGTCGTCGACGGTTTGTGCTCCCCAAATTGCTGTGGCGACGGTGTCGATACGCTTCGCCGCCCCGCGGCCTCCAACGATCTGCGCGCCAACGACTTTTCGCGTGGAGGTTTCTGCGATGATGCGCGTCGTGATCGGTGCAGCCTCGGGCATGTACCCGCTTGCCGTACGACCCGAGGTCGACAGTGCCGAGACACTTATCCCTGCGTGTTCGGCCTCTCGCGAGCTCAGGCCCGTCCGGCCGATCTCGACATAGCTGTCGTCGATCGAGAATCGAGTGATCGCGGTACCTAGCACCCCATCGAATCGGGTTTCGGCACCGAACAGATTCTGTCCCACTACACGCCCCTGCTTGTTGGCGTGCGTACCCAACGGAATGTATGACCACTGTCCGGTGACGCGGTGGCGGGCCTCACAACAATCCCCTGCGGCCCAGACGTGGGGGATTACCGAGCCGTCAGGCTCGGCTTGGATCCCGCCATGTCGCCCGAGCGGTACCGATCCGGCAGGAATGAAGTTCGTAGACGGCATGACTCCAAGGGCGGAGACCAGCAGATCACATTGATAGGTGTTGCCATCACTGGCGTACGCGTGCGTGACTGTGCCGGTAGTTGGGTTCACTTTTAGTCCCGTCACGGTAGTGCCGGTGACAACATGCACTCCAGCAGCAGTGAGTTCCTTCTCCACAAGGTCACTCATCTCCGGGTCGAGAGAACTCATCACCCGCGACCGCGTCATCAGAAGAACTTCGAAGCCACGTCGTCGAGCCGCTTCCGCCATCTCCAGCCCAATGAG